>JBKPSK010000001.1:0-4113 GCA_046734995.1 Pseudomonadota bacterium
GCCGCTTCTATATCTGAGTCTCCTCATTCTCTTCCTGACAACCGTGTTCTGGCCCGTCAGGGCGATTGTCCGCCGACGTTATGGGGCGAAGCTGGAGCTCGATCGCCGCGACCTGCTTGCCTATCGGATTAGCCGGGTCGGGGCGGTCGCCGTTCTCGCGACCCTGATCGGCTGGGCGGTCGCACTGTCGATGATGTTCAGCGACCTCAATTTGCTCAGCGGCAGCTTCGTGCCGGTTGTCGTGACGCTGCAGGTGCTCAGCATCGTCGCGTTCATCGGCGGGTTCGCGGCAACGCTCTGGTACGCCTGGGCGGTGTGGCGCCGGAAAGGCGGCTGGAAAGCCACCTGGAAGGGCAAGGCGTGGAGCTTGCTGCTCGTCATTTCGACGCTGACGGTCCTGTGGGTCGCCACCGCCTATCACCTCATCGGTTTGGCGACGAACTACTGATGAGCCAGGCGCTAAGGTACCGCGTCGAGGAGCATCGCCTCGTCGCTCCGTTCAGGATTTCGGGGCACGTGTTCGAAACCTTGGACGCGGTCGTCGTCGAGCTCCTGGATGGCGAGCATCTCGGACGGGGCGAGGCAGCGGGAGTTTATTACCTCGGGGACGAGGCTCCGCAGATCGTCGAACAGCTCGAGCACAATCGAGCGGCGATCGAGGCTTGCCGAAGCCGGGAGGAGCTTCGCTGGCTCCTCCCGCCGGGGGGAGCCCGGAACGCGGTCGACTGCGCGATGTGGGAGCTGGAGGCGCTGCAGTCTGGCGTGCCCGCTTACCGGCTGGCTGGAATCAATTCTCCGCAGCCGCTCGTGACCACCTTCACCCTGGGTGCCGACGAGCCGTCGAAGATGGCGGAGGGCGCGCGCAATTATACGCAGGCCATTGCGATCAAGATCAAATTGACGGGAAGCCTGGAACTGGACGTCGACCGCGTGCGGGCCGTCCGGAAGGCGCGTCCCGACGTTTGGCTGGGGGTGGATGCGAACCAGGGCTTTGGCATTCAGGACCTCGGCGCGCTGGTTCAGGCGATGGCCGGGCAGAATGTTTCGCTGATCGAGCAGCCACTCGCACGTGGCTGCGAGGCAGACCTGGAGGGTTTCGAAAGCTCCATTCCGATTGCTGCTGACGAAAGCGCGCTCGGCTTCGCGGACCTTTCGGGGCTCGTCGGCCGCTTCCAGGTCGTGAACATCAAGCTCGACAAGTGCGGCGGGCTTACCGAGGCGCTCCTCATGGCCGCCGAAGCGCGGCGGCTTGGCCTCGGCGTGATGGTCGGCAACATGGTTGGGACCAGCTTGGCGATGGCCCCGGCCTTCATTCTCGGGCAGCTGTGCGATTATGTCGATCTCGACGGCCCAACCTTCCTGAAGCAGGACCGCGTTCCCGGCGTCGAGTATGCGGATGGTCAGATATGGTGCCCTGACGAGGTCTGGGGAACCCCGGCCGCGGTGCTCGCCGCATGAGCCAGCCATCAAACTGGTTCGGTCAGCCTCGCGGGCTCACCATCCTGTTCCTTACGAACATGTGGGAACAATTCTCATATTACGGAATGCGCGCGCTGCTGGTCTATTACATGACCAAGCAGCTCCTGATCTCCCAGGAGCATTCCTCCTTTATCTACGGCACCTATCCGGCCTTCGCCTATTTCACGCCGATCATCGGCGGCGCCGTCGCCGACCGTTACCTCGGCAAGCGACTGGCGGTGATCATCGGCGCCTCGACGATGGCCGCGGGTCATTTCATGATGGCGTTCGAACCGTTGTTCTATTTCGCCCTGGCGACAATCGCGCTCGGCAACGGCCTGTTCCTGCCCAGCCTGCCGAGCCAGATCAACGACCTCTACGGGCCTGACGATCCGCGGCGGGGATGGGCCTACAACGTCTATTATGTCGGTATAAACGTTGGCGGTTTCCTGGCACCACTAGTCTGCGGGACGCTCGGCGAAGTCTATGGCTGGCACTACGGCTTCGCCGCCGCTGGCATCGGCATGCTGACCGGCCTCATCATCTATCTCGCCGGCAACAAATATCTTCCCCAAAGTCATTCGCTGGCAACCATCGTTCCCGCGTCCGGCCAGGCAGGCGCTGGCAGCTGGCGCAATACCTTTACGTTGCTGCTGGCCGTCGGGCTGGCCGTGACCGTCTTCCGCGGCGCCTACGAGCAGGTTGGGAATACCGTCGCTTTGTGGATCGAAGGCACCGACCGCAGCATCGGCAATTCACAGATACCAATGACCTGGTTTCAGTCGCTGAACCCGCTGCTGGTAATCGTCATGACCCCGGTGCTGCTGATCCGCTGGAAGCGCGAGGCAGCCAAAGGCCGGGAGCATTCGCCGCTGCAGAAAATGGCAATCGGCGCGCTGATCGTCGCGGCCTCCTACGCGCTGCTCGCTGCCGCCTCGGTGCTTTATCCGCATGGCGCTAGCTGGCTCTGGGTTGCCGCCTTTTTCGTCATCCTGACGCTTGGCGAGCTCTATATCCTGCCGACCGGCCTTGGCCTTTTCGCCCGGCTGGCGCCACCCAGTCTCGGGGCGACGACCGTTGCTGCCTGGTATCTTGCAATCTTCACCGGCAGCCTGACGGCGGGATACATTGGGTCCTGGTACAGCCAGCTGCAGCCGGTCGCCTTTTTCATCACTCTGGCGGCAGTTGCGACGATCGCCGCGGGCATGCTGCTGGCTCTCGATCGCCGCGCGCGCTCGGTCGAGGCGGCACGCATTGTCGAGCGGGAAGCCGAGCAGAACCTGGCGGCAGTCCCCGAAGGAATGGCCAATGCGTGATGCGCTATCCGCAAAAAATCCACGACCTCACCGAGCAGCTGATCGGGCGCGGCTACTCGGACGCAGATATTCGCCTGGTCCTTGGGGGAAATTTCCGCCGGCTGCTCGGCGACACTTGGGTCTGATTGCTTGGACTGAATTTAGAGGGGAACAACGATGACTAAGATCCGCCACTCGGCGCGCACGGCCCTATATTCTTCGGCCGCATTGCTGGCATTCACCGCCAGCGGCACTGCTTTCGCGCAGGCGCAAGCGCCGCAAGACACCAGCACTGCCGAGGAAACAGGGGAAACGATCGTCGTCACCGCGCAGAAGCGCGAAGAGGCGATCCTCGACATCCCGCAGTCGGTGACCGTCGTCGGCGGTGAGACGCTCGAGCGCCAGCAGGCGACCAGCTTCCAGGATTATGCAAGCCTGATTCCGGGCCTCAGCCTGCAGGAAGGTAACCCCGGGAACACGCGCATCATCCTGCGCGGCGTCAACACCGGCGGCGTCAATGCCACGGTCGGCGTTTACGTCGACGAAACGCCGTTCGGGTCGAGCACCGGCCTCGTCAACGGCGCCATCCTCGCCGGCGACTTCGACACGTTCGACGTCAACCGGCTCGAAGTTCTGCGCGGACCCCAGGGGACACTTTACGGCGCAAGCTCGCTTGGCGGCGTCGTCAAGTTCGTGACCAACGCGCCGAAGCTCGGCGAATTTTCGGGACGTGTCCGTGCCGGGATCGAATTCGTCGATGACGGCGACATGGGCTGGAACACCACCGGCGCCGTCAATGTGCCGCTCGGCGACAAGTTCGCCCTGCGTGCCAGCGGTTTTTACCGGCGCGAAGGCGGCTGGATCGACGCCCGCGAAGATGCATTGTTCATCGACTCGGCAGGCTCGCTCGGTGGAAAGGATATCAACGATGATGATGTGTACGGCGGCCGTGCGTCAATGCTCTTCCAGCCGAACGATGTGCTCAGCATCCGCCTGACAGCCATCGCGCAAACCATCGACGCCGACGCGGCGAGCCTGGCCGAAGTCGGTTCCCATTCGCAAAAGCCGTTCAATGATGAGCTGATCCAGACGGTCTTCATTCCAGAGTCCACCAAGACCCGCTATCGCGTTTACAACGGGACCATCGATTACGACCTCGGCTTCGCGAACCTGCTGTCCTCGACCAGCTATGCCCGCCTGAAGCAGACGCTTCTCCTCGACGGCACCGCGATATTCGGGCCGCTCTTGACGTTATCGTTCGGTGCACCGTTTGGCCTCCAGCAGGATCAGGAAACCGGGTTCAAGAAATTCACGCAGGAAGTGCGCGTGGCGTCGCCGAAGGACGATCGCTTCGAATGGC
>JBKPSK010000002.1:0-8164 GCA_046734995.1 Pseudomonadota bacterium
GCTATGAGGTCGTCGCCATCGGATATCCTGAGCCGAAGTAACTTCCTGTTAACCCCAACTTGTTTAATTAACTCACGTTACGTCCTGATTGTGGGGAGGACTAGCGTGACCAGAAACATGTCAGGGCGCCAGGAGGCAGCAGGCCTGCTGGCAGCCATTTTCGCAATTCGCCGTGAACTGCGGCGGGAGACGGCGAACGGGGCAGAGCTCGCGCAAATGGTTCTGCAATTGCAGCGGTTACTCCTGGCCTATTTCGAGCGCCAGGAACGTGAGCTGCTGCCGCTGCTTGCCGCCTCGGCATCGGCCGTCACCGTCATGACCGGACGCGAATTCGCGGCTGAGCTCGTGGATTTGCGAACGATGTGCCCGCCTTATTTCGGCAATTGGAGTAAAGCCGGCGCCATCGACGCGCAATTCGACGGCTTCCGCTACGAAAGCGATCTCGTCCTGGGTGCCATGCAGAGCCGTCTGCAGCGCGAAGGAACCCAACTTTATCCACTGCTGGAAGCAGAAGTCCGGCTGAGGGCCGCCTGACAGTCCTTAGGCGGGGGACAACCGCGCCGGCGAGGAAGTGGTGAAGCGTGCCGCCGGCTCGCTGCGCTCGGGCGCTTCGAGCGGAATCGCCTTTTCGAGGGCTTCGGCCACAATTGTCAGCGCGGCGATGTGCGCCGCCTGCTCGTCGCTGGCGTCGATCCCCATCCACGGGGCCCAGCGCGTATCGGTCAGCTTGAACATCTGGGCCAGCGACTGCCGATAGGATTCGCGCCCGTCGGCGGTGCGCAGCTCGACCGGCCCGAGCATCTGATGCTGCCAGGGATCGGCGGCACGGGCGCCGATGCGCTCGTCGAGAACGCGGTCGGTAGCGTGGAAATAGAGCTTGATGAGCAAGGTGCCATAGTCGCGCTGCTGGGCCTCGAATTCGTTGATTTCATCGAAGCCGCGCTTCCATTCCTTGTCGCTGACCAGCCCCATGACGTGGTCCTCGAGCACGCGGCGGTACCAGCTGTGGAAGAAGATCGCCGTATTGCCGGCTGCCGGCAGGTGATTCCAGAAGCGCGCAAGCCAGTGGCCCTCGCTCGACTGGCGCCGGTCGGGTGTGACGCAATGAACATCGAAATGGCAAGGATCAAGGGCAGCGCCGAGGCGCTTCAGCACTCCCTTCTTGCCGGCGCCCTCCGGCCCTTCGAGGACGATGACGGCGCGGCGGCGGTGGACGATCTGCGCCATCTGCACGCGCGACAGCCGCTCCTGCAGCGCACTTAGCGCTGCGGCAAAGTCACCAGCGAACGGTGCCCCCCGCTCGATATCCGCCAGATTGATCGGCACCTAGCGGGCTTATCGCATCGCGAATCCGCCTGCAATTGAGTTAACTTTGATTAACGGACACTTGCGCCCCGGTGCGCCGAAGCGGGACAGGTCAGGAATAGAGCTCGGCCCCCTCGCCCACGACCCTGACCGACAATTCCTTCAACTGCTTCGGGTCGACGATCGCCGGGGCGTTCATCATCAAATCCTCCGCCTTCTGGTTCATCGGGAAGAGGACGACCTCGCGGATGTTCGGCTCGCCGGCGAGCAGCATGACGATCCGGTCGACGCCGGGCGCCGAGCCGCCATGAGGCGGGGCGCCGTACTTGAATGCGTTGATCATGCCCGCGAAACTGGTGTCGACTTCCTCGCGCGTGTAGCCGGCGATCTCGAACGCCTTGTACATGATGTCCGGCCGGTGGTTGCGGATCGCGCCGGAGCTCAGCTCGACCCCGTTGCAGACGATGTCATACTGCCAGGCGAGGATCTCCAGCGGGTCCCTGGTCTCCAGCGCCTCCAGCTCGCCCTGCGGCATCGAGAAGGGGTTGTGGCTGAAGTCGATCTTCTTCTGCTCCTCATTATATTCGAACATCGGGAAATCGACGATCCAGCAGAAGTCGAAACGATCTTCGGCGATGAGCCCCAATTCCTCGCCGACGCGGGTGCGGGCGAGGCCGGCGAGCCTGGCCGCTTCCTCTTCCTTGCCGGCGGCGAAGAAAAGTCCGTCGTCGGGGCCAAGGCCCATTTCGGCGGCCAGCCGGTCCATGGCCTCGGGCCCATGGTTCTTGGCGATCGGCCCGCCCCATTCGCCACCCTTTCGCGTGGCATAGCCGAGGCCGGCAAAGCCTTCGGAACGCGCCCATTCGTTCATGTCGTCGAAGAACTTGCGGCTCTTCTCGGCAGTGCCCGGCGCCGGGACCGCCCGGACGACTCCCCCGCCCTCCACGATCTTGGCGAACAGGCCGAAGCCCGAGCCGGTGAAATGGCCGCCGACGTCGGCGACGAGCAACGGGTTGCGAAGATCCGGCTTGTCGGTGCCGTATTTCAGCAGTGCCTCGCGATAGGGAATCCGCGGAAACTGCCCGGCCGGCGTCACCTGTTTGCCGTTCGCGAACTCTTCGAACAGGCCGGCCAAAACCGGCTCGATAGCGTTGAAGACGTCGTCCTGGGTGACATAGCTCATCTCAAAATCGAGCTGGTAGAATTCGCCCGGGCTGCGGTCGGCGCGGGCGTCCTCGTCGCGGAAGCAGGGCGCGATCTGGAAATAGCGGTCGAAGCCGGCGACCATGATCAGCTGCTTGAACATCTGCGGCGCCTGCGGCAGCGCGTAGAACTTGCCCGGGTGGACGCGGCTGGGGACGAGATAGTCGCGCGCGCCCTCCGGTGACGAGGCGGTCAGGATCGGCGTCTGGAACTCGGTGAAGTCCTGCTCGATCATCCGCCGGCGGATCGAGGCAATGACCGCCGAGCGCAGCATGATGTTGGCGTGGACCTGCTCGCGGCGCAGGTCGAGATAGCGGTAGCGAAGCCGGATTTCCTCCGGATACTCCGCTTCGGTCGCGACCGGCATCGGCAGCTCCGCGGCCGCCGATTGCACGGCAACCTCGCGCGCCACTACTTCGATCTCGCCGGTGGCGAGCTTCGGATTGACCACCTCGGGGCCGCGGGCGACGACCTCGCCGGTCACCGTCACGACCGATTCGAGCCGCAGGCTGTCGAGCAGCTTCATCGCCTCGCCGCCGGCGACTCCGACGATCTGCGTCAGGCCGTAGTGATCGCGCAGGTCGACGAACAGGACTCCGCCATGGTCGCGCTTGCGATGGATCCAGCCTGACAGCCGGACGGTCGAGCCGACATCGGCAGCGCGCAACTGGGCGCAATTATGGGTTCGGTACGGGTGCATGCGTGTCATTCTCTGCGAATCGTCATCCCGGGCTTGGGCCCCATCAAAGTGCTACTTTGATGGCACCCCTGACCCGGGATCCGCCTTTTCTTGCTGCGTTGAAAGGCAGGCGGACCCCGGCTCAGGGCCGGGGTGACGGGTTATCTGTCGGGCGGCGCGCTAACTTGCTGCCGCGCTTTGTCAACCCGCGTGCGGCTCGCTATTGCCTCGTCGCAACATGAAGATTCATCCGTTGATCAGCGACAGCGCAGGCCTGGCCGCGTTCGTCCAGCGAATATCATCCGCCCCCTTCGTCGCCGTCGACACGGAGTTCATGCGCGAGAACAGCTTTTGGCCGGAGCTTTGCCTTATCCAGATCGCCTCGTCCGAAGAGGCGGCCGCCATCGATCCGAAGGCCGAGGGCATCGACCTCAAACCCCTGCTCGACCTTTTGGTCGAAAATGAGAATGTGCTGAAGGTTTTTCATGCCGGTGGTCAGGACTTGGAAATCGTCTACAATCTGACCGGCAAGACACCCTCGCCTCTGTTCGATACGCAGATCGCCGCCATGGCGCTCGGCTTTGGCGAGCAGGTCGGCTACTCGAACCTCATCGAATCCATGCTTGGCCACGTGCTCGACAAGGGCGCGCGCTTCACCGACTGGGGCCGCCGCCCGCTCGACAAGCGCCAGATCGATTATGCCATCGCCGACGTCACTCATCTGGCGACGATTTTCCCGCGCATGGTCGAGAAATTGCGCAGGAACGGCCGTGGCGCGTGGCTCGACGAGGAGATGGAACGGCTCGCCGATCCGTCGAGCTTCGCGTTCGCGCCCGAGGATGCATGGAAGCGGCTGAAGCTGCCGGGACGCAACCCGCAATTGCTCGGCCGCCTGAAGGCGCTCGCTGCCTGGCGGGAGAATGAGGCGCGCAACAAGAATCTGCCGCGCGGGCGGATCGTCAAGGACGACACGCTGCAGGAGCTGGCCAGCCATCCCCCCAAGACCCAGGAGGATCTGGGGCGCGTACGCGGCCTGTCCGCGGGCTGGCGGTCGAACGACATTGGCGGCCGCCTGATGGCGGCGCTGGCAACGGCCAAGCCGCTGGAGCCAGAGGAAATGCCGGACCGCGAGCCGCGCCGCCCGGGTCTGAACAAGGATGCGATGCTGGTCAGCGACTTGCTAAAGCTGCTGCTCAAGATTCGCTCGAAGGAAACCGGAGTCGCGCCCAAGCTCATCGCCCGCTCCGACGAGCTCGAGGCGCTGGCCGCCGGGGTGCGCGACAATTTGAACATTTTGCGGGGCTGGAGGTTCGAGCAATTCGGCCAGGACGCTCTCGACCTGGTCGAAGGCCGGCTCGCCTTCGCCATCGAGAACGGCAAGCTGAAGATGACCAAGGCCGCCAGGGAACCTGTTGATGCGTAAAGTCGCCCTACTCACACCCATCGCGCTCGCCGCATGCGCGACCTCCGCCGCCGCTCCGCCGGCCGCCGGCGGCGTCTGTCACGGCGACAATCTCGGTCAGTTCGCCGGCCGGCCGGCAACCGAGGCGCTGGGCGCCGAAGTCCTTCGCGTATCCGGCGCACGTGAGCTGCGCCGGGTCGCCCACGGAATGGCCGTGACCATGGAATATAGCGAGCAGCGAGTGACGATCTGGCTCACCGCCGACAATCGCGTCGACCGCGTAACCTGCGGCTAGTTCCTCCCCGGCACGGGTAGGGGAACCATCCGGAGGATGGTGGAGGGGGCGTGGTGACAGGGCTCCGACGCTCCTCCGTCAGCACTGCGTGCTGCCACCTCCCCGTGAACGGGGAGGACTAGCTATCGATCAGGCCGGCGTCGATCAGTGCTCGCCGCACCGTCGGCAAGGTCAGGCGCGCCCGCTCGGCAATGGCGAAACGGTCGATCGCCTCCACTACTTGCTCGGCCGTCAGATAATCGCGGTGGACCCGGCCGGTGATGAACCTGAGCGCATCGCCCGGGATATGCAGGCCTCGGTCGGCGAACAGCAACTCGATCAGCGCCGAGAACAAGGCATCGTCGGGCTGCAGGATGCGCGCCACCGGAGTCACCGCCAGGCGGGTGCGCAGGTCCGGAAGCTTCACTTCCCAGGCGTCGCGATCGTCCACCACCATCACCAGCGGCTTGCCGGTCTCCTGGGCCTGGTTCCAGGCGTGGAACAAGGCTTCCTCGTCATGCCGTTCGGCATCGTCGAACACTCGGCCTCCGACACGCTCGACAAAGCCGCGGGCAAGCAGCGATCGGCCCGACCGCCGCGGCCCGGCGAGGATCGTCGCCTTGACCGGCCAGATGCTCCAGTGACGGAAATGCTCGAAGGCATCGCGGTTGGCGTCCGACAGGATGAATCGCCGCTCGTCTCCGGCCTGGGGCCAATCCAGCGGCAGCGCTATCTGGTCGGCCGCGGGTTTCATGGAGCGGCGGAGGGCTTGCCCGAGGCTGGTGCCGAGGCCGGCGGCGGTACCGGCACCGGCAAGCCGGGAACAACCCGCAAGGTGCCGCCGACATCGCTGACGCTCCAGCCGCGTGCTCTCAAGGCCGCCGCCAGCGCGGCACTGTCGCCGCGGAAATTGACCATCAGCAACGACCAGCCGGACTGCCCGCCGACGGTGCCGACGGCCTCGACGCCGGCGGTCGCCCTCAATGCGGCCATGACATTGGCGAGGCCGGCGTCATTGCGGGTCAGAATCTGCAATTGGATGCTGCTGAGCGCCGGCGCCGTCAGCGGCTGGACCGCCGCCAGCTCATCCTCGACAGGCGGCGGCGGCTCGACGACGATCAGGCTCGGGTCGCGCTGCAGCTCGCCGGCGGCGAGCGCGCGAGTAAACAATTCGTCCATGCGCTGCACACCCTCGGCCATCATCCGCGGGATCTCGGCGCTGTCCCTGGCCTTGAGGTCGAAACCGCCAAGCATCTCGCCGTCGGGACCATGACGGCCGATAAAACGCGCATAAGCCGGGCCGCCGGGATAGAGCCGTTGCAGCGAGACCTCGGCGACCAATATGTCGGCGGCGCCATAGAGGTCGATGATGTTGCGCCACCAGCCGCGGCCGGGACGCTTCGTCTGGGCGGCGTTGACCAGCAGCGGGTCGACTCCCATGCCGCTGACCCGGACATAGTCGACCGGGCTCTGCGAAGTGCGGAATTGCGCCCAGGCGCGCTGCCATGGGTTGCGAGTCTCGACGCTGATCGCCGTGCCGCCGGTAATCAGCACCGGGATCAGCAGCATTGGCGCCGAGCGGCGGACTTCTCCGGCGAAACCGAGCAATTCCCCTGCCCGGGCGCGGTCGAACAATATGCCGAGATCGGCGATGTACCGATTGGGGCCGATATTCTCGCGCTCGACGATGATCGAGCTGACGAGCCCGTCGAGCGTCGAATCGGGCAGGGTCGGCGCTTCGGATATGGGGCGCCGATGCTGCTTGGCCCAAAACGCCTTGAAACCCTGGCGCTGGGCAATGCGCCAGCCGGCGAAGCGCGCCGAGGCCGCATCCTTGCCGCCGACATCGACATGGATGCCGGTGATCTCAAGCGTGCCGGAACTGTCGATCGGCAAGATGCCGCGCTCGCCGGCCTCCATCTGCGCGACCACCGTCCCGCCAATGGCGAGGAGGGCGATCAGACAGGAGGTGGCGGTCAGCAGGCGCCGGCGTGGAGACATGAGCGGCTTTTGGCGACAACGGCGTGGAAATCCAAGCGGCTTGTGGCTACCAGCCACATGCCGCTTGCCCTGAGCTCGTCGAAGGGCTGCTTGTCACTGGCAACGAAGGACAGTCCCTCGACTGGCTCGGGACGAACGGAGTGTATGGGACTAACCTACGAACAATCGGGCGTCTCCATCGCCGCCGGCAACGCGCTCGTAAAAGCGATCGCGCCCTTGGCCAAAGCGACAGCGAGGCCGGGGGCGGACGCGGAGCTTGGCGGATTCGGCGGCTTCTTCGACCTGAAGGCCGCGGGCTACCTGGACCCGCTGCTGGTCGCCGCCAATGACGGGGTCGGCACCAAGTTGAAGCTGGCGATCGAGATGGGACGGCACCAGGGCGTCGGCATCGACCTGGTTGCCATGTGCGCCAATGACCTCATCGTCCAGGGCGCTGAGCCCCTATTCTTCCTCGATTATTTTGCCACCGGCAAGCTCGATGCCGCGGTTGCGCAAGTGGTGGTGGCATCCATCGCCGACGGCTGCCGGCAGGCGGGCTGTGCGCTGATCGGCGGCGAGACGGCCGAGATGCCAGGCATGTATGCGGAAGGCGATTATGACCTGGCCGGATTCTGCGTGGGCGCCGTCGAGCGCGGCCAGGCGCTGACCGGGGGTGGCATCGAGCCGGGTGACGTGATTCTCGGCCTCGCCAGCTCAGGCGTCCATTCCAATGGTTTCAGCCTTGTCCGGCGACTGATCGCCGACAACGGCTGGAAGCTCGACCGCCCGGCCCTGTTCGATCACGAATTGCTGCTCGGCGACGCCTTGCTCGAGCCGACGCGAATCTACGTGAAGAGCCTGCTGCCGTTGGTTCGAGCCGGTCGGATCAAGGGATTAGCGCATATTACTGGCGGTGGACTTCTCGAAAATATTCCGAGGGTTCTACCCGATAGCTGCCACGCCGTCATCAATGCCGACTGCTGGCCGCTGCCGCGCCTTTTCGCCTTCCTCCAGGCCGCCGGCGCGATTGAGCCGGGCGAGCTGGCGCGCACGTTCAATTGCGGGATCGGCATGATCGCCATTATCGCCGCGGACCAGGCAGACCGCGTCGGTGACGCGCTACGCGAGGCGGGCGAAACGGTCCATCGCATCGGCATGATTGAATCCGGCGCGCGCGGCTGCTCCGTCAAAGGCTCGCAGGAGACCTGGAGCGCCCGCGAGGATTGGGTCGCCACGCACAATGCGTGACCGGCGCCGCGTCGCCGTGCTCATCTCGGGGCGCGGCAGCAACATGCGCGCATTGATCGACCGTGCTGACGGC
>JBKPSK010000003.1:0-19963 GCA_046734995.1 Pseudomonadota bacterium
CGGCTGGGGCGGCCATCGCCGCCGCGACCGCAAGCGCATGTTCGAGGGTGGCGAGCTACGCCTCGTGCTCTTGAAGCTCATCGCCGACGAGCCACGCCACGGCTACGAACTGATCAAGGCCGTCGAGGAGCTGACCGAGGGCGAGTATTCGCCTAGCCCGGGCGTCGTCTATCCGACCCTGACCATGCTCGAGGACATCGGCTTCATCGCCGAGCGCAAGTCGAAGGACAGCAAGCGGGTTTATGAAGCGACCGAGGAGGGGCGCGCGCACCTCGATGAAAATGCCGAGGAGGTCGAGGACCTGATCGAGCGCCTCGAAGGGCATGGCGAAACCCGCCGGCACGGCCAAAGACCGGAGATCGGCCGGGCGATCGGCAATTTGATGACGGCGTTGCGCAACCGCGTCGCCCATGACGGCTGGAACGAGGACTTGCTCGAAGAGGTCGTCGACATCCTCGACCAGGCCGCGCAGCGGATCGAGCGGGCGAAGAAGTCGCCACGCGACGAAGGCGGGGACGCAGACTAGACTGTCGGATGGAGGCGGTGGATGCGGGCGTGCCGCCGCCGCCGCTCGATTACGCGCTGGTAAACGCGCATGACGACGGCATTGATATGGTCCCAGTCCATCATCTTGGCGAAGGCAAGGCCCGCCTTGCCGTGCCGGGCGCGCAGCCGGGGATCGAGGGCATAGGCCTGCAGCGCATCGGCATAAGCCTCGGTGTCTAGCGCATCGACCAAAATGCCGGAGTCGCCGTTACGAACCAGGTTTGTCGCTCCCGTGGCGACGGCCGCGACCACCGGCAGCCCGCACGCCATGGCCTCCAAGGTGACATTGCCGAAGGCTTCGGTGATCGACGGGTTCAACAGCACGTCGGCGGATGCCAATGCGCGGGCGAGATCGGGGCCGACCTGCTGGCCGGTGAAAATCGCCTGCGGCAGCCGCTCCTCGAACCACGGGCCGGCCGGACCTTCACCGATCACCAGCACCTTGTGTGGCACCTTGCGCTCGGCCAGCACGTCGATGGTGTCGGCGAAGACGTCGAGGCCCTTTTCCATGACGATCCGGCCGAGAAAACAGACGACCAGCTCCTTGTCGCCAATGCCCTGGGCGCGACGCCAGTTCATGTCACGGCGCTCGGGGTTGAACTGCTCGCGGTCGACGCCTCGTGACCAGATCGAAATGTCGCTGTTCATGCGCTGGGCGCGGAGGATGGCGGCGGTCGATTCCGCGGGGACGACGATGGCGTCGCACCGCCGATAGAAGCGCCGCAGGATCGCCCGGATTACCGGCTCGAGCCAGTGCAGATTGTAATATTGCATATAGGTTTCGAAGCGCGTGTGGACCGACGCGACCGCCGGAATCCGGAGGCTGCGCGCCCAGGAGACGACGCGGTGGGCGACGATGTCGGGACTGGCGACATGGATGACGTTGGGCGCGAAATCATCGAGGTCGCGGCGTACCCGCCCGGTCAGCGCGAACGGAATGCGATACTCAGGCCGTCGCGGCATCAGGAAGGCCGGCACGTGGACGACGTCGCCGGTCGCCTCGAAGGCCGGGTTGGCGACCGTCGGCGAATAGATGCGCACATGCGCGCCCTGCCGCAGCAGGAATCCGACCAGCCGGTTCAGCGCCTGGTTGGCCCCGTCACGCACATAATTGTAATTGCCCGAGAAGAGGGCGATGCGAAGCTCGCGGGGATCCATGGCCGTGGCTCTTAACGGGCCGGGGCGCAAAGGCAACGAAAGGCGTTGGACAGGCGTGACCGCCGGTACGTTCAAGCGTTCGATGGCACCGGTCGGCTCGGCTGACGCGCGATTGCTGATTCTCGGCAGCCTCCCCGGCGAGGCATCGCTGGCCGCCCAGCGTTATTATGCGCATCCGACCAACCAGTTCTGGCGGCTGCTAGGCGCGGCCATCGGCGAGGAACTTGCGGCCCTGGATTACGGCCAAAGGCTGGAGCGGCTGGCGGCACGCGAAATCGCCTTGTGGGACGTCGTCGCCGAGGCGCAAAGGCGCGGCAGCCTGGACGGCGCCATCCGGGGCGCGACGCCGAACGAGCTAGTCCACTATATTGCGACTCATCCGCGGCTGGCGGCGGTGGCATTCAACGGCAAAACGGCGGCGGCGATCGGCCGGCGCGCGCTGGCCGCGGGGCCGGGCCTCGCCTTCATCGACCTGCCCTCGTCGAGCGCCGCTTTGACCCGGCCATTCGCCGATAAGGCGGCGGCCTGGGCCGCAATCGGACGCTTCGCCGGGGTTGCGCGTGGGACAGAAAAGTTCACACTAACGCGATGAGCGAAGTCCAGGACAAGGACACGAGTCTGTCGATGGTCGACGAGGCGCTGGTGGCCGGCAACATCGCGAACACCAATGGCCTGCTCGTGATTCTCGCCAAGTTGGTCCAGCGCGGCATCTTCGACCGGGCGGATCTCAAAGCCTTCAGCGAAAGCTATTCCAAGCCGCTCGATCATGAGGGCATGCGCGAGAACGAGCTCGTCAGCCAGATGCAGGACCAGATGGAATCGACGCTTGCCGAACTGATGCGCTACTTGAGCGAACAGGGCGATCGCTAGGCGGCCTTTTCCCCGGGAACCTCGGTCGGCGTTTGGAGCGCCTCACGCACATAGAGGCGCTTGACGAGCACATAGGCAACGACCGTCAGCGGCGCGGCCAACAGAACTCCTGGCCAGCCGAACAATATGCCGGCGGCCACCAATGCGAACAGCAGCAATGCCGGCGGGATTCCGACCTCGTAATTCTGCACCAGGGGATAGAGGAAATTGCCCTCAAGCTGCTGGACGACGACATAGAGTGCAAGCGTCGAAAGAAGCATTTCACCGCTGATGTTGAAGGCGATCAGCAGTGCCGGGACTGCCGCTGCTATCGGCCCGATGAAGGGCACGAAATCGAGTAGCCCGGCCAGCAGTCCGAGCGTTAGCGCCAACGGCATGCCGAGCAGCCACAAGCCAGAACCGGTCAGGATCCCGACGACCGTCATCGTGATCAATTGTCCGCGCAACCACAGCATGAGGGCCCGGCCGCTGTCGCTGAGTGCCTCGTCGACCAACGCGCGCCGCTGCTCGGGGACCAAAATGACGAGCCCCCTCCGATATAAGCCCGGCTGCGCCGCGAAATAGATCGCTCCGGCGATCACCAATAATGCCGTGACCAGGGCGCCGCCGAGCGAGAGTGCGAAACTACCCAGGTTCGACCAGATACCCTGCAGCCCCGGAGGTGATTCCGGCAAGGGGCCGATGCCGAACTCGCTGATCGAATCTTCAACCGAAAGCCAGGCGGCCGGCAGGTTGCGGACGAGGCCACGGACCTGCGCCGCGACTTCCGGGCCAAACATCACCACCGCAGCGCCGACCGCGGACGCGATCAGCGCGATAGCCAGCGTCAGCGCCGCCCAATCGGGCAGGCGAAGCGTGCGGCGAAGCGGATCGGACAAGGCCCGGAACAAGGTGGCGATGACAACCGAGCCAAAGACCATCATCAGAAGTTCGCGAAGCTGCCACAGCGCCAGGGTCAAAACCGCCAGCGCGAGGGCAAGGATCACCCTGCGGACGAAGCGGGCATCAGCTCCCTTCGGCGGCTCGGTCTTGGCCAGGTGACGTCCTTTCGTGCGGTGAAAGATTGAAGACATGCGCTCGCCGAACAACGGCGCATCTTGAGCGAACCGGCCTGGACGGGCATGCAACCGATCGACAAGTCAATATCACGACATATCGGGAGAGTGAATTTGCGTCCCAAGCACCTGCTCGCTGCCGCCGTCCTGGCAGTCGCCGCGAGTGCCGCCGTCGCCCAGGCCGACGACCCCTATCTCTGGTTGGAAGATATCGAGGGCGCCAAGCCCCTGGCGACGGTCAGGCAATGGAATGCAGCGACCGAGGCGACGCTAACGAAGCTGCCCGGTTTCGAAGTGCACCGGCAGCGGGCGGCGCAACTGCTCAACGATCCCAACCAGATCGCCATGCCTGACGAGGTGATGGGTGAACTGGTCGCCAACCACTGGGTCGACGCCAACCACAAGCGCGGCCTGTGGCGGGTATCACCGCTGGGGGCCTATCTCGACGGCAAGCCGCAGTGGCGGGTGCTGATCGACGTCGATGCGCTCGGCAAGGCCGAGGGCAAGAGCTGGGTGTGGCACGGCGCGGATTGCCTGCCGCCCGCCTATCAGCGCTGCCTGGTGTCCTTGAGCCCGGGCGGCAGCGACGCCGACGTGGTCCGCGAGTTCGATTTGACCGCCGGCAAGTTCGTCGACGGCGGCTTCGTCGTCCCCGAGGGCAAGAACAACGCCACCTGGGTCGACCAGGATACTTTGTTGGTCGCCCGGGTCGAAGGAGAGGGGACCGCGACCCGCTCGGGCTATCCGCGGATCGTCAAGATGTGGAAGCGCGGAACTCCGTGGAGCAGTGCGAGCAAGGTCGCCGAAGGTGTCGAATCCGACATTTCCGTTTCGCCGTTCGCCCAGATGGACGGCGACATTCGCCGAGTCTTCATCAACCGCGGTGTTGGCTTCTACGAATCGCGCCTGTCGCTGCGCACGCCAGACGGCCGCTGGGTAGAATTGCCGATCCCTACGACCGCCGAGTTCCAGACGGTGTTGGTCGGCCAGCTGATCATGACTCTCGTCGATCCATTGGCAGGATTCGCACCGGGATCGATCGTTGCCTTCGACGTCAACCAAATGCTTGCCGGGCAGAAGCCGGCGCCTGTGCTGGTCATGGCGCCGACGAAAAGCCAGGCGATCGAGGAGGTGGCGTCCACCGACCATGTGCTCTGGGTCAAGGCACTCGATGACGTTTCCGGAAAGCTGTTCAGTCTTAGTCGCCAAGCGGACGGCAGTTGGAGGCGTGTGGCGATGCCGCTTCCCGCCAACAGCACCATCCATATCGCCAGCACCGCGGATAAGCAGGAACTGGTATTCGCCACGGTCGAGGGCATGTTGAATCCGACGACGCTAATGGCGGTGCCCGCCGTTGGTCGCGAGCCTTTCAAAGTCCAGGCTCTGCCGCCCCAGTTCGACGCGTCGCAATTCACCGTCGACCAGCGCTTCGCCAAGTCAAGCGACGGGACGCGCGTCCCCTATTTCCTGGTGCGCAAGAAGGGGACAGCGACGCCGACCGGCGCGCTGATCCACGCCTACGGCGGCTTCCGCAACGCCCAGACGCCGACCTATTTGACCGGCCAGCCTTATCGTTCGGGTCCTCTCGGCCTATTCTGGGTCGAGGACGGCGGCGCTTTCGTCCTCGCCAACATCCGCGGCGGAGGGGAATATGGGCCCGCCTGGTGGCGCGACGCGCTGCGCGAGAAACGTCAGAACAGTTTCGACGATCTGGAAGCGGTCGCCCGTGACCTGATAAAGACCGGCGTTGCCCGCAAGGACGGCATCGCCATTTCCGGCCGCTCGAATGGCGGGGTGCTGACCGGCGCGGCGATCACCCAGCATCCCGACCTCTACCGGGCGGCGATCATCGGCTCTCCCTTGTTCGACATGCAGCGCTATTCGAAGCTGCTCGCTGGCGCCTCGTGGATCGACGAATATGGGGACCCGGACAAGCCGGCCGACTGGGCGTTCATGAAGCTATATTCGCCCTACCAGAAAGTGCGGAAGGGCGTCCGGTACCCGGCGACCTTCTTCTATCTGTCGACCAAGGACGACCGGGTGCACCCGGGCCATGCACGCAAGGCGTCGGCCAAGCTTCAGGACTATGGCAACACCGTTTATTACCACGAGTATCTGGAGGGCGGCCATTCGGTCGGCGCCGATCGTGAGGAAGACGCGGTTCGCGCCGCTTTGCTGTGGGCATTCCTGACCAAGGAGGTCGGGACGCAGAAGCACTAGCGCGGGGTGACCTCGATCGTTGCGTTACCGGCGTGGTGCTTGTCGAGATGGCGCTTGATGATTTTCAAATTCCGCGTGTTGGATCGAAAGAAGAAATCGGGGATGGCGCCGACCCAGGGGATCAGGCTGAACAGCCAATCGAGGCCGATATTGCCGGCCATGCGCGTCATCTGCCACTTCGACATGCCCAGGTTGCGCGCTTCCCAGGCCATGTAGGCGCCGAGCACGGCGGCGGCGGTGCTTCCGGCAACCGGCACGAGGTCGAGGACGACGTCGAGTCCGACTTTCCGGTTGGTGCCGGGGATGGTGAAGGCGCGCTCCAGCAACCGCTCCATCGCCTCGACACGGGCGCGGACCGATTGCGGATCGCTGCCGAGGCCCGGGAAGGGGCGGCGGTCTTCGGCTCTTAGGTCCATTTATTGCCTTTCGCGGCCTGGCTTCTCCCTGAGGCCACTCAACGGATGGCGGGCGAAGATGTTCTCGGAAAAGCCCGGCAGATCTGAGACCAGGGACCAGCGAACCGGTGCCGCGATCGGGATATAGAGGATCTCCTCGTCGATCAGGCGCCCCGCCTCGGCGAGCATGGCGGCGCGCTGCGCGCCGATCAACGTCAAGCGCGCGCTGTCCATCAGCACATCAGCATCCTTCGAGCAAAGCGGAGTAACGCCGCAGTGGAAATTGCGCACGAACCAGGCAGGCGAACTGGACGGGGCGACCTCGTCGATCAGCTTCAAGTCCGCCGGGACCCCCTTGCCGGCGCGGACCAGCTCGATGCCGAGAGGATGCCAGTCCAGCGCCAGCCGCGCGAATATGATGTCGGCGCCCGGGCCCTCGGGCAATGCGATGTTGATCTTCAGCGTCTCGGCTTCGCCGATCGCCGTGTGGCCCTCGGTCACTGCCTGTGCATGGCGCTCGGGAAACGGCACCGCCGCCCAGGCGGGCGCGAGGGGATTGGCGCCGCCCTCGAGCCCGGCCTGCAGCAGGGTCGCGCGCGGCACGAGGTTCGGCACGTTGAGCGCCGCGAGCAGCGCGTCGCGGTCGATGGCTCGGTTGAGCAAGTCGCGCAATTGCTTGTCCGACAATGGACCGCCGCTTCGGGCCGGAACCAGGCCGAACAGGCCAGCTACCGGATCAAAGCGAAGCGAATTCCTGAGGCTGCTGTCGCCTCGCCGCACCAAAGGCAGGTCAACAAAGGTGCCACCAAGAACCAAGTCGGTCTTGCCGGCCCGGAACTGCGCGATGGCGCGGGCGGCCGATGCGCTTCGCAGGGTGGTGTGCTCGACACGATTCTCGTCGTCGATGACGCGGATCGTGCGCGCCAGTACGACCGAATCCGGCCCGACGCTTTTCGCCTCCGGCTGCAACGGTCCGGTGCCTTCTCCCTGGCGAACGATTGCGAAATCCGGCTGTGCGAGCAGCTGCAGGAGATTCGGTCGCGGCGCGCTCAGCCGGACCTCGATCACCCGGTCGGTCATCGCGACTATCTCGCTGACCGCGCCCAACGTGTCCTTCAGCCTGTTGCGGCTGGCGGACCGCAATTGCCCGTTGAGCAGCTTGGCGACGTCGCGTGCATTGATCTGGCGCCCGTCCGGCCATTGACCGGACGCGAGCCGAAAGATGTAGCTCAAGCCGTCGTCGCTGACGTTCCAGCGCTCGGCGAGCCCCGGGTCGATCTGGCCGCGGGCATCGAAACGCACCAACCCTTGCGCGACGTTCGAGAGCATGACTTCGTTTGGCCGCGATGGCGCGCCGGCGGCGGGGTCGGCAAGGGCTGGGCGGCCGTTGCCGATGACTGTGACATCCAGCGCTTCCTCGCTCTGGCCGCCGCAAGCCGCAACGAAAAGCGAGACGACCGCAGCGAGCAACAGCCTGGGCATGGTGATCGCTCTAGCGTTCTGACCGGGTTCATCAAGCATCTGGATATGTCACGCTGGCTGTTTTACTGAAGTAAGTCAGTTGCGGTGAGTCCCGAGCGGAAAAGGTTGGATGAGCGACGGCGAAATCATCTGGCGGCGCGAAGGGCGCAACCTCGAGGAGCTGCCGGACCCGCTTGGTTTCGCTGTCCCCGAACCGCCGGTAGAGCCAGGCGCGGCGGAGACACCACCATCGAGGCGCCGGCGCTACTGGAGATACGGCCTCTACGGCTTTTTCGGGTTGATCCTTGTCACGTTGATCTGGCTGATCGTCACCGCGCCGCTTAGCCGCGCGCTCGAGCCGCTCGACGACCCGGCAATGCTGCTCCTGAGCTCCGAAGGCCAGCCGATCGCCCGGCGCGGCGCCATCAAGGACGAGCCGGTGACGGTTAGCGAGCTCGACCCGCTCACCCCGGCAGCCTTCATCGCCATCGAGGACCGGCGGTTCCGGCGGCATTGGGGCATTGATCCGCGTGCCATTGGCCGGGCCATGGTCGCCAACTTCGAAGCAGGCGGAGTAAGGCAAGGCGGCAGCACCATCACCCAGCAGCTGGCCAAGACCAGCTTCCTGAGCTCCGACCGGAGCCTCAAGCGAAAGGCCCAGGAAGTCATCATCGCCTTCTGGCTGGAAGCCTGGCTGACCAAGGACGAGATCCTGTCGCGCTATTTGTCTTCGGTCTATTTTGGCGACGGCGTCTATGGCCTGCGCGCCGCCTCGCGCCATTATTTCAGGAGGACGCCGCAAGACCTCAACTTGGGCCAATCGGCGATGCTGGCAGGCATGGTGCAGGCGCCTTCGCGGCTGGCGCCGACCAGGAATCTCGATCTCGCTCGAAAGCGCAGCAAGCTGGTGCTGGCGGCGATGGCCGATACCGGCGTCATTTCGCCCGCCCGCGCGCGGGCGACGAAACTGGCGCGGCCGGCGGCGCAAAGCGCCAAGGTCCCGACCGGCACCTATTTCGCCGACTGGGTCGCCCCCGCCGCGCAGAGAGCTTTTGAGGCCGATTTCGGCGAGGTCCGAGTGCCGACGACGCTTGACGCCGACCTGCAGCGCATTGCCGTACGCGCGATCGCCAACGCGCCGATCGGCGATGCCCAGGCGGCGCTTGTCGCCATGCGGCCGGACGGGCGTGTCGTCGCCATGGTCGGCGGCCGCAACTACAAGAAGAGCCCTTTCAACCGCGCTACCCAGGCAAGGCGCCAGCCTGGATCGGCGTTCAAATTGTTCGTATATCTTGCCGCGTTGCGCGCGGGCTACAGGCCCGACGACCTGATCGAGGACCGGCCGATAACCATCAACGGCTGGAGCCCGGCCAACAATGACGGCGTCTACCGCGGCCAGATCACCCTTCGCGAAGCCTTCCTGCGTTCGAGCAATGCCGCCGCCGTGCGCCTGTCGGAACGGGTCGGCCGGCAAAACGTGCTGCGCGCCGCGCGCGAGCTTGGCATTTCTTCGCCGCTGCCCGACAGCCCAAGCGTCGCCCTGGGCACTGCCGGGGTGAGCCTGCTCGAGCTGACTAGCGCCTATGCCGCCATTGCCAGCGGCCGCTATCCGATCCAGGCACGCGGCTTGCCGCCGGACCAGCCGGACGAAGGGATCGCGTCCTTTTTCCAGCGCGGCGGCTCGCTTGACCGGGAACGCGACTGGGGCCCGATGCTCGACCTGCTGTGGGCAGCAGCCAACGAGGGCACCGGACGACGGGCTGCGCTAGTGGTTCCTACCTTCGGCAAGACCGGCACGACCCAGAACAACCGCGACGCCTTGTTCGTCGGCTTTGCCGGCAACCTGGTCGTTGGTGTCTGGATTGGTCGCGACGACGACAAGTCGCTCGGCAAGATGACGGGCGGCACGGCGCCCGCCCGGTTGTGGCGCAATTTCATGGCCAGCGCCCTTGCCGTCGACGGAAGGAGCGGTCCGCCGTTGCCGCGCGACTATCGCCGTAAGTCCCTGCCGAGGCCCGAACCGGAAAAGCAAAGCCCGCTCCCTGAAGAATGGAGCGAGCCGGCGCAGGCCATTCGCGCGATTGCCGAGACTCTGGACGAGCTGATCAACGGCCGCTGACTCAGCAAACCCCGGAAGATGGTGAACGGCCTGAAAAGGCCCAGCTTTAAGCTTTTTTCAACCTCTTCAGGCGAAACCGGTGTCATCCGGATGCGCGTCTACGGGCACCGGTGGGGGAAAGTGGACCCCTGATGTGGAGCCTGAAGGAGACCAGAGATGGTTAAGTTTCTTAAGCTGATTCGCAACAACAAGGGTGCGACCGCGATTGAGTATGGCCTGATTGCCGCCCTGATCGCCGTTGCCGCGATTGCCGCCATGCAGAACATTGGTTCGAAGCTCGGCACGACGTTCAACAACGTCGCGACCTGCCTTGACAACCTGTGCTAATTAGCGGCTGATTGTCTTGAAAATGGGGGCGGCGGCGTCGAAAGACGCCGCCGCTCTCTTTTTGTGTGGCTGTTCCACGTCGCCTGCCTTGTCGGACGCGGGCCGTGAGCGCATAGGGGCATTCGAGGTCGAGACCCGCGTCGCAGCCACGCATGGGGGTGTCACGATGACCAACGACTCCGTGCAAGGCGTCATCCCCCGCTCGCGCGAGGAACTGGACCAGCCGAGCCTGCTGGCGCGCGCCTTCGAGCCGCTCACCCGACATCTGTTCGACGAAGCAGGCATCGAGCCGGGAATGCGCGTCCTCGACGTCTGCAGCGGCGCCGGCGACGTCGCGCTTCTGGCGAGGGAGATCGTCGGTCCGGATGGCCATGTCACCGGCGTTGACCAGCTGCCGCATATGGTCGGCTACGCCAATGAACGCGCGGGATTCCGCGGCCTCGGCAATGTCGATTTCGCCGAAGCGGAAATCGAGAATTTGCCCTTCGGCCAGGATTTCGATGCGATCGTCGGCCGACTTGTCCTCATGTATCGCCGGGATCCTGCCCGTGATCTGCGCGAGCTCTCGCACTGCCTTCGTCCTGGCGGCTTGGTCGTCTTCCAGGAATTCGACATGCTGCCGGGCAAGACCGTTCCTCCGGCCCCCTTGATCGATCAAATCCGCGATTGGCTGCTCGACGCCTTCGCCCAGACCGGCATCGAGTTGGAGATGGGGCCGAAGCTCCATGCGATCTTCAAGGCTGCCGGACTGCAATCGCCGCAGATGCGGGTCGACGGCTTCATCGGCGGTGCCGACAGCATAGCGCCGGCCTTGGTGGCGGAGGTCGCCCGCATGCTCATGCCGCAGGTTGCGGCGCTGGGCATCGCCACCGTTGAGCAAGTGCAGGTTGAGACCCTTGAGGACCGCATGCGGGCCGCTCTCGCCGAGACAGGCGGGGTGATGTCCACCCCGCTGATCATCGGCGCCTGGTCGCGGCTTCCGGGCTGATGCTAGGCGGCGAGCGTGCTTCTGGCTGCCCGCCAACCGTCCGACAAATAATCGTGCACGACCGTTCCGAGACCGAGCGTAAGGTCCGCAACAAGGTGCGTTGTCGAGACGATCTCAAGCACCGGAAGCTCGGCCACGGGGGCGAGCGCGTGCGCGTTTAGCTCCAGGGCGCCGGGGCCGGTCCATACCCCTTTGAGGTCGATGTCTTCGAGATGATATTCGACCAGCTCGCAAATGCGCGGACTGCCGTCGACGTGCGGAATGATCTTGAGCAGGAAATTGGGCGCGGCAAGCTCGCGGCTGGTCGCTACGGCATCAGCCTCCTTGTACTTGTAACCCATGGTGCCGGTGGCGACGCGGACGGGTCCGTAGTCGAGCGTACCGACCAGCGTGTCGGTTTCCGGGCGGAGGCTCGGTCCGGCGAGCTTCTTGGGGAACCCCCACAGCTCGCGGCCACCGGCGATCGGCGGATGGTTATTGAGGAACATGCACAATGTATAATTGCCCTGCCTGCCCTCGAAAGTTACCGGGATGACCTGGCCGGCTTCGGTGTAATCGCCAAAGCCGGTCGAATCCGGCATGCGAATGAACTCGAATTTCACCAGGTCCGAAACAACCTGCAGCGGTTCCGGAACGAGCGCACGAAGCTTCTCTCGATCGGTGCGGTAGGTGATGATCAGGAACTCGCGGTCGTAGAACCGGTACGGTCCCGGCGGATAGGCCGGCTGGGTGAGCGGCATCGCGAATGCGCGTTCGCGGACTTCGGTCGCGTCCATCACATGCGCCCGCGCGCGGCGAGATCGAAGGTCGAGACGCCGTCGGCGCCGCTGGGCCGTTCCAGCACTTCCGGATGGCGCAAGGTTCGGATCGTGTCGGAAAGGCCCGATGCCCAATGATCCTTCATGCTCCGCGCGGAAAATTCGAAGTCCTTCGATTCTTCCTCATGCTCTTTCGACCGGTAGATGAGCTGGACGATATTGTAGACCTTGCGGCCGGCCTCCGGGTTCAGGAGCGCGAATTCCGGGGTGTCCCTGAGTTCGTCCGGAAGCTTCGAAAACAGGCCGGCGAGCGCATGGCGGAGCTTCTGCTCGTTCTTGAACCGGTCCGAGCTCGCCCGGGTGCGGCTCGAATATTGGATTTCCTTGTGCCGCGTGGCCACCTCTCCCAGAGTGCGCGGCACAGCCCCCCGCGCGTTCCACACGTCGACCTGGAACGCCAAGGTGTCCTGGCGCTCGGTGCTCTCGAGCACCCACTGCAGCGGCGTGTTGGAAACCAGCCCGCCGTCCCAATAATGCTCCCCCTCGATCTCGATGGACGGAAAACCCGGCGGCAAGGCGCCGCTCGCCATCACGTGCTCGGGCCGTATCACGTGCGCTTCGTTGTCAAAGTAGACGAAATTGCCGGTGGCGACGTTAACCGCTCCAACGCTGAAACGCATTTCGCCCGAGTTGATGCGGTCGAAGTCGACGAGCCCCTCCAGCGTCGTCTTCAGGACTGACGTATCATAGAAGCTGGTCGCGCCCGGCGTTCCGGCGGGTTGGAGCAGCGGATGCACCATGCGCGGGACGTAGAGCCCCGGCGCGCCGTGCAATACCGCACGCACGCCGAACCAGCGGATCGCCGTCTTTCTCCCAAGGTCTCCGTCAAACTCGGGCGGCTGCGTGAATGCCCAGCCACCGAACGGATCGGCGGTGACCGTTTCCCAGAAGCTTCGCAATTTCTCGACGCGCGTCTCAGGCGGATTGCCGGCGATCAAAGCGGCGTTAATCGCTCCAATGGATATGCCCGCCACCCAATTGGGGTGCAGGTCGGCCTCTGCCAGCGCCTCATAGACGCCCGCCTGATAGGCGCCGAGCGCGCCGCCGCCCTGCAAAAGCAAGGCGATGCAATCGAAGTCGGGCCGTTTACGCCGCTGCTGGGCAAGGCCACGCGCGGGCTGTTTCAGCCTCTGGTGCATGTTCATCGAAATTACCTTTGAAAATGGATCCGGGGCCCGCGGTTCACTGCATTGACCAGCCATGGCTCATCACCAGCGACTGGCCGGTCAGCGCATTGGACGGGAAGCCCGCAAGGAAGACGGCGCAGCGCGCGACGTCGTCGAGCGTGGTAAACTCGCCGTCCACCGTTTCCTTGAGCATGACTTTCCTGATCACCTCGTCTTCACTGATCCCAAGCTCTTTCGCCTGCTCGGGAATCTGTTTCTCGACGAGTGGCGTCCGAACGAAGCCGGGGCAGATGACGTTGGAGCGGACGCCATGCGCGGCGCCTTCCTTGGCAACCGTTTTCGAAAGACCAATGAGCCCATGCTTGGCGGCGACGTAGGGCGCCTTGAGCTTCGATGCCTCCTTTGAATGGACGGAACCGACGTAGAGGATGCTGCCGCCGCGTCCCTGGGCGTACATATGGCGAAGGCAGGCGCGGGTTGTCAGGAAAGCGCCGTCCAGATGGATGGCGAGCATTTTCTTCCAGTCGCCGAACTCGAACTGGTCGATCGGGGAGACGATCTGGATGCCCGCATTGGAAACGAGGATGTCGATCCCGCCGAAGCGGCTGGCGACCTCGTCGACACCGGCCTCGACCTGGACTTCGTCGGCCACATCCATTCGGATTGCGAGCGCCGACGCGCCACTGGAGTCGAGCTCTTGGGCCGCGGCGCGGGCTGCATCGAGATTTAAGTCGGCGATGGCGAGCTTCGCGCCCTCGCCCAGGAACTGGCGAGCGATTTCCTTGCCGATCCCGCTGGCGGCGCCCGTCACAATGGCGGTCTTGCCTTCCAATTGCATGTGCAACTCCGATTTTTGCTTAGATTCTGCGGCACCGGCCGAGCGGAACGACGTGGTCGGTTCCGTACTGGACGTCCCGGATCCATGCCCGGTCCCCGCTCAGCGCAATGACCCGGTAATGGGGGTGTAAATTCTCGCCTGTGCGAACCAGGTCGCCGGCGGCAATCGACGGCGCCAGTTCGCTCCGGAAATCGGCCGGCGAGCGCCATGCGCGGGCGCTCATAGCGACGTCTCCCCCAACTCGGGAGGCGCGGCATAGACCTTCAGGAATGCATCCGCCGCCGCGGTTGCCGCGGTGACTATGTCGTTGGGGTCGGCGCCCGCACTAGCGGAGAGAAGGTGCTTCTCGAGCATGTCCCACTCGTTGAGGCCCTTCCAGTGCATCGCCGTGATCCAGGGGTCGGCGAACTTAAGCCGACCTTCCTTCATCATCGCCGCGAACCGTTCGGCGAGGCGCTGCCAGGCAGGTCGAAGCACGTTGTCGTAGAACTCCTGCGCGATCGGCTGGTTGGCGACCGACCGGATGCTGGCCATGCGCGCCGGCTGCCGCGAGAGATAGGAGATACCCAGGCGCACGAGGCCGCGGCGCAGGTCCTTCTCCTGCAGGAACTCATGCATCAGCCGGTCCGCTTCCTCGTTCACGTCATGGTCGAGAACCGCGCGCAGCAGATCTTCCTTTGAACGAAAGTAGCCGTAGAGCGTCGCTTTCGACCCGCCGACTCGGGCCGCAATGGCCGACATCGATGTCCGCTCGTAGCCGAGCTCGTCGAACAGCTCCGCCGCGATGCGGATGATTTGCTGCCGTTTCTCTTCGTTACGCACACGCATTCGAGCGGTCTCCGGGATTGCTGGTCAGGGCCATTAGTGGCGAGTGCCGACGTGAAGGTCGGTTGCGGCCGACAGATATCGGTCCAGCGCCGCGCGGCCGGCGGACGTCAGAAGGGCACGAAGCTCTCCCGTGAACTGGTGCTGCGCACCGGTGATCAGCTTGTTCTGCTCGAGCGCGGCGAGGTGCTGGTTAAGGCGGTCGCATGGGACGCTGGTCAGCGAGGCCAGCTTGGAAAGGGTCAGCTCGCAACGCCGGTCGGAATGCAGCGCCAGGAGGATGTCCCAGTCTGTCTCCTCGATCATCGCAGGGGGCAGCAACGCGGCCGCATCCCGACTGAGAATCTGCATCGTCTTCGGCCAATCGTACCTCATTGCAGGACTCCTTTCCTTGGGTCGGCGTCTTCGAAATGGGTTGCTCTGCCCGCGCCGGGGGGTGGGGGGAGGAAGCGAGCGCGGGCAGAGCGGGAACGGGGCCGAAGGCATCGGGAGGGGGGTGGCTCTCCGGCCCCGAACTGTTGATCTAGGCAGGCACCTCCAGCAGCGAGGGCGTGAAGCCGCGGCAGGACGCGACATGCTCAAGGATCTGGAGCGCGTCGCTGCTCGAATAGCCGGCATCGATCAGCGGGCGCACGTCCCTGGCTGGGACGAAATCCCAGTACCAGGCGCGGACGCAGAACCGGCGGAGCGCCTCGAGCTGCTCGTTGGCCATGCCCTGCGGCACCCGAGTACCAAGGACGATCCAGGCAAATTTTGCCAAGAGGCCCTCCGGGTTCAGGCTTAACGGTCCATCTGCGCGCGCCATCTCGACCACATTCCAGTCAAGATCGCTGAGCGAGCTTTTGCAGATTGGCGTCATGGCGTTCATCTTGGCTTCTCGCTTGGTCCTTTGTTGTTCGGTACCGTACGGTCTAGTCCATTACAAAGAATGCGTCAAGAGAAAAATAGACCGTAACGTACGGTACTGTTTCCGAAGATTTTTTTGAACGGGTGTTAGGATGATGGAGCGACAATGATCGCCGGTATCGGCTCTCAAGTCCGCGACGATTCGCGACTCGGCTGGCGGTGGGATCAGCTCGGCGCCGGCGCCCGGTAGTCGGATGGCCGAATTGCCGGCCACATGTGCTCGCGCGCGGGCGCGGGCACGCGATTCATCCAAATATGGGAGTCCCTAGCCTGGGCGCGCGGCTTTGGGCGTCTCAGTGTCAGGGCCGTAGATCCTGAGGAAGGCATCGGCCGCATGCTTGGCGGCGGTCGCGATTTCCTTGGGGTCGGTTGCCTTGGCAGCACCAAGCAGCTGTCGCTCAAGCAGGTCCTGAAGCACCAGTCCCTTGAAATGCATCGCCGCAAGCCAGGGATCGGCGCGCCTGAGCTTGCCATCCGCCATCAGCGCCTTGAATGTATCGGCAACACGTTTCCAGGCCACGCAAAGGGTGTTCCGATAAAACTCGGTGCCGATGTTCGACTCGGCCGGTTGGGTCGCAACGATGCGGATGTTCGATACCGCCCGGGGTGCGAGCTGGCCCGTGAGATAGAGGTCGCCGAGTCGGACAAGGCCCTTTCGCAGGCTCTTCTCGGCCATGAATTCCTGCATCGCCCGGTCGGCAATGTCGCCGACGTCGAAGTCGAGTACGGCGCGCAGCAGATCTTCCTTGGACGGGAAGTAGTTATAGAGGGTCTGCTTCGAACCGCGCAGGCGTTCGGCGATCGTCAGCATCGACGTGCGCTCATAGCCCAGCTCCTCGAACGCCTCGGCCGCGACTCGGATAATTTCACGGCGCTTGTCTTCCGATCTCGTTCGCATGACCCGCGCTAACTCCTTCAAATCTAAACGGTACCATAGAGTCTATTTTTGAATTGACAAGCTGCTATAAAATGGACTAGACCGTACGGTACCAATCAACGATAGAGAACAGGTATTCGTGATGATGGTCAACCGAACTGCGCGGCTCGGCCGCGCGGCGCTGCTGTCGCTTATGCTGATGACCAGCGCCTGTGCGTCCATTCCCCATCTGGGTCCGGAGCCCATGCCGCGCGCGGCGAGCGATTTCGTCGCCGACAAATCCTTTGCCGCGCCGCGCTCAGAATGGCCGGCCGAGGGCTGGTGGCTGCGCTATGGCGACCGGCAGCTCGGCCAGTTGATGGAAGAGGCGCTGGCCGGCTCGCCGGACCTGGCCGCCGCCTCGGCGCGCCTGCGCTCGGCAGAAGGCTTCGCCCAGCGAGCCCATGCGGCGCGCAAGCCGCAGGTCGACGCCTTTGCGGTCGCCGACCAATCCAATTTCAGCCAGAACGGCATGGTGCCGTCGGCGGCGATACCCGATGGTTGGAATGACAGCGGCGCCGCCGGCCTGGCCTTCTCGCTGGACCTCGATCTGTGGGGCAAGAACCGTGCGGCCGCTCGCGCCGCCGATGCCGACGCGAATGCGGCCCGATATGAATTCGACGAGGCTCGCCTGGTCCTGACCACGAGCATTGCTTCGACCTACGCCGACCTCGCGGCACTTTACGCCCGACGCGACAGCCTTGAATCCGCGCTCGAGATTCGCTCGAAAACGGCGAAGCTCGTCACGAACCGCGTCGAGATCGGCCTCGATACCTTGGCTGAGCAAAAGCAGGCCGAGGCGCGCACGTCCCAGGCGCGCGCCGACATCGAGGAAGCGGACGAGGCCATCGCGCTGACGAAAAACGCGCTCGCCGCGCTCGTCGGTGCCGGTCCGGATCGCGGGCTGGCCATCGGCCGTCCCGCAATTGCCGCGCTGAAGGGGCAGGGTGTTCCCGCCGATGCCTCGATAAACCTGGTTGGACGCCGACCGGACATCGCCGCGTCACGCGCCAGTGTCGAAGCCGCCGCGCAGCGCATCAAGGAAGCGCGTGCCGCTTTCTATCCGAATGTCAATTTGACCGCCCTGATCGGGTTGCAGTCCTTCGGGCTCAGCAACCTGTTCGCCGGCGGTTCCACCTTTGGAAGCGTGTCACCCGCCGTGAGCCTACCCCTGTTCCACGGCGGCGCGCTCCAGGGCCAGTACCGCGGTCGCCGCGGTCAATATGACGAAGCCGTCGCTTTGTATGACGGCCAGGTCATTCAGGCGCTGCGCGAAACCGCCGACGCCGTCACGAGCCAGAGAATGCTGGCTCGGCGGCTCACGGAATCGCGCAGTGCGCTGGCCGCCTTTGAGCAGGCGTACAGCCTTGCCCGGCAGCGGTACGAGCACGGGCTTTCCACCTATCTCGACGTGCTGAGTGCGGAGGAAGGCGTCGTCAAATCACGCCTCGCCGTCAGCGAGCTAGAGACCCGAGCCGTCACCCTCGACGTCCAGCTGGTCCGCGCCCTGGGCGGTGGCTTTGCCAGCACCACAGCCCAAGGCTCCGGCGGCTTCAGCGCCTGACCCTATCCAATCGGAGAAGAAACATGTCTGAGAGAGACCCCAAGGAACTGCATGAAGCGCGGTCAGTCGAATCCACCGAATTGCCCGAGGCGCAGCAGCAGGCAACCAAGGCCAAGCGCAAGAAATTGTTCGGCATGTTCGCCGGCGGAGTCGCGCTGATCGCCGGCGGCTATTCCATCATGGACGCGCTGGTTTGGTCGAAGCATGCGGTGACCGACAACGCTTATGTCGGCGCCGACACCGCGCAGGTGACTCCGCTGATCAGCGCGCCAGTCAGCGCGGTTTACGTCCAGGATGCGCAACAGGTCCGCCGCGGCGACGTGTTGGTGCGGCTCGACGATACGGACGCGAAGATTGCCGTCGCCAACGCGGAAGCCAATCTCGCAACCGCCATCCGCAAAGTGCAGGGATTGTACGCGACCGACAGCGGCCTCGGTGCCCAGATTGCAGCTCGCACAGCCGATGAGGCGCGCGCCCAGGCGCAGATCGCGGCCTCCCAGGGCGACGTCGAGAAAGCGCGCATCGACCTGCAGCGGCGCCAGGCGCTGGCGTCGTCCGGCGCTGTTTCAGGCGATGAGCTGACCAGTGCGCGCAATGCCTACAGCACCGCCACGGCGAGCCTGCGCTCGGCCCAGGCGGCGCGGGCCCAGACGGCGGCGGCGCGCAACGCCGCGGTCGGCGACCGCAACGCGAATCGCGCGCTGATCGCCAACGCCACGGTCGAAAACAATCCCGAGGTGCTCGCCGCGCGGGCGGCGCTCGCTCAGGCGCAGGTCGATCTGTCGCGCACGGTACTGCGGGCGCCGGTCGATGGCGTGGTTTCGCAACGCCGGGTGCAGGTCGGGCAAAAAGTACAGGCCGGAACACAGCTCATGGTCGTGGTTCCCATTCAGGCCGCCTATGTCGACGCCAACTTCAAGGAAGTGGAGCTCAAGAAGGTCAAGCCCGGCCAGAAGGTCGAGCTGACGTCCGACCTGTACGGCGAAGACGTGGTCTTCCACGGCAAAGTGATCGGCTTCTCGGGCGGCACCGGCGCGGCTTTCGCCTTGGTCCCGGCTCAGAATGCGACGGGCAACTGGATCAAGGTCGTCCAGCGTCTGCCGACCCGGGTCGCGCTCGATCCGAAGGAACTTGCCGCGCACCCGCTGCGCGTGGGCCTGTCGATGAACGTCGACGTCGACGTTTCCCACTGACCGACCAAGGGGAGCAAGCGTCATGATCGCCAGGGCAGCCGCGCGGCTGGAAAGCGCCGTTTCCGGTCCGCTGACCGGTGCGCGGCTGTACATTGCCGCCATCCTTATAGGGCTCGGCAATTTCCTCGTCGTGCTCGACACGACGATCGCCAACGTGTCCGTTCCGACCATCGCCGGCAACCTCGGCGTGTCGTCGAGCCAGGGGACGTGGGTCATCACGTCCTACGCGGTCGCCGAGGCGATCACCGTGCCGCTGACCGGCTGGCTGGCAAAGAAGTTCGGCGCGCAGCGCGTCTTCATCACTTGCTACGTCGCGTTCGCCGCCGTCTCTTTGCTTTGCGGCCTGTCGCACTCGCTCGGCATGCTGCTTGGCATGCGCGTGCTGCTCGGCCTGTTCGGCGGTCCGATCATGCCGCTGTCGCAGATGCTGCTGCTGCGCGTCTTTCCCAAGGAGAAGGCGACCCTCGCGACCGTCATCTGGGCGATGACGACGCTCATCGGGCCGGTCGCCGGCCCGATCCTCGGCGGCATCATCTGCGACAATTACGGCTGGGAGTGGATTTTCTTCATCAAGGTGCCGATCGCGGCGGCCGGCGGTCTCGTGCTGGCAATGCTGATGCGCGGCCAGCCCGATCCC
>JBKPSK010000004.1:0-19029 GCA_046734995.1 Pseudomonadota bacterium
GCCCTTGTGAAACAGTACCAGAAGCTGTTCGACATGGAGGAGGTCGAACTCGGCTTCTCCGACGACGCGCTGGGTGCGGTCGCCCGGAAGGCGATCGACCGGAAGACCGGCGCGCGTGGGCTCCGCTCGATCCTCGAGGGCATCTTGCTCGACACCATGTTCGACCTGCCCTCGATGGACGGGGTCGACGAGGTGCATATCGACAAGGACGTGGTAATGGGAACCAAGGAGCCCGTCCGCGTCTATGCCAAGAAGGACAAGTCGGCGAGCGGCGGCGACGCCGCCTAAGTGATCCGGCTTCCCTCGGCGCTCGCCGAGCCGCGCCATCCGCTCAAAGCCATCGCCGCCGGTTGGTTCTGCGCCTTCCCGCCGAGCCTATTGCTGTCGATCCTGACGCAATGGCTGCTGCCCGACGTGGCGCGTCCGGCTTTCATCGTTGCCGGCCCGATGACGGTGATCTTGCTGGTCATCGTCTCGCCGCTCGTCGAGACCTTGATCATGGCGGCCGTGCTCGAGGCGTTGCTGCGCTTCCTGCCGCCGGCCGCGGCGATCGTTTTGAGCGCGATCGGCTGGGGAATCGCCCATAGCGTCGTGGCGCCGGCCTGGGGCTTGGTCATCTGGTGGCCGTTCCTGATCTTCTCGACTCTCTACGTTACCTGGAGCCGGCGGTCGGTGTGGGCCGGGGTCGGCATTGTCTTCGCCGTCCACGCCTTGCAGAATCTCGGCCCCTCGCTGCTCTTGTTGCGCTCATGAGGGACGCCGCCCATATTGGCGGGATGAGCCGTACTCTCCCAATCCTGCCGCTTCGCGACATTGTCGTCTTCCCGCATCGCATAGTCCCCCTGTTCGTCGGCCGCGACAAATCTGTCGCCGCGCTCGAAGCCGCCATGGCGGCCGACAAGGAACTGTTCCTGGTCGCCCAGCTCGATCCGTCCGAAGACGACCCCGACCGCGACGCGCTCTATGACCTCGGGGTCATCGCCACGGCCATGCAGCTCTTAAAGCTGCCGGACGGCACGGTGCGCGTCCTGGTCGAAGGCGCCAAGCGCGCGCGCCTGACCAACCTCGTCCAGCGCGGCGACTATCTCGCCGCCGATGTCGAGGAAGTCGACGAGGAAGCCGCCGAAGGGCCCGAGGCGCAGGCGCTGATGCGCTCGGTCATCGAGCAGTTCGAAAATTACGCCAAGCTAAACAAAAGGTTGCCGGCCGAGACCAGCGTCCAGCTGTCCGAGATAGAGGATCCCTCGATCCTTGCCGATGCAGTCGCATCCAGCCTGTCGATCAAGGTTGCCGACAAGCAGGCATTGCTTGTCGAGCTCAATCCGGCGCGCCGGCTGGAAATGGTCTTCGCCTTCATGGAGGGCGAGCTCGGCGTGCTCCAGGTCGAGAAGAAAATCCGCAGCCGGGTCAAGCGGCAGATGGAGAAAACCCAGCGCGAATATTATCTGAACGAGCAGCTGAAGGCGATCCAGCGCGAGCTTGGCAATGAGGAAGGCGAGGGCGGCGACGAGCTCGCCGAGCTGGCCGCCAAGATCCGCAAGACCCGCCTCAGCAAGGACGCACGTGCCCGCGCCAATGCCGAGCTGAAGAAGCTCAAAGCCATGGCGCCGATGTCGGCGGAGGCCACGGTTGCGCGCAATTATCTCGATGTGCTGCTGGGACTGCCATGGGGCAAGAAGTCGCGTCTGAAGCGCGATATCGCCGAGGCGCAGCGCGTGCTCGACGAGGATCATTACGGGCTTGAGAAGGTCAAGGACCGGATCGTCGAATATCTCGCGGTCCAGGCACGGACGAACAAATTGAAGGGCCCGATCCTCTGCCTGGTCGGACCGCCGGGCGTCGGCAAGACCTCGCTCGGACGGTCGATCGCGCGGGCAACCGGCCGCGAGTTCGTTCGCCAGTCGCTGGGCGGCGTGCGCGACGAGGCCGAGATCCGCGGCCACCGCCGCACCTACATCGGTTCGCTGCCGGGCAAGATCATCGCCAACCTCAAGAAGGCGGGGACCTCCAACCCGCTCTTCCTGCTCGACGAGATCGACAAGCTCGGTACCGATTTCCGCGGCGACCCGGCCTCGGCGTTGCTGGAGGTCCTTGATCCCGAGCAGAACAGCCGGTTCCAGGACCATTACCTGGAGCTGGACTACGACCTCAGCGACGTAATGTTCGTCACGACCGCCAACTCGCTCGATATGCCGCAACCGCTCCTCGACCGCATGGAGATCATCCGGCTCGAGGGCTACACCGAGGACGAGAAGGTCGAGATTGCGCGGCGCCACCTGATACCGAAGCAGATGGAGGCGCATGGCGTAAAAGACGGCGAGCTGACCTTTGCCGACGATGGCCTGCGCGGCATCATCCGCCACTACACGCGCGAGGCCGGCGTGCGCACGCTGGAACGTGAGCTGGCGAAAGTCGCCCGTAAGTCACTCCGCCAAATCCTGGAAGGCAAAGCCGAAAAGGTCGAGCTGACGCTGGGCAATCTCGGCGATTTCCTCGGCGTTCGCCGTTACCGTTACGGCGTCGGCGAGGAAGAGGACCAGATCGGCGCAGTCACTGGACTTGCGTGGACCGAGGTCGGCGGCGAACTGCTGACGATCGAAGCGGTCACCGTCCCGGGCAAAGGCCAGATCAAGACGACCGGCAAGCTCGGTGAAGTCATGCAGGAATCGATTCAGGCGGCGATGAGCTTCATCAAGGCTCGCTCACCCAGCTATGGCGTCAAGCCATCGATCTTCGCCCGCAAGGACATCCACGTCCATTTGCCCGAAGGCGCCGTGCCCAAGGACGGGCCGTCGGCGGGCATCGGCATGGTGACGGCGATGATCTCCACGCTGACCGGAATCCCGGTGCGCCGCGACATCGCCATGACCGGCGAGGTGACTCTGCGTGGCCGAGTGCTGCCGATCGGCGGCCTCAAGGAGAAATTGCTGGCGGCGTTGCGCGGCGGCATCGCCACGGTGCTGATCCCGGCGGAGAACGAAAAGGACCTGGCCGAAATTCCGGCGTCGGTGAAGGAGCTGCTGGAGATTGTTCCCGTCGCCCATGTCGACGAAGTTCTGGCGCGCGCCCTGGCCGAGCCTATCCAGGCGATAGAGTGGACGGACGCGGACGAGCATGCGACCGAACCGGTCGTCCATCCCCACGCTTCGTCGGAAAGTCCAGCCATTCGTCACTAGAGCCTTTGACTTAAGGCCCGAAAATGGCGTTAAGTCGCGGTTTGTGCATGCGTCCGCGAGTCCCGCGGCGAAAGCTCGTGGAGTGGGGAATGAACAAGCAGGATCTCATCGGCCAGGTCGCCGACCGCGCGGGGCTCAGACGTTCGGACACGGCTAGGGCGGTCGAGACAATGCTGGAAGTCATCACCTCGGCGCTCAAGCGCGGTGACGAGGTCCGGCTTGTGGGGTTCGGCAATTTCTCGGTGACTCGCCGCAAGGCCTCGACCGGGCGCAACCCGCGCACCGGCGAGCCGATGCAGATCAAGGCCACCTCGCAGCCCAAGTTCCGCCCCGGCAAGATCCTGAAGGACGCGGTCCAGTAGGATGGACAGGTAGCGGCGGCCGCATTATCGGCACCGCTCCGGCAAGGCGTGGGCGCGTAGCTCAGCGGTAGAGCACACCCTTCACACGGGTGGGGTCACAGGTTCAATCCCTGTCGCGCCCACCACGCCCATAGGATCTTTGCTGCTTGCCCAAAGCCAGCTGGCGAGCCTAATCTTCCGCCAGATCATAGGCTTAGCGGGGTGCGCATGCTTGCCCGATCGATTGTTCTGGGCCTGTTGCTGACCACGGCGCTGCCGGTTCGTGCGCAAGCGGAACCGGACCGCCATCCTGAGACGCCTACCTTCGAGCAGAGGGTTGTCGCCATTCTCAATGCCGGCGGCACCTCGACCACAATCGAAAGTCGTCTTGACCGGGTCGGAGCGGGTCTCTCGCTGACGGCGGACCAGCGTGTCGCTGTCGATGCCGTGCGCACTTTGGTCCGTAGCAAGGCCAGGGCGAAGGCACCCTCGCTCGCCGAGGCGGAGGAATTTGCCGCCCGCAACCCCGGGTCGCCAGCCTCCTCCATCCTGCTGGTGGAAGCGGCCATTGCCAACGACCAGCCGCAGCGCGGCGCTGACACGCTGATTGCGGCTGCCCGTCAGGCGGGTTCCCTGGTTGAGCTGGTTTCGCCGGTGACGGTTTCAAAGCTGACCGACGCGCTTTCCAAGAAAGCCGACAGAAAGCGTACCGCCGACCTCGGCAGGGCGCTGCTCGATGCGGGCTGGAGCCGGGGCTCGGCGGGCTTGCGCTCATTCCTCGCCTTGTCGGCGATCCGCGATGAAATAGCGTCCGGGCGCGTCGAGGGATCGCGGCGCTTCCTGCCCGCTGTCATAAGTCCGGCTTCGCTTCAACAGATCCTGATCGACAACCGCCTGGCGCCCCTGCGCGAGGAGGTTGTGCGGGAGGCCGGTCCGCGACTGGATCTCGCGTGGCGCAAATATTTGATCAGGACACGGGACGATTGGCTTGCTCGCGGCGACGTCATGTCGGCTTCGGCCTATGCCGAGGCGCTAAAGCAGGCCAATCAATACGATGCCCTGGTCGTCGCGTTTCTGGCTCGCTTCATGCGGGGATATAATTGTCCGAGCGACCTCGTCGCACGCACCATCGGTCCCGACCTGGCCGACAGCCTGGCGAGAATCGGCCGCTGGTCCCGGGCGGAGGACGTCATGCGCCGTTTGGGAGGCGTCTCCACCCCGGTCTATGCGGCGATGTTGCTGGAGCGCGGCGAATTTGGCCGGGCTGCGCCGTTGTTCGGGCGGTCGCTTAGCGCCACGGGCCATGTCGAGGATGAGGGCGACGAAAAAGCGATCGCCTGGCTGAAGGCGGCCGGCGATTGCGCGGCGTTTCGCAATGGCCATCGCTCCGGCGGCGCGAGCTACGACCCCGGCCTGCTGGACGTTGCGGCAAGGCTGCTTGTCCTGTTGTGCACGGATCGTACGGCGGAAGCACGCGCCGCGCTGATCGGTGCGCTGGAGGATGAGGAGGAGAGGGCGGACGCCCTGCGCTGGGTCCAGCCTTTTGCCGATCCGCCGGTGGAGAGCGCGTTTCGCAAGGAGATGAGCGCGCGCATCCGCGGCCTCCAGCGCGATCCGGCTGTCCTTGAGGCCGTTGCGCGCTACGGCATGATCCTCGACTGGCCGCTGACTGCCGCTGTTCCCAAGCCAGCGGAATTGGCCGGAGGGGCCGCGCCCGCTCCATGGCAATGCGGTGATGAGTTGAACTGGCGGGCGGACAACGCGCCGGGATCGATCCGACTGCCGGACAGCCCGCCCTGATGGCAGGCTATTCGAGGTAGCTGGGCTGGAAGCTCGCCACGCGGCGTATTTCGGGCCAGTCCTCGAAGAAGATCTCGCGGCCCTCGCGCCGGATCAGGCCCTGTCGTTCAAGGTCGGCGAAGACCCGATTGACGTTGACCGAAGTCTGGCCAGTAATGTCGGCGATCTGCTGCTGCGTAAACGGATTGATCATGGATTCATTGCCGACGTCGATCCCGCTGCGCGTTGCCGTTTCGCATAGCAGATGGGCGACTCGGGCGGTCGAATCGCGGCGGCCGCAATTGACCAGCCATTCATAGCCGATGGCCTCATTGCGCTGGACCAGGCGCCAGAAGAAGCGCGACATGTCCGGGTTCTGCTCGACAATTGGGTCGAAATCCTCCGCCTTGCCGACCATGACTTCGCTGCGGATGATGGCCTGGATGCCGTAGCCGGCAGCGCCTTCGCGAGGCAGCACGCCCTCGCCGGGAAAACGCAAGGCGACGATTTGCCGGCGACCGGCGCCGTCCGGCTTGTATTTGGACAAAATGCCGGACCTGACGAACATCACCTCGTTGCGGGCAACGCCGGGTTCGCGGAACGGGCGCCGCGGATCGACCTGCACCGTGCGATGCGGCATTTGGTCGAGCAAAGAAGCAAGCTCGGGCGCAAGTCCCGCTCTGATCAGCGTTTCCCTCAGTGAAACGCTGGCAAGTCCGTGTATGCTCTCGGCGCGACTCGCCATCAGCGCACACCCTCCCACTGCCGCCTTGCGCCCGTGCAGGTCGTTGCGCAAGCCATATGATTTCCTCCTTTAACCTGCTTTAGGTGACATTATACCATATGCTCGCGATCGCCTCGACGCCACGGGCAATGGCCTCATCGTCGAGCGTGACCGCCGACTTGAGCTCGGGCGGTCCCGGCCAGCCATGATCCGTAATGTTGAGTCCCGCGAAGGAACGGCTACCGGGATAGCGGGGAATGACATGGAAATGGACATGTGGGTCGACCATCATCAGCATCAGATAATTGATACGTTCGTAGTCAACTAACTGACGTAAAATCATCTCGATTGCGGCAATCACTGCGCCCTGTTCGATGAATGCCGCCTGAGGGAGTTGTCCGTACGCCGTCGCATCGCTTTTGGCTGCGAGGACGAGCGAGCCGGCGGTAACCTGGCTCGGGCGTAAAAGAACGACCCAATGCCGATAATCCCGGACCAAGGTCGCGGGGTATCCGAATTTCGCGATCGTCGGGTTGGTCATGGCCGCCTCGCTTGCCAACTTCGACCCCCGCCCTTAAGGAGCGCGCGCGCCTTATCCAAGGCGTCATGGCGATCGTAGCTCAGCTGGTTAGAGCACTGGTTTGTGGTACCAGGGGTCGCGGGTTCAAGTCCCGTCGATCGCCCCATTTCGTCGCGTCGAAAGGTGGGTTTCAAAACAACATGAGTACGCCCTGGGACTTGCCTGATTTCGACGACCACGAGCAGCTGAATTTCTTCACCGACCCGGCCATCGGCTTCAAGGCGATTATCGCCGTTCATTCGACCTACCTCGGCCCGGCCGCAGGCGGTGCGCGCTTCTGGCATTATGTCGAGGACGATTTCGCGTTGACCGACGCGCTCAGGCTATCGCGCGGCATGAGCTACAAGAATGCCATGGCTGGCCTGCCTTTGGGCGGAGGCAAGAGCGTCATCCTGGCCAACAAGGATCGGACCAAGAGCCCCGAATTGCTGGCCGCGTTCGGCAAGGCGGTGGAGTCGCTCGGCGGCCGCTACATTACCGCGGAAGACGTCGGCATGAGCGTCACCGACATGATCGAGGTCGCGCGGCAGACACAATATGTTGCCGGCCTGCCGGTCGCCGAGGGCCAGGTCGGGGGCGACCCGGGCCCGCACACGGCGCTGGGAGTCTTTCTCGGCATCAAGGCGGCAGTGAAGCGAAAGCTCGGCAGGGACAGCCTCGATGGGCTGCACATCGCGCTCCAGGGCGCAGGCAGCGTCGCCGGCGGCGTCGCCCGCCATGCCGCGTCGGAAGGCGCCAGGCTGTCGATCGCCGACGTCGACACGGCCCGGGCGCAGGAACTGGCCAATGTGACCGACGGCAAGGTCGTCGACCCGGCCGAGATCATGACCCTGGAGGCAGATGTGCTGAGCCCATGTGCTCTCGGCGCTATCCTGACCGAGCAGTCGATTGCGGCGCTGAGCGCCCCGATCGTCGCCGGCGGTGCCAATAACCAGCTGGCGACCCCCGGGGACGGCGCCCGCGTCCAGGCTCGCGGAATCCTTTATGCGCCCGATTACGTCATCAACGCCGGCGGTATCATCAACGTCTCGACCGAATTTCTCGGAGACGGCGGCCCGGACCTTGTCCGCTCGCGGATCGAGGCCATCCCGGATCGCCTCGAGCAGATCTGGAGCGAGAGCGCCGCGACCGGCCGCGATCCGGCCGCGGTCGCCGACGCGATGGCGCAGCGGCTGATTGGCCGCGGCTAATTGGCGGGACGGCGGCGGACAGGCTAGAAGCGCGCCGCAATGCACGGCTACGCCAATCCCGCCCGATTCCTGACCTTCGCCAGGCCCGCCACTGGCCGGTTGCTAGGGCTCGGCCTGGCGTTCCTTGCCGCGGGGATCTTTGGAGGGTTGTTCGTCACTCCGCCCGATTACTTACAGGGCGAAAGCGTCCGTATCCTCTACGTCCATGTGCCGGCGGCCTGGCTGGGCATGGCGGGGTGGGGCGGCATCGCGGTCGCCAGCCTGATGCAGATCGTCTGGCGTCATCCCCTCTCGGCGATTGCCGGGCGGGCACTGGCGCCGGCGGGTGCGGCCTTTGCCGCCATTTGCCTGGCGACGGGCTCGATCTGGGGCCGCCCGACCTGGGGCACCTGGTGGGAATGGGATGGCCGCCTGACCTCGATGCTGATCCTGTTCTTCCTCTATTTGGGCTATATCGCGCTGGCCGCCGCGGAACGCGAGCGCGGCGGCGACGGCCGAATGGCGGCTTTGTTTGGCCTGGTGGGCGCGATCAACCTGCCGATCATCCATTATTCGGTGCTCTGGTGGCGTACGCTTCACCAGAGGCAGAGCATCAGCCTTCAGGGTTCGTCGATCGCGCCCGAGCTGCTGTGGCCGCTGCCTTTGACACTGCTCGGGTTTAGCTTCTTGTTCGCCGCCATTGTGCTGATGAGGATGCGTGCCGAGCTCGCGGAAGCGAAGGTTGAGGCGCGGGTGCGAAGGATGGGGCAGCCATGAATCCGTGGCCGTTCGTCATTGCCGCCTACAGCCTCACCCTTGCGGGAACCGGGAGCCTGCTCATTTGGGCGTGGACCTCGATGCGTTCAGCCGAGGCCCTGGCGGATTCGCTGAAGCGGAACGGATGAGCCTGAAGCCCAAGCACCAGCGGCTGCTGCTCGCGGCATTGGCCATCGCCGCGGTGCTGGCGGCGGTGCTGCTCGCCATGTGGGGCTTGAAGGACCGCGCCGCTTATTTCTTCACGCCGGTCGAGATTGCCGAGGGCAAGGCGGAGCAGGGCCACGCCATTCGCCTCGGCGGCATGGTCGAGAAGGGCTCGCTCAAGCAGACCGCCGACGGTGTCACGATCACCTTCATCGTCGGGGACGGAGAGGGCCGGGTGCCGGTCCGCTATCGCGGAATCACGCCGGACCTGTTCCGCGAAGGCAGCGGAGTCGTCGCCGAAGGCCGGATGGATGGCAAAATCTTCGTTGCCGACACCATCCTCGCCAAGCATGACGAGCGCTACATGCCGCCGCAGATCGGCAACCAGGCCGCCGAGCATGCTGCCGCCAAGACGGTGGAGAAGTGATCGCCGAACTCGGACTCGCGGCGCTGTGGCTGGCTGCGTCGCTGGCGTTGCTGCAGCTGATGCTGGCGCTTGGCATCGCTGGCGATCAGGGGATGAGAGCCGCGCGGCCGCTGGCCCTGGTCCAAGGCGTAACGACACTCATCGCCTTCGCGGCGCTGATCATCGTATTCCTGCGCACCGACCTCAGCGTCGAATTGGTCGCCGCCAACAGCCACAGCGCCAAGCCCTGGCTCTACAAGTTCGCCGGCGCCTGGGGGAATCACGAAGGCTCGATGCTCTTGTGGGTGACGGTGCTGTCGCTCGCGGGAGCGGCCCTGGCCCTGCTCGAGCGCCGTGTCGGCGGGAAAATGCTCGTTGCCAGCCTGGGCGCGCAGGCGGCGCTCGGCCTCGGCTTCTATGCCTTCCTGCTGTTTGCCTCGAACCCGTTCGCCCGGCTCGACCCGGCGCCGGCGGAGGGCCGGGGCCTGAATCCCTTGCTTCAGGACCCGGGCTTGGCCTTCCACCCGCCGACGCTCTACCTTGGCTATGTCGGCCTGTCGGTCGCCTTCAGCCTGGCGGTCGGGGCGATGCTTACTCGCCGCGTCGACGCGGCCTTGGCCCGCGCCATGCGGCCCTGGGTGCTGGCGAGCTGGATCTTCCTGACACTCGGCATCACGGCGGGCAGCTATTGGGCTTATTACGAGCTCGGCTGGGGCGGCTGGTGGTTCTGGGACCCGGTCGAGAATGCGTCGCTGATGCCCTGGCTGGCGGCGACGGCGCTGCTGCATTCGGTCAACGTCCTCGCCGCGCGAGGAGGCCTTCGCAGCTGGACGATGATGCTCGCCGTCGTCGCTTTCTCCATGTCGATGGTCGGCACCTTCCTCGTCCGCTCGGGTATATTGACCTCGGTCCATGCCTTTGCCGTCGATCCTCAGCGTGGGACGTTTATCCTTGCGCTCCTCGCTCTCTATGTCGGCGCGGCCCTAGTCCTGTTCGCCTCGCGCGCGGCGACCATAAGGGAAGGCGCGCCCTTCGATCCTGTCAGCCGCGAAGGCGCGCTGGTCGTCAACAACCTGCTGCTGAGCGTCATCCTCGGCGTGGTGTTCGTCGGCACGCTCTACCCGATCATTGCCGAGGCGCTGAGCGGCGAGAAACTGTCGGTCGGACCTCCTTATTTCAACGCCGTCGCCGGGCCCCTGGCGCTGCTGCTCGCCGCCTTGCTGTCCGTCGGGCCGCTGCTGCGCTGGCGCCGAAACCGGCGCCCGCTTGGCCGCTGGGTCGCGCCGTCGATCCTGACCGCCGCCGCAGCCCTGGCACTCACGTTCGCCTTCGCGCCCGGCATTAGCATTCTGCAGCGCCTGGGCCTGGCGTTCGGCATCGGCCTGTTGCCCGCCAGCATCGCACCCTTGTTCGGGCGCAGCCTGAAGCGAACGCCGCTAGCCGTCTGGGGCATGGTGCTTGCGCATTTCGGCGTCGGCGTGGCGCTGATCGGCATGGCCAGCGACAGCGCCTTCACGCGCGAAAAGCTGGCCGTTGCCAAGCCGGGCGACCGGCTGGCGGTCGGTCCCTGGCTGGTCGAGCTGGCCAGCGTTGCGCCGGTCGCCGGGCCGAACTGGACCGCGATCGAGGGCCATTTGCGCGCCTCGCGGGGGAGCGGGGCCGAGACGATGCGTCCGCAAGCACGGCTTTTCACCGCGCCGCTGACCGAGACGAGCGAGGCGGCAATCCACACGGTTTGGGACGGTCAGCTCTATGCCGTCATCGGGCGCCAGCGCGATGAGGGCTGGCAGATTCGGTTGTGGTGGAAGCCGTTCGTGACCCTGATCTGGCTAGGCGGTGCGCTGATCGCCTTGGGCGGCCTGATCGCACTGGTCGGCAGGCTGTGGCGCGAGCGTCGCTGGGGCAAGGAGGTCGCTGAATGAGGCGCGGCCTGCGCTTCGTGCCCCTGGCGCTGCTGCTGGCTTTCGTCGCGTTCGTGACATGGCGGCTGGCGAACCCACCGGACACGGCCATCCGCTCGCAGCTCGAGGGCAAGGCAATCCCCACCTTCCAGCTTCCCGCCGCCCTTCCGGGTCGGGCGGCGCTGTCATCCGCTGACCTGGCCATCGGCAAGCCGCGGCTCGTCAACATCTTCGCCAGCTGGTGCGTGCCATGCATCGCCGAGGCGCCGGTGCTTGGCGAGCTCAAGGCGCGCGGCGTCGCCATCGACGGCATCGCCATCCGCGACCGCAGCGAGGACGTCGCCGATTTCCTCCGGCGCAACGGCGATCCGTATGAGCGGATCGGGTCCGATTTGCGCAGCAGCGTGCAAATGTCTTTGGGCTCGTCGGGCGTTCCGGAAAGCTTCGTTGTCGATGGCCGAGGCGTCATCCGCTATCAGCATGTCGGCCCGATCATGCCGCAGGACATGCCAACGATCCTCGCCGAGATGAAGAAGGCGCGATGAAATTGCTCGCTGCTCTCCTCCTGATCATGGCGGCCCCGGCGCTTGCCGACAGCAACCTGCCGCCCGCCTATTGGTCCGACCGCCAGCTGCCCGACCCGAAGCAAGAGGCGCGGGCGGAAGCGCTGATGGAGCAATTGCGCTGCCTGGTCTGCCAGGGACAGTCGATCGCCGACAGCGACGCCGAACTGGCGGGAGACATGCGCCATATGGTGCGCAGCCGGATTGCCGCGGGCCAGTCGCCGGACCAGATCCGCCGCTGGCTGATCGAGCGCTACGGCAATTGGGTCAGCTACAAGCCGCCGCTCGAGCCGGTCACCTGGCCCCTGTGGCTGGCGCCGCTCATCCTGCTCGGCCTTGGCGCCTGGCTGGCGAGGACACGACTGAAGAGGCGGCGGGCGTGACGGGCTTCCTTATTATCCTGCTGCTGGCTGGCCTCGCGCTCGGCGTGTTGCGCCTCCTGGGCCTCAGCGGCCCCCTGCTGACCATGGCGGCGGCGGCGCTGATGGCGGGCGCCGCCGGCTACGCCTTGCAGGGTCGGCCCGATCTGCCAGGATCGCCGGCGCAGGGATCGGCCGAGGCGCATTACCTGCCGCTCGCCAAGGCGCGCCATGAAATGCTCGGCCAGTTCACCGCCTCGGAACACTGGCTGATCATCGCCGACAGCTTTGCCGCGCGCGGCAAGACGCAGGATGCAGTCGGCCTCGTCCAATCGGGCCTGCGCGTCCATCCCGACGATTATGTGCTTTGGGTCGGCCTTGGCAACGCGCTGGTCGACCACGCCGGAATCATGACCCCGGCCGCAGAGCTTGCTTATGCCCGCGCCGAGAAGCTCGCGCCGTGGAGCCCGGCTCCTCGATTCTTCCATGGCCTGGCGCTGCTCCGCTCGGGGGAACGGGACACGGCGCTCACCGAATGGAAGGCGCTGCTCGCCGCCGCCCCGGCCGAAGCCGGTTGGCGGCCCTTGGTCGAGGAAGGCGTGGCGATGGTCGAGCGCGGTCAGGCCGGCTCGTAAGCCAAATCGAGCGCCTCGGCGACCGCCTCATGGCGGATCTTCCCGCCGGAAACGTTGAGGCCATTGGCGAGATGCGGATCCTGCCGCATGGCTTCCTCGGCGCCGAGACTGGCGATCTTCAGGGCAAACGGCAGCGTCGCATTGTTGAGCGCAAAGGCGCTGGTCCGCGCCACGGCGCCCGGCATGTTGGCGACGCAATAATGGATGATGCCGTCGACGACGAACACCGGGTCGGCATGAGTCGTCGGATGGCTGGTCTCGAAGCAGCCGCCCTGGTCGATGGCGATGTCGACAAGCACGCTGCCGCGCTTCATCGTCTTCAGCATGTCGCGGGTGACAAGCTTAGGGGCGGCCGCGCCCGGAACCAGCACGGCGCCGATCACCAGCTCGGCCCTTTCGACGGCATTGGCGATGGCGGCGCGCGACGCATAGGCCGTCTTGATCTGCGAGCCGAAGAACATGTCGAGCTCGGCCAGCCGCTCATTGGAGATGTCATAAATGGTGACATCGGCTCGCATGCCGACAGCCATTTGCGCGGCGTTGACGCCGGCGACGCCGCCCCCAAGGATGGCGACCTTAGCCGGAGCCACGCCCGGGACACCGCCCAAGAGCACGCCGCGGCCGCCCGGTTCCTTTTCGAGATAGTGGGCGCCGACCTGGATCGACATCCGTCCGGCAACCTCGCTCATTGGCTTCAGGAGCGGCAGCGAGCCGTTTCGCGACGTCACCGTTTCATACGCGATGCAGGTCGCGCCCGATTTCATCAGGCCTTCCGCCTGCGGCTTGTCGGCGGCGAGGTGAAGATAGGTGAAGAGGATGTGCCGCGGCTCCAGCAGGGCGATTTCCTGCGGCTGCGGCTCCTTGACCTTGACGATCATGTCGGCGGCCTTGAAGACCGCCGCCGCGTCGGTGAGGATTTCGGCTCCTGCCTTGGTGAACGCCTTGTCGGGGCAATCGATGCCGTTGCCGGCGCCGGTCTCGACCACGACTTCATGGCCGGCCGCGGTCAGCTCGGCTACCGAGGCCGGGGTCAGGCCGACGCGGTATTCATGCACCTTGATTTCCTTCGGCACTCCGACGCGCATCGTTCGTTCGCTCCAATGATGGGATGAGCGCGGCCCTATAGACAGGAGTGCCGGCGATTGCAGCGCCTTTTTGCCAGTGCTAGTCCCGCCCGCCTTAGAGCATGACCGGCGCAGGGCACGAATGAACATCACAGCCACGGGCGCCGCCGTCAGCGAGCCGCTTCCCGAAACCCACCAGGGCCAGCACCATCCTGAAGGATCGTTGGCCAAGCTGGCCGTCGGCGCCATCGGCATCGTCTACGGCGACATCGGCACGTCGCCGATCTATGCCTTCCGCGAAACGTTCGCCGGCCATCACCTGCTGCGGCCAGACGTCGTCCACATTTATGGTGTGCTCAGCCTGATCTTCTGGTCGATGATGATCATCGTCACCCTCAAATATCTGACAATCATCATGCGCGCCGACAACAAGGGCGAGGGCGGCAGCCTGGCCTTGCTGGCGCTGATCAACCGTTCGATCGGCAGTGGGCAGGGCCGCAAGAAGTGGACCGGCGGCATCGTCCTCCTGGGCGTGTTCGCCACCGCATTGTTCTACGGCGACAGCATGATCACGCCTGCCATTTCGGTACTTTCCGCGGTCGAGGGCCTGACCACCGTCAACGCAACCCTGGAACCCTATGTGATACCACTGGCGATCGGAATCCTGGTTGGCCTGTTTGCGATCCAGAGCCGCGGCACGGCAACGGTCGGTCTCATGTTCGCGCCCATCATGCTCATCTATTTCGTGACGATTGCCGTGCTCGGATTCACGCACATCATGGATCATCCGGCGGTCCTCTATCAAACGCTCAACCCATGGAATGCGGTGGCTTTCTACCTGTCCGATCCCTTGCGGGCCTTCATCGCAATGGGTTCGGTGGTGCTGGCGATCACCGGCGCTGAAGCGCTTTATTCGGACATGGGACATTTCGGCCGCAACCCGATCCGCGTTTCCTGGCTCGTCTTCGTCATGCCCGCCCTGCTCCTCAATTATATGGGCCAGGGAGCGATGCTGCTGGCGCAAGACCCGGCACAGGCCCTCGAAACGGTCAAGAATCCGTTCTTCTACTCCGCGCCCGAGATGTTCCGCCTGCCTTTGGTGCTGCTGGCGACGGCGGCAACGATCATCGCCAGCCAGGCCGTTATTTCCGGCGCTTTTTCGGTCACGCAGCAAGCCATCCAGCTGGGCTTCATCCCGCGCTTGCGCATCACCCACACCAGTGAGAAGGCGCGCGGCCAAATCTACATCCCGATCGTCAACTGGGCGCTGATGATCATGGTCATTCTGCTCGTCATGACCTTCCAGACCTCGTCGAACCTGGCCGCGGCCTATGGCATCGCCGTGACCGGCGCGATGATGATCGACAGCGTGCTGATCGGCGTCGTGCTGTTCACTTTGTGGCACTGGAACAAGGTGGCGGCGATCGCCGTGCTTTCCGTCTTCTTCTTCATCGACTTCCTCTATTTCTCGGCGAACCTTTTGAAGGTGCCGGCCGGCGGCTGGTTCCCATTGCTGGTCGGCGCCATCGCCTTCACCTTGCTCACCACTTGGGCCAAGGGCCGAAAGCTGATGATTGACCGCATGAACGAGGCGGCGCTACCGATGGAAGTGTTCATCAAGTCGGCCTCGGCAAGCGCGGCGCGCGTGCCCGGCACCGCGGTATTCATGACCACCTCGATGTCCGGCGTGCCGCACGCACTGCTGCACAATTTGAAGCACAACAAGGTGCTGCACGAGCGGGTCATGCTGTTGACGGTCAGGATCGAGGACATTCCGTTCGTTACCGAGGATCGCCGGATCGAAACGAAGGATTATGGCGCCGGTTTCTTCCGGATCATCCTTCGCTACGGCTTCATGGAGGAAATCAACGTCCCTTCGGCGCTGGCGGACGTCCAGGGCATTGGCGCCCAGTGCAAGATGATGGACACCAGCTTCTTCCTCGCCCGCCAGACGCTCCTGCCTTCGGCGCGGCCAGGCATGGCGATCTGGCGCGAACGGCTGTTCGCATGGATGCTGCGCAACGCCGAAAGCGCCATGGAATTTTTCAAGCTGCCGACCAACCGGGTCATCGAACTCGGCAGCCAGGTGGAAATTTGAGCCGATCGCCGCGCTGATAGTCACCGCCGAACTGGCGCCAGCCGATATTGCCTGGCTCGATACCCTGCGCCGCCGCCACTATCCCGCCGATCGCAATAAAGTACCGGCGCATCTGACGGTGTTCCATGCCCTGGCGCCGTCGCTGGAAGACGAGGCGCGGCACCGGCTTTCGCTTGCGGCCTCCGCCAATGCGCCGCGCGCGACGGTCGCGGGCCTCATGGACCTGGGCGGCGGCGTCGCATTCCGCATTGTTTCGGAGGACCTCGACGCCATTCGTGAAGACCTGGCCGACGCCTTCCATGGCATGCTTGGGGCGCAGGACCAGGGCGGATGGCGGCCGCATATAACCATCCAGAACAAGGTAGCCGTTCGCGAGGCGCGAAGGCTGATCGAGGCGCTAGAGGCCGGCTTCGTGCCTCGGCCGCTCGGCGTCCGTGGGCTTGGCTTGCACCGATATTTGGGCGGGCCATGGGAAACGCTGCAGGTATGGCCTTTCAGGGGTTAACTGAGGTCGCCGATCCCGTCGCAGCTAAGCTCGAAGGCAGCCAGGCCGGATTCGAGCACAGAGGCCAGCATCGGCATGTCGAGCAGTTCGTCGATGGGGCCGTCGCCATCCTTGGCGGCTGCTGACGCCTCGTCCATCGCCTCGTCCCAGTCGGCGGGTTCATAAGTGCCCGCGCCGACCCAGCAGAAGGCGAGCACCTCGGCCAACTGGTCCTCTCCGAGGTCCTCGAGGATGGCTTTCAATTCCTCTTCGACACTTTCGTTGATGGTGTCGTCGAGCACCGACAACGTGCCCTCGTCCTCGTCGTCGACATTGTCCGCTGCCTCGCCGCCGTCATAGTCGGTCGGCGTCTGCGCCTCATATTCCCGCGCCCGCAAGATGATGCGGCATAAGGTGTCGAGGGGGGTCAATGGCTCCATTCAAAACGCCTCCGATTCCGACGCTTAACGAGGTCCAGCCGGTCGCGGTTCCGTCCGGGGCGTTGCGCGTTGACCGGGGCCAATCCGCTGCCTATATCGCCGCGCGCCCGCCTTTGCCAAATGGCCGGCCACAGTCCCGACTGGGGCGGAGTAGCTCAGCTGGTTAGAGCAGCGGAATCATAATCCGCGTGTCGGGGGTTCAAGTCCCTCCTCCGCTACCATCCTCATTTGCCGGTCATCGCGCACAGGTATAAGCTCGCCGCCGCAAGCGATGACGTTCATAACTCTCTGGATGCTGCTTGGAGCACCCGCCGCTGCCGCGGATTTGCCGCCGCCGATCACGCATTATGACGCGGTGTCGGCGCCGCTGGAAGTTTCCGATGCCGCGCCGTCCGCCGAACTGGCCATGGTCGATGACGCCTACCAGCGCATGACCGTGCCGGTCCGGCTTGGCTCTTCCGGCCCCTACCGTTTCCTGGTCGATACCGGGTCTGACCGGACATCCGTGTCGAGCGAGCTGGTGCGCAAGCTCGGACTTGAGGAACGGCAGGGTGCCCAGTTGCACAGTGCCACCGGCGAGACCCGGGTGCGGATGGCCTATCTACCCGAGCTCAGCATGAGCCGCCGAGCGGTGAGGCACATCAATGCGCCGATGCTCGAGGCCGGCAACATGGGCGCCGATGGCATCCTCGGCATCGATTCCCTGCGTTCACAGCGGGTCGTGTTCGACTTTTCCAACGGGACATTGTCGATCCTGTCGGGCGAGGCGACGCCGCTGATCGAGGACGGCGCGATCGTGGTTCGTGCCCGGCGGCTGGCTGGCCGGCTGGTGATCACGGACGCCGAGGTGGACGGCGAAAGGGTCAGCGTTGTCATTGACACCGGCTCATCCATGACGGTCGGCAATGCGGCGCTCCGCCGCAAGCTGGAGCGCCACGGCGGCCTGCAGATGATCGGCGAGACCGATCTCATCTCGGTCACTGGTGCGGCGCTAAGGGGCGATTTGGCGACCGTCCGCGCCCTGGAGATCGGCGGCGCGCGGCTCGAAGGGCTGAACATCGTCTTCGCCGAGGCACATACCTTCCGCCAGCTTAAGCTCGACCGAAAGCCGGCCCTGCTGCTTGGCATGAACGCACTGCGTGGCTTCGATCAGGTCTCGATCGACTTCGCTGGAAGGACCCTGCTGCTGGTCCTGCCACGGCATCGCACTGCAGTTTAGATATCGTGCCCGCCGAGGTGGAGGTAAGCGGGGTCGAACTGTGCGTCCCGTTTCAAGCCCGGGAGGTCGTGCAATTCGACTTGGCCGTTCCGGTACGTGACCAAGCCGGCATCGCGCAGCTCCTTGAGGCATCGGTTGAGGTGGACGGGTGTCATCCCCGTGATGTCCGCGAGCTCCTGCTGGTTGAAGGGTAAGGCATAGCCGCCGTTGCTGGTCTGACCGACGATCTTCAACCGGGCATGCATCTCGCAGAAGAATTGCGCGACCCTGGCTCGGCTGCGTTTCTTGCCCAGCACCAGGGTCCATTCCCGGTTGATGGCCGCGTCTACCAGGGTCTGGAACCAGAGGACGCGGGTCAGTCTTGGAAACCGCTCGGTGACGCGCCTGAGCTCGGGATGGGGAGCGAGCGCGACGTCGCACCGGCTGGCCGCGCTGATCTCATGCTCCAGCCGGTGCAGGATGAAACCGTGCAAGTCGATGAAATCACCGGCGATGTTGGTTTCCAGGATCTGTCGCGCGCCGTCTGCGGCATATTTGCAGCGCAGCGCGAATCCGGTCAGCAGGAGCATGCTGAACTGAAGCTCCTCGCCTGCACGGACCATGACCTGGTTGCGCTCGTAATGCCGCTCCGCCCAGCGCATTCCTCGAAGCGCAGCTTCTTCCTCCCCCGACAAATCGTGGCGGGCATGCAGTTTGTTGATGAACAGGTCCAAATTGCCGGTCACGGCGCATTAAAGATCGGAAGCGCGCGTTCGTTCCGCCAGCGCAAGGGAGCCATGAAGTTAGTCAAAAGACCGGTGTGAAAAGCAAACGCCCGGACCGTCTGGCGATCCGGGCGTCCTGCGTGACGATTGCTCGTCAGCCCCCTTGGAGTCTTGAAGCGCCGGCCCTTGTCGAACCAGGCATCCTCCCCGAACTTCCGGACCAGCCGGCGCTCGGCGAAGCCTTGGCTAGGCCGGTTCCGGCGGGTTTGCCACGGATAAACATCATAATCGGGGCTTTTGCGCCAGCGCTGTGACCTCAAGGCCACATGGATCGGGCGCCGGGCCGCGCATTGCCAGCGCCACGAGCCTTGCCTAGAGCGCATGCCGATGCGCCTCTCGAAAGCCTTTTTACCAGTCCTCAAGGAAAGTCCGGCTGATGCCCAGATCGTCAGCCATAAATTGATGC
>JBKPSK010000005.1:0-71182 GCA_046734995.1 Pseudomonadota bacterium
GTAGCTCTTCACGTCGTTCATTCGCCCGCGCATGTAGGGATCCACCGACAGCCACAGGTTGCGGACGCGGACCATGCCGGGGCCGATCGCCGGCAGCTCGACGTCCTTCAGCGCAAAATTGTCTTGGTTCGGCAGCCCCTGCGGGCGGCTCATCAAATGCCAGGCGCGGGCCATGCTGATCTCCGTTGCTTGCCGCAGCCGTTAGTCCCGCCGCCGGCAAAGGAAAAGCCCGGCCGCATCGCTGCGACCGGGCCCTCCTCTCCTTCAGGCGACCTAATAGGTGCCCGAGAAGCTCCGGCTGAGGATTCCAGGGCCTGCTTCGCCCTGGTCCTCGCGCTCGAACAAGGCCCGCTCGCGGCTCTCGTCGCGCCAGCGCTGCTTGGCCTGCTCGGCGGTCAGGTCAAGGAACACCTTGTCGTCCTCAACCCGATCAATCGCCGTGCACATCAGCGAGTGATGCGCGCCGCCGCTTTCCGGATCGCTCTTGGTGAGGATGAGCCGGTCGCCTGCGGTGCGGTCGACGGTGCCGACATGCTCGCCGTCGCTGCCGACGACCTCCATATGCTCGCGGATGTCGCGCAGCATCTGCCGCTTGTTTTGCCGCCGCTCGCGCCAGCTTGAGAAGTCATCCTCGAAGCGCGACCGGTTCTCGCGGGCATAGTCCTCATAGTCCCGGTCGAGCTCGTCGAGCTGGCGGGCACGCCACTCGCCGTAATGGCGGTCGTGGTGGGCACCGACCCCGTAATAGGAGCCGCTGCCGCTCTCCAGCCTTTCGTCGAAGCCGCGGCCATAGTCGCCGGTCATCGGCCGGTAGGGCTCGCGCGGCGTGCGGTCGGGGCCGAAGTCCTGGCGGCCGGTGAAGCGGCCGGTATAGGGCCGGCGATAGCCTTCGTCGCGCCAGCGCGGGGACCGTTCATAGCGCGAGAAGTCCTCGTCGCTCATGAAGGCGCGGCCGCGGTCATAGTCGCGGTCGCGGTCAGTGGCGAAACGCTCGCGGTCGCCATAATAGCGGTCGATGTCGCTTTGGTTGCGGAACCGGCCGGCATAGCGCTCCGGATTGTCCATGCGCCGCCGCCGCTCGGCTTCCTCGTCGCCGAACCAGCTGGCGACCTCGTCGCCGGCGCGCTCGAACCAGCCGCGCTCGTCACGGTCGCGGTCAAATGAGCCGCGGCCAAAACTGCCGCGCTCACGGTCGTCGTCGCGCCATCGCGGACGCGCTTCGCGCCAGTCACCGCGCGATTCATAACGGTCATAGGCCATTGATTTTCCCTCCAAGGATACCGCGGGCAACACGCGCCCACGGACTGATGAAACAACGATTGGCGGGGGCCGCCGTTCCTACGGGCGAGACGAACGGAGGCCGACCGCGCGGCCAAGCGAACGGAGGCGAAACGGTGTGGAGTTTTTGGAGCGGAGCCCCGCTCGCCAGCCCCCGGACTGGCTGCGCCGGGGCCACTCAGCATTCGTGAACCCCGTGCTCGCCAGTCCTCCGGACTGGCTGCGCCGGGGCTGGTGGAGCTGAGGGGAATCGAACCCCTGACCTCTGCAGTGCGATTGCAGCGCTCTCCCATCTGAGCTACAGCCCCGCACCCGGCGAGGCGCTCACTTAGCGACGCTCCCCTGCTCTTGCAATCCGTCGTTCCGGGTCCAGTCCGTTTACAGCACGAAGCGGACCGAGACGACGCCGCGGGGGCGATATTCCTTGCCGATCCCGCTCTGCGCCGTGTCGTAATAGCGCGCCTCGAAGGTCATCTTGCCGGCGCCCCCGGCATGGACGACCGGTGTCGAACCGACGTCATGGATTTGCACAGTGACGACGGGCCGCCGGGCCCGTAACGTCACATATGGTCGCAAAAGTCTCGTGAATGAGCACCATTCGGCGTGACTCTATGTGACCCTAAGCGGTGCGTGTGAGGATGATCGACATTTTGAAAGAGCCTCGCCTCGCAGCTGGTCCGGGAGACCGGCGAAGACGAGGCTGCGGAGCCACGCCGCGATGGCGAGCATCGCTCTCCACGCAGCAAGGCTGCGCCGCCAGCCAAGCAAATCAATTCCTACATTGGAAGAGTCACGCACAGCTTGTCCGGGGGACAAGCGAGCATGACTCTCAAGCGCGATCAGTCCGGGGGACTGACGAGAACGAGGCTCAAGCGCAGTTGGCCGCGAAGGTTCCAGTGACATTCCTCGGCTGACCGGCCACAAGGTCCTCAACAGGAGCAATCGAAATGAACTGGCGCGACGGCACGCTGCTGGCGGCAGGATTGATCGGTATCGCCGTCGCGATCTTCCACGGTGTGCTGACCCAAAGGCTCATGGTCCGGCCGTTGGCGGCAATGCTCGCCGAGCAGCGCGGCCGCGCGGTAATCCGGCGGTTGGTGCCGGGGATGCTTCAATTCAGCACCTACAACTGGTTGATCGGCGGACTCGCTTTGGTGGCCGCCGCGCTTTGGATGGGACCTGAGGCGCGAATGGCTACTGGACTGCTGGTCGGCAGTTCCTATCTTTACGGCGCCGTTGGCAATTGCTGGGCGACGCGCGGCCGTCATCCGGGATGGGCGTTGTACGCTGTTGCGGTGGTGCTGATTGCAGCGAGCCTGGCGGGATAGGACCCGCGGTTCGAGGCCAAGCAAATCAATTCCTACATTGGAAGGGCCTCGTGAGCCGATGCCACGTCGGAGGTTGGAGGAAAGTTACTAGGGGTAATCCCGATTTTCCCCTTTATTTGGACGCCTAGACCAAAGCCAAGGAAGCAACGGAAACTCATAAGCCGCTTCCGTGGACAGTCGCGCATGGGCAAACTGACGAGGGAAGAATATGCGGAGCACCTGCGGGCGATGCAGGCGGAGCTCAACGAGATGGCGCGGTGGGTCAGGGAGACCGGCCAGCGCATGCTCATCATCCTCGAAGGCCGCGACACGGCCGGCAAGGGCGGGGCCATTCGCGTCATTTCCCAACACCTCAATCCCCGCATGTGCCGCGTAGTCGCGCTGACCAAGCCCAGTGAGCGCGAAGCCACGCAAATGTATATCCAGCGCTACATCAAACACCTCCCGTCCGGCGGCGAGATCGTCCTGTTCGACCGCAGCTGGTACAATCGGGCGGGAGTCGAGCGCGTAATGGGCTATTGCACTGAAAAGCAGGCCAGGGACTTCCTCGAACGCGTGCCCAAGCTTGAACGCGCCATCACCGAAGACGGCATAATCCTGTTCAAATATTACCTGACTTGCGACCAGCAAGAACAGGAAAAGAGGTTCCAGGAACGGCTGAGCGATCCCCTGAAGCGGTGGAAGCTGTCGCCCATTGATCTGGAGGCACGCGCAAAATACGGTGATTACACAAAGGCGCGCGAGGCGATGCTGAAGGCGACGCATTCCAAGCACGCGCCCTGGATCCTGGTGGACTTCAACGACCAGAAGACTGGCCGGCTGACCCTGCTTCGCCACCTGCTCGATCACTCACCCTTCAAAAAACAGCCGCCGCCGAAGCTCAGGCTGCCGCCGCTGCCCGGCAAGCCCAAGCGGGAGCGGTTCGAGACGTTGAGGCCGATCCGCAGCTTCCGCGCCTAGGAGGTGCGACCACGAGCCAGACCTTGACCGTGAACCAGAACAGCTGGCTCGGCTGGGTGCCGGGCCTCGGCACCTTGCGGCAATATAAGGCGACCTGGCTGCGCAATGATATCGTCGCCGGCATCGTCCTGTCGACGATGCTGGTGCCCGTCGGCATCGCCTACGCTGTGGCGTCTGGGGTTCCCGCCATCAACGGCCTCTACGCGACCATCGTCCCGCTGCTCGTCTATGCCTTGTTCGGCCCCAGCCGGATTCTTGTGCTCGGCCCGGACTCGTCGCTGGCGCCGGTCATCCTCGGTGTCGTCCTGCCCTTGTCGCTCGGCGATCCAGCGCGTGCTGTGGCGCTCGCCGGAGCCATGGCCGTTGTCTCGGGTACGGTGTGCATCTTCGCCGGCGTCTTCAGGCTCGGCTTTGTCACCGAGTTGCTCTCCAAGCCGATCCGCTACGGCTACATGAACGGCATCGCGTTGGCGGTGCTGATCAGCCAGCTGCCCAAGCTGTTCGACATCAAGATCGAGAGCACGGGTCCCCTACGCGATCTATGGGCGATCGGCGGGGCTTTGCTGGCCGGCAAAGCAAACTGGACGGCGGCCGCTCTTGGGATCGGGACGCTCGCAGTGATCCTGATCTTCAAGCGATTCAGGCGCCTGCCCATCATCCTGATTGCGGTTATCGGCGCGACTATCCTCGTCGGGCAGTTGCATCTGTCGGCGGAAGCCGGAGTCAAAGTGATGGGCCCGGTGCCGCAGGGGCTGCCGAGCTTCACCATCCCCTGGCTGAGGGCGAGCGACATTGTGCCCGTGCTGTTGGGTGGCTTTGCCGTTGCCATCGTCTCTTTTGCCGACACGAGCGTGCTGTCGCGCACCTTCGCGGCGCGATCCGGAACGCGGGTCGATCCCAACCAGGAAATGGTCGGCTTGGGCGCCGCCAACCTCGCCGCCGGTTTCTTCTCGGGCTTCCCGATCAGCAGCAGCTCGTCTCGCACTCCAGTCGCGGAGGCGGCGGGCGCCAAGACCCAAATGACAGGGGTCGTCGGCGCGGTGGTTGTTGCGCTGCTGCTCGTTGCGGCGCCAATGCTGTTCCAGAATCTACCTTATGCGGCGCTCGCCGGGGTAGTCATCGCTGCCGCTATCGGCCTGTTCGAGTTCGGCGACCTGGGGCGCATCTACCGCATTCAGCAATGGGAGTTCTGGCTGTCCATATTGTGCACGGTCGGGGTTGCCGTGTTCGGCGCCATTCCGGGCATCGGCATCGCCATCGTCTTTGCCATCATCGAATTCCTGTGGGACGGCTGGCGGCCGCACTGGGCGATCCTCGGCGACCCGCCCGGCGTCGAGGGCTATCACGACATCGCCCGCTATCCCGACGCCCCGCGCATCGACGGCTTGGTCCTGTTCCGCTGGGACGCGCCTTTGTTCTTCGCCAATGCCGAATTGTTCAACCAGCGAGTGCTCGACGCGGTCGCGGAATCGCCAACTCCGGTCAGCCGGGTGGTGGTGGCGGCCGAACCGATCACCAGCGTCGACGTCACCTCGTCCGACGCCGTCGCCGAGCTCGCGCAGCAGCTGAAAGCCGACGGCATCACCCTTTGCTTTGCCGAATTGAAGGACCCGGTGAAGGACAAGTTAAAGCGTTTCGGCCTGTTCGCCGTGCTCGGCGAGGCCTGCTTCTTCCCGACGATTGAAAGTGCGGTCGTCAGCTATTTAGCCACAAGGCATTGAAGTCCGGTTGCGGGCCTGTTCATGCCGTCATTCCGGGGATCGCCGACTCAAAAAGGCCCCGCATCGCTGCGGGGCCTTCTTGTTTTTTTAGAGGACTGGGCCCCGGCCTGCGCCGGGGAACAGGTCAATCAGCGTCGTCGCCGGTGAGAAATGCGGGGGCGAATTTGGGCTCGCTGCCGCCTTCCTCCCCGCCGCCTTCGCGCTCGCGGCGGGGGCCGCGGTCGCCACGGCTTTCGCCGCGCGGGCCACGGTCGCCGCCTTCACGGCGGGGGCCACGGTCGCGGTCACCGCCATCGCGGCGGGGGCCACGGTCACGGCCGCCATCACGGCGAGGGCCGCGGTCGCCACGATCTCCGCGCGGGCCACGGTCACCGCCTTCACGCGGCTCCCTCGGCGGGCGGGTGTCGGGCAGCTCCTCGCCGGTTTCCTGGTCGACGACGCGCATCGACAGGCGGACCTTGCCGCGCGGATCGACCTCGAGCAGCTTGACCTTGACCTCCTGGCCCTCGGTCAAGACGTCGCGGACGTTCTCGACCCGCTCGTTCTTGATCTCCGAGACGTGCACCAGCCCGTCCTTGCCAGGCATGAAGGTGACGAAGGCGCCGAAGTCGACGATGTTGGCGACCTTGCCGGTGTAGATGGTGCCCGGCTCCGGCTCGGCGACGATGCCCTGGATCCACTGGCGCGCGGCCTCGATCTGCGACAGGTCCGAAGAGCTGATCTTGATCACGCCCTCGTCGTCGATGTCGACCTTGGCGCCGGTGGTGGCGACGATCTCTCGGATCACCTTGCCGCCGGTGCCGATGACTTCGCGGATCTTGTCCTTGGGGATCGACATGGTCTCAATGCGCGGCGCGTGAGCCGAAAGCTCGGTGCGCGTATGGTCGAGCGCCTTGGCCATCTCGCCGAGGATGTGGGCGCGGCCCTCGTTCGCCTGGGCGAGCGCGACCTTCATGATCTCCTCGGTGATGCCGGCAACCTTGATGTCCATCTGGAGCGCGGTGATGCCCTGGGACGTGCCGGCGACCTTGAAGTCCATGTCGCCGAGGTGATCCTCGTCGCCCAGGATATCACTGACCACAGCGAAGTCCTTGCCTTCGAGGATCAGGCCCATGGCGATGCCGGCGACTGGGCGTGCCAGCGGCACGCCGGCGTCCATCATCGCCAGGCTGCCGCCGCAGACGCTAGCCATCGAGCTGGAACCGTTGCTCTCGGTGATGTCGGAGAGGACGCGGATCGTATAAGGGAACTCCTCCGCGCTCGGCAGCATCGGGTGCAGCGCCCGCCAGGCGAGCTTGCCGTGGCCGGTCTCGCGGCGCGACGGGGCGCCGAAGCGGCCGACTTCGCCGACCGAATAAGGCGGGAAGTTATAGTGCAGCATGAAGCGGGAGTAGGAGAGGCCCTCCAGCCCGTCGATCATCTGCTCTGAGTCCTTGGTGCCGAGCGTCGTCGAGACGATCGCCTGGGTTTCGCCGCGGGTGAACAGCGCCGAGCCGTGGGTGCGTGGCAGGAAGCCGACCATCGCCTCGATCGGGCGGACGGTCTTCGTGTCGCGGCCGTCGATGCGGCGGCCTTCCTTCAGAATCGCGGTGCGGACGATGTCGGCCTCGAGGCCCTTGACCGCCTTCATCGCGACCAGCTGCTCCTGGGGATCGGCCTCGGCGAACGCTTCCTTGGCCTTGTCGCGGGCGACTTCCAGGGCCTCGCGGCGCTTGCCCTTGTCGGTCGTCTTGTAGGCGGCCTCAATGTCCTTGCCGATCAGCGTCTTGAGCTTGGCCTTGACCGCGGCCTTGTCGTCGCTCTGGGCGAGCTCCCACGGGTCCTTGGCGGCCTTTTCGGCGAGGCTGATGATCGCCTTGCAGACCTGCTGGCTGGCCTTGTGAGCGAACATGACGGCGCCAAGCATCTGCTCTTCCGACAGCTCCTTGGCTTCGGATTCGACCATCATGACGGCATTGGGCGCGCCGGCGACGACCAGGTCAAGGCTGCCGGCCTTGATCTGCTCCTGGGAGGGATTGAGGACGTATTCGCCGTCGGCGAAACCAACCCTTGCCGCACCAATCGGGCCCATGAAGGGCACGCCGCTGATCGTCAGCGCGGCCGAGGCGGCGATCATCGCGACGATGTCGGGCTCGTTCTCGCCGTCGTACGAGAGCACCTGGGCGATGACGAGGACCTCATTGTAGAAGCCCTCGGGGAACAGCGGCCTTATCGGCCGATCGATCAGGCGGCTGGTCAGCGTTTCCTTTTCGGTGGCGCCGCGCTCGCGCTTGAAGAAGCCGCCCGGGATGCGCCCGGCGGCGGAGAATTTTTCCTGGTAATGGACGGTCAGCGGGAAGAAGTCCTGGCCCGGCTTGACCGACTTGGCGGCGGTGACCGCGCAGAGGACGACGGTTTCGCCGAGGGTCGCGAGCACCGCGCCGTCGGCCTGGCGGGCAACGCGGCCCGTTTCGAGCTTCAGCGTTTTGCCGCCCAGCTCGATTTCTACGGTTTTGATATCAAACATTCTTTTTTCCTTACGCCCGCAGGCCGGATGCCGGCGGGTTCAGCAGTGGCAGACGAAGCCGGTCTGCGAGCGGTGCGGGGCCTAAAATGCCCCCAAGGCCAGCCGCCGAATGCGGAGAGGCCCCGATATGCGAAGGGCGCCCGAGGGCGCCCTTGCGGGTTACTTGCGGAGGCCCAGCTTGCCGATCAGATCGGTGTAGCGCTGGACGTCTTCGCGCTTGAGAAAGTCGAGGAGCGAGCGGCGCTTGTTGACCATCATCAGCAGGCCGCGCCGGCTGTGATTGTCCTTCGCGTGGGTCTTGAAATGCTCGGTTAGCGTCTGAATGCGGTCGGTCAAAATCGCGACCTGGACCTCGGGCGAACCCGTATCGTCCTTGCCGCGGCCATGTTCCTTGACGAGCGCAGCCTTGCGCTCTGTGGTAATCGACATCGGTTCACTCCGTTTCTAGTCTTCAAAGGTTGAACCCGCGGACGACGCGGACGTCGCCTGCCGAAACCTCGACCAGCGCGACGGGACGCTCTGCGTCGGTCGCGAGGTATAGGCCCGGCTTCGCGGGGTTCCCGACGAGCCGCTGTCCCTGTTGGAGCAGCATTGCCTGTTCGGGGGTGACGGGGAGGGCCGGGATGTCGTCCAGCCCCGCGGAAAGCGGGAGAACCGCCCCATCAAGGGTGCGCGCCTTAGCGAGATCGGCCAATTTGTCCAGCGAAATCGCCCTTTCCAGCCCAAACGGGCCGGCGCGCGTCCGCCTCAACATGGTGACGTGGCCGACAGTGTTCAACGCGAGGGCGAGGTCGCGGGCGAGGCTGCGGATGTAGGTGCCCTTGGAAACGGCGGCGGCGAGAGTTGCTTCGTCCGGCGTGGCGGACAGCAAGCGAAGGGCGTGGATCGTGACGCGGCGTGGCTGCAGGGCGACGGCCTCGCCGGCGCGGGCGCGGGCATAGGCGGGCTTACCACCGATCTTGAGGGCCGAATAAGCCGGGGGGACTTGCTCAATCGGACCGGTGAAAGCGGTAAGCGCCGCCTCGACTTCCTCGCGCGAAGGCCGAATTTCGCTGGTCGCGACCACCTGGCCTTCTGCATCGAGCGTGTCCGTCTCTTCGCCGAAGCCGACCGTGAATGTATATTCCTTGGTGGCGTCGAGCATGCGGCCCGCCAGCTTGGTCGCCTCGCCAACGGCGATCGGCAGCACGCCGCTGGCGAGCGGGTCGAGCGTGCCGCCGTGGCCGACTCTGGTCCTGGGCTCGCCGGCTTCGCGGAGCGCGCGTTTGACCGCCGAGACGCACTGTGTCGAGCCCATGCCGACCGGCTTGTCGAGGATGATCCAGCCGTGAATTGGCATGGGCGGAGCAAGAGCATTCAATTTGCTGTTCCGCAAACTGCATTTCGTTTAGGAGCAGTAACGGAAGACAAGCAGCAGGGAGGGCAATATGCGCAAATTACTGACCGGAGCGGCGATGGTGGCGTTGAGCGTGTCGATGGCCGCTTGCAACAAGCAAGAGGCAGCGGAGAACAATGACGTCGCTGCCGAGGCCAACACCGAAGTGCTGGTCGACGAAAATGCGGCGATGGACGGCAATGCGACCATGGACGCCAATGCGACGATGGATACCAACGCGGTTGACACGAACGCGACCATGAACGCCGACACGGCGACGAATAACACGACCGAATAGGCCCAGCGAAACATCAACGACTTTGGCGGGCGCTCTTCCAACGGGAGGGCGCCCGCTTTGCTCTGCTTCAAACCCGTGGGATGTCGAGGCTAAGCTGGCGGGCTTCGCCCTCGCTCAGCCGCTCGAAGAAATGGCGGCGGCACAGTGCGACATAGCGGTCGTTGCCGCCGATCTCGGTCTGGGCGCCGGCGGCGACGGCATGGCCTTCCGCATCGACGCGCAGGTTCATCGTTGCCTTGCGTCCGCATTCGCACACCGCCTTCAGCTCGATCAGGGCGTCGGCGAGGGCAAGCAAAGCGGCAGAACCTTCGAACAGATTGGCCTGGAAGTCCGTCCGGAGACCGTAGCAAAGCACTGGAATCGAGAGCTGGTCGGCGACCTTCGCGAGCTGAAGCACATGGTCGCGGGTCAGGAACTGCGCTTCGTCGACCAGCACGCAATGTAACGGGCGCTTCTTAAGCTCCTCGGCGATGGCGGCGTATAAATCGACGCTTTCGTCATAGGTTTGCGCGGGTGCCGACAGAGCGACACGCGAGCCGATGGTGCCGACGCCCGAGCGATTGTCATGCGAGGCGGTCCACAGCATCGTTTCCATGCCGCGCTCGCGGTAATTGAAATCGGCCTGGATGAGCGTGGTCGATTTCCCCGCGTTCATCGCCGCATAATAGAAATAGAGCTTGGCCATCTACGGGCAGAGCGATCCGGCGGGTGCAGGCCGGAAGTCGCTGAGGCGAACGGCCGCGACCGGACTTGACCAATGCTCGATCGCCAGGCGCCCGTTGGCGGGGACGGCACAGCTCTTCGCTGGCCCCGCCTTTCCGTCAGGCAGGATTAGGGTCGCGCGATAGCTGTAATCGAACCTGCTGTTGTTGGTCAGCGTCATGGTGGTGCCCATCAACGACTGGAGGCTGACCTTCATTTCACCCGGTGCCGGCGACGCCTTGCCGTCTACCTGCCGCGGCCTGGCCGGCTGGCCGTTGGCGAGGGTGAAGATCCAGGTCTCGCCCATGCGCACGCTGAGTGGCTTCGCCGACAGCGGCGAGGCAGCAAGCAACGCAACAGTCAAGGAAATTGCTCGAAGCATGACGTCCTTATTCGTCATTCCCGCGTATGCGGGAACCTCTATTTTGTTCCTTACTTGGTCCCCGCTTTCGCGGGATGGCGATCAGCGGGGCCATTCGTCGCGCAGAATGGCGAACAAAACTGTGTCGCGGACGTGGCCGGTCCAGGTGATGCGGTCGGCACGCATCACGCCTTCGCGCACCGCGCCCAATTTCTTCATCGCCGCCTGGCTGCGCTCGTTGCGCCTGTCGACACGGAATTCGACGCGGCGGAATCCGGATGAAAAAGCGCGCTTCAGCATCATGTCCTTTAGCCGGCGGTTGAAGCCGGTGCCGCGGAATTTGGGGCGGTAATAAGTCCCGCCGATCTCCAGCAGCCCGCGGCCTTCGTCGACGCCGAGGAAGCTCGACATGCCGGCCAGCTCGTCGCCGTCGAACAGGACGAAGGTGCGGTTGCGCGGGTTGCTGCGGTATAGATCGATGGCTTCGTCGAAGCCCTTGGGGCCGAAATTGGTAGCGTATATCTGCCAGATTTCGTCATCCTCGGCGCAGGCCGCTTTCAGAGCTTCGCGATGCCGCTCGTCAAACAGCTCCGCCCGGCAGCCATCGCCGGTCATCGGCGCGTCGAGCGCACTCATTCCTCTTCTAGGTCCTGGGCGACGTGGCTGGTTCGCAGCAACCGGTCGATGTGTGTGCCCTCGTCGAAACTTTCGTCCGCGAGGAATTTGAGCTTGGCAGCATATTTCTTGCGGACGTGGGTCGCGACTTCGCGCTGCAGGAAAGCGGTGTGGGTGCGCAGCGCCTTTAGCACCGCTTCCTCATCCTGGCCGAGTAACGGCTTCACGAACACCGTCGCATGGCGCAGGTCGGGCGACATTCGAACTTCGGTGACGCTGACGAGATGGCTCTGCAGCGTCTCGTCATGCACATCGCCGCGCTGCAGGATTTCGCTCAATATGTGCCGCACCTGTTCGCCGACGCGCAGCACGCGGACCGAGCGACCTTCGGGGGTTTCCTGACGACGCATTTTACCCTCGCCCCTTCAGGGGAGAGGGAGGAGCCGCGCCGCGGCGGAGGGAGAGGGGGAGTTTGCGGGGACTGCCCCTCTCCCCGACCCTCTCCCCTGAAGGGGAGAGGGGGACGGTCACAGCGTCCGTTCCCGCTCCTCGACCTCGAACACTTCGAGGTTGTCGCCCGGCTTGATGTCGTTGGTGTCAGCGAGAAGCACGCCGCATTCCATTCCGGCGCGGACCTCGGCGACGTCGTCCTTGAAGCGACGCAGCGATGAAATGGTGGTCTTCGAGACGATGACGTCCTCGCGGGTGAGGCGGGCATGCAGGCCCTTGCGGATAACGCCTTCGAGCACCAGCAGGCCGGCGGCTTTGTCCCGCTTGCCGGCCGGGAAGACTTCCTTGACCTCGGCGCGGCCGACGACGTTCTCGATGATCTCCGGCCCGAGCTCGCCGGCCATCGCCCCCTTCACCCAGTCGGTGAGGTGGTAGATGACGTCGTAGTAGCGGAACTCGACCTTGTTGCGCGCGGCGGTCTCGCGCGCCTTGGCGTTCGGGCGGACGTTGAAGCCGATGATCGGCGCGCCGGTCGAGGCGGCGAGGGTGACGTCGCTTTCGGTGATGGCGCCGACGCCCGAATGCAGCACGCGCACCCGGATCTCGTCGGTCGAGATCTTGTTGACGGCGCTGACGATCGCTTCGACCGAGCCCTGGACGTCGGCCTTGATCACCAGCGGGAATTCGATGGTGGTGGACGTGCGGTTGGCGAACATATGCTCGACGCTGACGGGCGCCGATGTCGTACGCTTCTTGTCGAGCACGCTCTGGCGATAGTCGGCAACTTCGCGGGCTCGTGCTTCATTCTCGACGACGGTCAGCTGGTCGCCGGCGGACGGTACGGCGCTAAGGCCCAGCACTTCGACCGGGAAGGACGGCGGCGCCTCCTTCACCTGGCGGCCATGGTCGTCGATCATCGCCCGGACCTTGCCGCTCGACGCGCCGACGACAATGACGTCGCCGACCTTCAAGGTGCCACGCTGGACGAGCACGGTCGCCAGCGGACCACGGCCCTTGTCGAGCTTGGCCTCGACCACGGTCGCCTCGGCGGGGCGGTCAGGATTGGCCTTGAGCTCGAGGATTTCGGCCTGGAGGTTGATGGCTTCGAGGAGCTTATCGAGGTTGGTCTTCTTGAGCGCGGAGACTTCGACGTCCTGGACGTCGCCACCCATCTGCTCGACGATGATCTCATGCTGCAGCAGCTCTTCGCGGACCTTCTGCGGATTGGCGCCCGGCTTGTCGATCTTGTTGATGGCGACGATCATCGGCACGCCGGCGGCCTTGGTGTGATTGATCGCCTCGATCGTCTGCGGCTTCAGGCCGTCATCGGCCGCCACCACCAGGATGACGATGTCGGTGACGTTGGCGCCGCGGGCGCGCATCTCGGTGAAGGCCTCGTGGCCCGGCGTGTCGAGGAAGGTGATCTTCTGCTTGTCGGGCAGGCTCACCTGGTAGGCGCCAATGTGCTGCGTGATGCCGCCGGCTTCGCCAGAGACGACATTGGCGCCGCGAATGGCGTCCAGCAGCGACGTCTTGCCGTGGTCAACATGGCCCATGATGGTGACGACCGGCGGCCGCGACTGCAGCGTTTCCGGCGCATCGACGTCCGTTTCGGTCTGGATGTCGATGTCGGATTCGGAGACGCGGTTGATGCGGTGTCCGAATTCGCCGATCAATAGCTCGGCCGTGTCCTGATCGATGGTTTCGGTGATGGTGACGGGCGTCCCCATCTTAAACAACGCCTTTACCAAATCGGCACCCCGTTCGCCCATGCGCTTTGCGAGCTCCTGGACGGTGATCGCCTCGGGAACGTCGACGTCGCGAACCTGCTTCTGCGCCGGCCCGACCTCCTGGTGATGGCGCTTCTCCTTCTCGCGGGCTCGGCGGAGCGCGGCGAGGCTGCGGGCGCGGCTATCGTCCTCCCCGGAAAGGGCGCGGGAGACGGTGAGCTTGCCGGCATGGCGGCGATCCTCGCGGCCGCGGCTCGGGCGGGCGGGCTCATGGCGCTTGGGAGGATGGCCCGGCGCGGCATGATGGCGCGGGCGATCGTCGTCTTCGACTTCGGCCGCTGCAATTTCAGGCTGCGCCGCGGCACGCTCCGCCTCTTCGACAGCACGCCGAGCCGCCTCGGATGCTTCTTCCTCGGCGCGGCGCGCGGCCTCTTCCTCGGCCTTCTTCTTGTCCTCGGCTCGGCGCTTCTCTTCCTCCGTTTGCTCGATCTTGACGCGGTCGTCGCGACGGCGCGCTTCCTCGAGCGCGGACATGCGCGCTTCATCGGCCTCGCGCAGCAGGCGCTCCTGCATCTCGCGGCGGGCGGTGATGTCGTCGACCGGGCGCTTCGGAGCCGGCGCGGCCGGCTTCGGCGTGGGAGCAGCCGGCCTGGGGGCCTCGGCGGCGGGGAGCGGGGTTTTCGGCGCTTCCGTCGCAGCCTCGCCCGGCTTGCCGAGGATCCGGCGCTTCTTGACCTCGACGACGACGGTGTTCGAGCGGCCATGGCTGAAGCTTTGCTTCACCTTGCCGGTCTCGACCGTGCGCTTCAGGCCCAGCGGCGGCCGGGTACCAAGCTTGGGCTTTTCGCTCTGGTCGGTCATTCTTTTCCTTCGTCCAATTCGTCGGTCGAGCCGAGGCCAGCGGCGGAGCCGCCCTCTAGCCCAGCATCGGGGTCAATGAAAGCTAGCCACCGGTCGATGGCATGGCCCACCCGCCGCGCGGCGGCAGGATCGGTCAAGGCGAGATGTACCACATTCTCGCGCCCGAGCGCCATCGACAAGATGGTGCGTCCTTCGGGAAAAACCAAGCCCTGCGGGCCTCCGCCGCCCACCCGCCAGGCCTGGTCGAGGCGGCGGCGGCCGTCCTCGCCGGCATCGGCGGCATGGATCAGCAAATGAACCTTGCCGGCCCGGGCAGCGGTTTCGACCTTGTCGGAGCCGTTGATGAGCGTTCCGCCGCGCGCCTCCAGTCCCAATCGGTCAAGTGCCGCCTGCCGCAGGGCTGCGGCGATGCGATCGCTGAGGTCGGCGGGCACCGAAACGTCGCCGGACTTGAATGCGCGGGCGAGCGCCGTCTTGAGCTTGCCCTTGGCATTGGCCGCGTCGAGGTCTGTGCGGCCGACGCCGATCCAGGCGCCGCGCCCCGGCGCGCGGGCGCGAATATCGGGCGCGACCTGGCCATCGGGTCCGAGCGCGAGCCGGATCAGCTCCTCTCGGGGCGCCGTCCGCCGAGAGAGGATGCAGGTGCGCTCCGAAACGTGCGCGACTAGCGGATCATTGCGAGGATTCCGCATCGGCGGCCTCCTCGGGCTTGGCCGGGTCCTCCTCGGACCCCGGCGCGGATGCGTCATCTTCGAACCAATGCGCGCGCGCGGCCATAATGATCTCGTTGCCCTGCTCTTCGCTGAGGCCATAGTCGGCGAGCAGGCCACCTTTGTCTTCGGGCCGGTTGCTCGGCTCGCGCTGGCGGCGCTGCTCGGGCCGTTTCTTCTGGACGAGCTCGTCGGTCGCAAGGTCGGCCAGGTCGTCCAGGGTGCGAATATTCGCCTTGCCCAATGTCACCAGCATCTGCTCGGTGAGGTGCGGCAGCTCGGCCAGGGCATCCTCAACGCCAAGCTTGCGGCGCTCTTCACGGGAGGCGGCTTCACGGCGCTCCAGCGCCTCGGCGGCGCGGTTCTGCAGTTCCGAGGCGATGTCGTCGTCGAGGCCCTCGATCGAGGCGATTTCGTCGACCTCGACGTAGGCGACTTCCTCTAGGCTGGTGAACCCTTCGGCAACCAGCAGCTGGGCCAGCGTCTCGTCGACGTCCAATTCGGTCTGGAACATCTCGGAACGTTCGACGAACTCGCGTTGCCGCTTCTCGGAAGCGTCGGCCTCGGTCAATATGTCGATCTGACTGCTGGTCAGCTGGCTGGCCAGGCGGACGTTCTGGCCGCGGCGGCCGATGGCAAGACTCAGCTGGTCGTCGGGGACGACCACCTCAATGCGGCTCTCTTCCTCGTCGATGACGACGCGGCTGACCGTCGCCGGCTGGAGGGCGTTGACGACGAAAGTCGCCAGGTCTTCGCTCCACGGGATGATGTCGATCTTCTCGCCCTGCAGTTCCTGGACGACGGCCTGGACGCGGCTGCCCTTCATGCCGACGCAGGCGCCGACCGGGTCGATCGAGCTGTCGTGGCTGATGACTCCGATCTTGGCGCGGCTGCCCGGATCGCGGGCTGCGGCCCGGATCTCGATGATGCCGTCGTAAATCTCGGGCACTTCCTGCGCGAACAGCTTCTTCATGAAGTCGGGATGGGCGCGGCTAAGGAAGATCTGCGGGCCGCGCGCCTCGCGGCGGACGGCGAGGATCAGGGAGCGAATGCGGTCGCCGACGCGGACCATCTCGCGCGGGATCTGCTGGTCGCGGCGGATGACGCCCTCGGCCCGGCCAAGATCGACGACGATGTGGCCGAACTCGACGCGCTTGACGACGCCGGTGATGACTTCGCCCGCACGTTCCTTGAACTCTTCATACTGGCGCTCGCGCTCGGCGTCGCGGACCTTCTGGAAGATGACCTGCTTGGCGGCCTGGGCGGCGATGCGGCCGAACTCGATCGGCGGCAGCGGATCGACGATGAAGTCGCCAATCTTGGCGTCCTTCTGCAGCTTCTGGGCGCCCTTGACGTCGACCTGCTTGAAGTAATCATCGACCTCCTCGACGACTTCGAGAACGCGCCACAGGCGCAGGTCGCCGGTCACCGGATCGAGCTTGGCGCGGATGTCGTTCTCGGCACCGTAGCGGGCGCGGGCGGCGCGCTGGATCGCGTCCTCCATCGCCTCGATGACGATGCCCTTGTCGATCAGCTTTTCGCGCGCGACGGCGTCGGCGATGGCGAGCAGCTCGGCCTTGTTGGCGGTGGGGGCTGCGGGGGCTGCAGAAGCCATGGTGATCAACCTTCCGTTTTGATGAGATCGGCGCCCTCGGTGCTGAGCGGCGCGGTGGCGGTGATGAGCTTGTCGGTCAAGAGCAACTTGGCCGAAGCGATGGAATTGAACGGGACTTGGCGGACCCCTTTCGTGGTGGCGATGCTTATGGTGTCGCCGGAAACGCCCTTGATGATGCCCGAGACTTGCTTGGCGCCGTCGATCGGCTCGTCGAATCGAATGCGGGCTTCGTGGCCGGCCCAGTCGGCAAAGTCGGACAGCCTCGTCAATGGCCGGTCGATGCCGGGCGACGAGACCTCCAGCCGGTAGGCGCCCTCAATCGGATCGCGCTCGTCCAGCAGGTCGGAGATGCGCCGCGAAATCGCCTGGCAGTCGTCGAGGTCGAGCTGGCGCGTGTCGGGTCGCTCGGCCATGATCTGCAACGTCGGGTCGGAAGCACCACCGGTCATCGCCACGCGCACGAGGTCGAAGCCGAGGGCCTTCACCTCCGGCTCGATCAACTTCCTCACCGCGGCCAAATCCGCTTCCATGGCGTCCTTCGCAAACTCAAACGGCACTCGAGCCGGCCCCGGGGTTCCGGAACCAGCCTCAGCATCTCAACGATGTCGAGGAGTGGCCGCGATATAGGCCCGGAAGCGGGCCGGTGCAAGCAGTCAGGACAGGGAAGCGAGCGCCCGGCTCTCCTCGCGGATGCGGACCAACAGGACCGCGGCGTTGAGAAGGCTGAACGTCAGGGCAACGACCGGCAGGCCGAACACCAGGGGAAGCACGGCAATCTCACCGATGACGACAAAATAATTGGGGTGGTTGACCCAGCGATAGGGTCCGGCCCGTACCAGCGGCGCGCCCGGCAGGATAATGATCCGGGTGGTCCAGCGCTCGCCGAGCGTGACGATGACCCAGATGCGGGCTGCCTGGAGCAAGACGAACGGCACCAGGGCGGCGAGGTGGATCGGTTGCCCCGGAGCGAGGAGCCAGAGGGTGACGAGCCAGCCGGCGTGGACGGCGACGATAAGCGGATAATGGCCGCGCCCGACTTCATGGGCGCCTCGCGCAAGCAAGTGCCGTGTGTTGCGCTCGGCCAGCATCAACTCGCCCAGACGCTGCAGCGTCACCAACGCCAGAATCAAATAGGCCGGCCAGATCACGCGGCTTCGAGCAGCATTCCGGCACAGGTGAAGCCTGGTCCGAAGGCGGTCATCATCACCCGGTCGGGCAGGCCGCGTTCGAGCAGCCGCTGGAGCACGAACAGCACCGTCGGCGCACTCATATTGCCGTAATCGTGCAGCACTTCGCGCTCAATGTTCAGCTCCCCCTGCGGCAACTCGAGCGCGGTTTCGATCGCGTCGATGACCTTCACGCCGCCGGGATGGCAGCAGAAGCGGTCGATCGAGCTGCGTTCCACGCCAAGCTTGGCAAGCATGGTGTTCACAGCCCCTGCCAGTTCGCGCTCGATAAATGGCGGGATGGCGCGGTCGAAGACGACGGCGAGGCCCGGGTCCTCGACGTCCCACCCCATGATCCGCAAGGTCTCCGGCCACAGCTTCTCCGCCGAGCCGCCGATGCGCGCCAGGGAATGCTCGCCCGATGTCACTACCGCGGCGGCGGCGCCGTCGCCGAACAGGGCCGTGGCAACCACCGCGGAAGGATCGTCGCTGTCGAGGCGGATGGAGATGGAGCAGGTTTCGACCGTGACCATCAGCCATTTGCTGCCGGGTTCTGCAGTGGCTAACCGTGCCGCGGTCGACAGCCCGCTGACGCCGCCGGCGCAGCCCAGCCCGAAGACCGGCACCCGCCGTACATCGTCGCGAAAGCCGACGCGGGAAGCGGCGCGGGCTTCCAGGCTGGGCGTGGCGATGCCGGTAGTGGTGACAGTGACGACGCCGTCGATCTCGTCGGGTGCGAGGCCGGCCTTGTCGATCGCAGCGCTGGCGGCTTCGACGAACAATTGCTCCGCCGCTTCGAGATAGAGGTTGTTACGGTCCTGCCAGCCGTGATTGCCCATGTACCAGTCCGCGGGCGTGACGATATGCCGCTTGGCGATCCCCGCGTTGTCGAACACGCCCGCGAGCCGGTCGAACAGGGCCTTCTTGCCCCCAAACGCTTCGCGCGCGGCCGCCTTGGCGTCCGGTTGGCTGATGACGTGCGGCGGAACGGCCGTCGCCAGGGACAGGAGACTGCAGCGGTTCATGCTGTTCCTTGTATCGGCGGATACGACAGCCGCCCATGACTAGAAGTCCACATTGGATGACCCCACGCTTAATGCAAGCCGCACTGCTGTGGCGGCTTGGCCGTGCGGCGGTTGGACTGGCCCGCGGGGGCTAGGCGGGCCAGTCCGTCGCGCTTCCGCGACCTACTCAGGACCCTTGAAACATGCGAGGTCGTACTGCGACACCGAAGCCGTGTTCTTGTTGTTGATCCCGTCCTGTTCACCGGCATAATGAGCGCCGGATTTGCTATCCTCCTGGAAGGGTGAACCTGGGCCGGGCTCGCGGCCCGACTGGCTCGGGGCGGCTCCGCCCTCGTCGCATTCGAGGCCGTCCTCGCCGCCCACTTGCTGACCGGTTTCGTGATTGGGTGAGATGCTGCCCGCTGCCGGCTGGGCCAAGGCGCCCGGCGCAAGGGAGGCCACCGAAATGACCGTCGCGGCAGCAAGAGCGATGGAACGTCTCATATCAAGCTCCTTTGTCTGGCCCCGCTCTTGAACGGATACGCAGGTACAGCTCTGCTCGGCGACAAGTCACCTTTGAGAGCGAGTGGTTAGTGGCTGCAGGTGGCTCAACGGTTCAATTCGACCGCGCTCCTAGAGGGTCCAGCTGAGCCCGAGGATCAGTGCGTTTCGGCTGTGCGAATGGCCCCGATAATAGTCGCGGTCCGGGCCGCCTCCAGCCGCGATCACGTGGAGGGAAGCCCGCCCGACTTCCCGCGCGAGGCCCAAGCGCCAATCATATTGCGTTTCGGAGTTTTCGCTCTCGTCGCGATACTGGATCGGAACCAGCACGCCGACATGACCCGTCAGTTGGAGTTTCCGCGCCGGACTGAGGTTCGCGTCGATCTCCCCGTAAAGCGTTCGCGCCCCGTTTTCGAAATAATGCGGCGAGAAGGCGATGCGGGACGACAGGAACCCGTGACTGATGCCGGCATAGACTTCAGTGTAGGAGTTTGACGTCGAAGCGCTCGAATATCGCGAATAATTCGATTGAACGACGCCCAGATCGACAGTGATGCCCGATCCAAGCCGCCTGGCATAACCGCCATTCAGCTGGATCCCCAGCGGTCGGATCTCGTCAACCGAGCGCGCAACAACGCTGGCAGAAACGGCCGCGTAAAGGCCGTCAGGGTCGTCGTATGACAGATCGATAATGCCGACAGGCCTACCGGCGCTGAGCGAGTACCCACGAAATCTTGAGTCGCTGAAGATGGAGACTGCGGCGCCGACCTCAGCCGCTGCGGGACAGGATGCGCAAAAACACGCTCCTGCAAGCAAGTGGCCGGCGAAGCGAATGAAGGAAACCGGTTTACCGGGCCAGCTGGACGCTCGCGATGCCTGTGTGGGCGCAGGCGCAATCACAGCCATGCGCCGCCCGAACCAGGGTCGCGCAGGCATCGATCGCACCATTCCGTTCGGACACGAGGCTGATCACCGCGGAGTGGCCTTTCTGCCGAAGGAGCGCGACGAGGCCGCTGACATGGGCCGCGGCATAGGAGCTGCCATTGACGAGAAACCATCGTCCTCCCGGCTGTGTGGTCGGCACGTCGTGTCCGGGCGCAGTGTAGACGCGGCCGCGGAGCGGAGCCAATCTCGCGTCCGAAACAGCAATGACGCCGGACACTGACGCCGGAAACCCACCGTCCGCGCGCTTCGGGTCGAACGCCGTAACTACGGCAATGCCGTCCTCCAGCGCGGTCCCGAGGAGGAGGCGCAGCAACCGATCGTCGGGGCCGCTGAGGCTCATATTGATGACGTCGGCTTTCTCGCCGATCGCAAAATAGAGTGCCTTCACCAGGCTGAAGCTGTCGCACAGCGTGCGGACGGCAGACGCCTGCCAGCATGCGCGCAAGCCGAGGATCTTCGAACCTGGAGCCACGCCGGTGATTCCCAGGCGATTATCGGCTTTGGCGGCGATGATCCCGGCAACACCGGTCCCGTGCTGTTCAAAGGCCGGCTTGTGCCCGGCAACGAAGTTTCGATTGATGACGATCTGCCCGTCGAGGTCGGGATGGCGCGCTTCGATGCCGCTATCGATGACGGCAATTCTTATTCCCTGCCCGGTGGCGAGTTCGTGCAAGTCCGCCAAGCGCCATTGCCGGGTAACCGGCTGAGCCGGAAAAAGCGGATCGTTGTGTGACACGGATCCGCCACGCGCTTCGTAAAGCGTGACGGGTTGCGCCCATTCGACCTGCGCGTCGTGCGATACCTCTTGAGCAGCTGTTTCGGTCAACCGACCGCGAGGCACAGCCATCACGAAACAATCGAGGCCAATCTTCGGCATTGGCCAGGCATCAACCAACGTAAGACCGTGAAGTCGGGCGATGCGCCGTGCCAGCCGTTCGCGGGCACTTCGCGCAAGCTCGTCGCCATAACCGCCGCCATAAGCTCCGTTCGGGCGGTAATGGTCGGCGGGATGCCGGACCATGACCAGGATCTGCTGTTCCGGCGGCGTGACGGTCAGCTCCGCCGCTGCCGGTACAGGCCGCATCATACCAACGGCCAGCAGGCAGATGGCGATCAGCCAGCGAACAGCGACGAGTCTGTTCAAGACGCCGGTCCGTCAATCGGCTGGGCCAAGGTCACATTTGCGTCGGCGCGCAATTTGGCGAGCGCCGACGGACGAGAATCCGCCGGCACGTGCAGCAAATACGTATCGGTCGCTGTCGGGCCGCCGACGAGTGAGGCGCCGCTGGCCTCCAGCGCGCCGCGGAGATCCGCTTCTCGAGCCTCGGGACGGAACATCACGATGACATTCGCTGCCGCCGCGGCCTGGGGAGCACCGAGAGCCTGATAGTCCGGGCGGCTCATTGTCTGCAGGACGGCCGCGGCCAGGATCAGGAAGGCGATCTGCGCGGTCGCCAGCGTGGCCACGGCCGGGCGAGTCAGCAAATGCCAGAATCCGGCGAGCGCTCCCCCGATTGAGAAGCGCGCACGCTCCCGGGCTTCGATCCGGCTGCGAAGCCGCGCCCAGCCACTGTCAATTTCAGGTGATAGCGACTGAAACTCGTCAATCAGGAGACGTTCTGCGCTCAGCTTGCTCCGGCAGGGGGCACAGGTGGCGAGATGAGTCTCAACGAGCGTTCGGTCGACTGGGTCGAGTTGGCCCGTCGCATACCAGGGAAGCAGCTCCTCCGCCTGATCATGGGAATCGTTGGGCATCGCCATTATCCTAGATCCAATCCGCCAGCGATCCGGACATTGCATCCCTAAGCCGGCGGCGCGCGTGAAACATGCGGGTCTTCACCGTATCGACCGGGCAATTCATGACCTCGGCGATCTCCCGGTAGCCCATGCCGTGAAAGTAGGTGAGGTCGACCACGGCGCGATGGTCGGCCGACAGCTTGCTCATGGAGGATATCAGAGCATCGTGCAGCTGCTGGTGCTGCAGTTGCTCGTCCGCCGCTGGTTCGAGGCTGACGCGGGTATCGAACGGCTCTTCCTCGACCGGCTCTGGCCAGCGCGCCTTGGCCTTGATCGCCTTGCGATAGGCAATGCTGAAGATCCAGGTCGACAATTTGCTTGTTCCCCTGAAGTTTCCGGCCGTTTCCCATACCACCATCATCGTGTCGTCCAGCACCTCCTCGACCAGCCCAGGGCGTTGCACGAGATTGAAGAGAAACCGGGCCAGGCGCGGCTGGTAGATCCGGTACAGCCTTTCAAACGCATGCAAGTCTCGCCCGCGCACGCCTTCAAGCAGCTCATTTTCTTCGAGCCCACTTGGTCGCGATGCATTGCTATGCGGGCGGCGGGCCGCCCCTTGCACACTCACTTAACACCCTCCCGCCTTGCCATAGGTGCCTCCATGCGTCGGAAAGGTTCATTTCGATCCGGGCGGGCAATTACTCCCTTTCCAGACGGACTGGAACCACAAGGGGTTGCGGGCGTAGGCTAGGTTCCTCCTCCTGGAATTGGGGCCTCGAATGGGCGCTCGCTCGATCCAAATTCTCGTCCTGCTTGCGCTTGCGGCCTGCGGCGGCTCGCCTTCGGCAACGGCGCAAGAAGGAAGCAGCCGGCCGCGGCCCTTCACCGTCACGCCGGTTGCATCGTTCGACACGCCCTGGGCGATGAGCTTCCTGCCGGGCAGCGGCGTGCCGATAACCAACATGGCGCTGATCAGCGAGCGCGAGGGGCGGCTGTGGCTGGTCGAAGTCGGCAGCGGCAAGAAGCAGGCCGTGTCCGGCGTGCCCAACGTCGTCGTTGCCGGGCAAGGCGGCCTTGGCGACGTCGTTCCGTCACCGGACTTCGCGGGCAACCACCGCGTCTATCTGACCTTCGCCGAAGCCGGGCCAAACGGGACCAGCGGTGCGGCTCTGGGCTACGGCACGCTCGAGCTGGGGAAAGGCGCACCGCGCCTGGTCGGCTTCCGGGTCATCTGGCGGCAACGGCCGAAGGTCGACAGCGACGTCCATTTCTCGCACCGGATCGCATTCGCCAAGGACGGCACGATCTTCCTGTCATCAGGCGAGCGCTTCCAGTTTGATCCAGCGCAGGACCCGAACGTCGACCTCGGCAAGATCGTCCATTTGACTGCGGAAGGGCAGCCAATCGGCGGGCGGTTTTACACGCTCGGCCATCGCAACGTGCTCGGCCTGGCCTTTGCACCCGACGGCAGGCTGTGGGCGACAGAGATGGGACCGCGCGGCGGTGACGAGCTCAACCTCATCGAACAGGCCAAGAATTATGGCTGGCCGCTGGCGTCCTATGGCACGCATTACGACGGGCGAGACATCCCCGACGATCATGCCGGCAGAGGTTTTGCCGAACCAAAACTGTGGTGGAACCCGTCCATCTCGCCGGCGGGCCTGATTATCTATTCCGGCGACCTGTTCCCTGAGTGGAAGGGTGACGCCATCTTCGGCGCCTTGTCAGGACAGGCCCTGCTGCACGCCGACCTTGACGGTGCCAATGCCCGCAAGGCCGACCAATGGGACATGGGCGCCCGCATCCGCGAGGTGGAGCAGGGACCGAAGGGGGAAGTCTATCTGCTCGAGGACAAGGGCAGGCTGCTGCGGGTCGACCCGGTCCGCCGGTAGCGGAACTGGTGCGGCACGCGGCCTTCGCGGCGGGCCTTGGTGGCGTAGCGGGTTTCGGGCCAGCCGGACGGGTAGCGCAGCCACTCGCCCGGTTCGGTGACCAGCCATTCGAAGTCGTCGCGCCACCGCTGCATGACCATCAGCGACCAGTTCAAATAGGTCGGGTCGTCGGTAGCCAGTCGCAACTCGCCGCCGGGCTTCAGCTTGGCGGCGATGAGATCGAGCGGCCCGTCGTTGATCATGCGTCGCTTGGCATGACGCGCCTTCGGCCAAGGATCGGGGTGGAGCAGATAGACCATCGTCAGGGACTGGTCGGGCAACCGCCGCAGCACGTCCAAGGCATCGCCCATATGGATGCGGACGTTCGTCAGCCGCTGATCGCGAATATGCCCTAGTGCAGTGGCGACACCGTTGAGGAACGGCTCGCCGCCGATGAAGCCGTGATCGGGCAGCAGATCGGCGCGGTAAGCGAGGTGCTCGCCGCCGCCGAAGCCGATTTCCAGATGCAATGGCCGGTCGTCGCCGAACAGCCTCTTGGAGGTCAGCTCGCCTTCCGCGGGCACCGATAATGCCGGAAGCAGTTGGTCGACCAGCTCCTGCTGGCTCTTGCGCAGCTTGTGCCCGCTCGACCGGCCGTAAAGCCGGTTCAAGGTGGTCGGGTCGCCAGGCTTGTGCGCGGTCACGCGGCAGCGCCTACCGGCGATCGTCGCCCAGGTTAAGTCCTCACATTGGTGTCGCGCTGGATCAGGCCAGCGCCGCCTTCAGTTCTTCGACCAGGTCGGTCTTTTCCCACGGGAAGAAGTCTCCATCGGCCTTCCGCCCGAAATGGCCATAAGCCGCGGTCGGCGCGTAGATCGGCTTGTTGAGCCCGAGATAGGTGCGGATGCCGCGCGGGGTCAGTCCGCCCAGCTTCTCGATCCGGCCGATTGCCCGTTCCAGCTGGTCGTCGCCGACAGTCCCGGTGCCATGCGTGTCGACGTAGAGCGACAAGGGCGCGCTGACACCGATCGCATAGGCAAGCTGAATGGTGCAGCGGCGTGCGAGGCCGGCGGCAACGATGTTCTTGGCGAGATAGCGCGCCGCATAAGCGGCCGAGCGGTCGACCTTGGTCGGGTCCTTACCCGAAAATGCGCCGCCGCCGTGGGGCGCCGCACCGCCATAGGTGTCGACGATGATCTTGCGGCCGGTAAGTCCCGCGTCGCCGTCCGGCCCGCCGATCTCAAAGGCTCCGGTCGGGTTGATGTGATAGACAATCTCATCGTTCAAAAGATGGGCTGGAAGGACGTCGGCAATCACGCCTTTCACATAATCCCGAAGCTGTGCGTAAAGCTCGGGATTGGCATTGTCCCCCTTCTCGGCATAGCCGCGTTTGTGCTGGGTCGAGACGACGATCGCGGTCGCCGCCGCCGGCTTGCCATTCTCATAGCGAAGCGTGACCTGGCTTTTCGCGTCCGGCTCGAGGAAATCGGCTGCGCCGGAATGGCGATCGGCGGCCAAGCGCTCGAGGATCTTGTGGCTGTAATAGAGCGTCGCGGGCATGAGCTCCGGCGTCTCGTCGCAGGCGAAGCCGAACATGATGCCCTGGTCGCCCGCGCCTTCGTCCTTGTTGCCAGCGGCGTCCACGCCCTGCGCGATATGCGCCGATTGGCCATGCAAATGATTCTCGAAACTGGCTGTCTGCCAGTCGAAACCTTCCTGCTCATAGCCGATGCGATGCACGGTGTGGCGGACCACCTGCTCGATCTCGTCCCTCGCGCCCGGCGCCCATCCGTGCGTATCCTTGAACTTCTCTTCATCAAAGACAGGGCGGCATCGGATCTCGCCGCCGATGACGATGCGCTGCGTGGTGACGAGTGTCTCGCAGGCGACGCGTGCCTCGGAATCCTTCGACAGGAACAGATCGACGAGGGCGTCGGAAATCTGGTCGGCGACCTTGTCTGGATGGCCCTCGGAAACCGATTCGGAGGTGAAGAGATAGCTGCTGCGCATGGGAGGCGGTGAGTCCTGATATAAGGAAGTCTTTATATGTCGTCGGCGCTGTAGCGGCGGCTCCGCCCGACCGCAATGCCGGCGATGATGAGCAGGAATCCCAAAACCACCGGGATGACGTTTCCGAGCCTGGCAAAGAGCGTTGCCGGCCTAGCCGGTGGAAGCCTGACGTCGATTCGGCCGGCGGCGTGCCAGGGAAGGCTCTTCAGCAACCGCCCGTCGGCATCGACCACCGCCGAAATGCCGGTCGGCGTGGCGCGGATGACCGGCAGGCCTTCCTCGGCGGCGCGCAGCCGTGCCTGGGCGAGATGCTGCGGCGGTCCCCAGCGGCCGAACCACGCGTCGTTCGACGGATTGAAGATGAAGTCGGGCCGGTGGTGTGGATCGACGACCTGGCCCGAAAAGATGATCTCATAGCAGACCTGGACGCCCATCAGGCCGAAGCCGGGCAGAGCAATGTTGCGCGGACCCGGTCCATCGTTGAAGTCCAGGTCGCCGGGGGCGAGGCGCGACAGGCCGATGGCCGACAACAGCGGGCGCATCGGCAGGTATTCGCCGTAGGGAACGAGATGCGCCTTGTCGTAGCGGCCCACGATCCGCCCGCCCGGCGCAATCGCATAGACGCTGTTGGTGGCGCCATCGAGGACCTGGCCAGTGCTGGATTTCAGCCCAATGCCGCCGGTGACGAGCATTTCGCCGGGCCCAAGTACCAGGGCTGCACGCATCCGCTCGAACCGGGCAAGGATTTGCGCGCGCGGATCGCGCCGCTCGTCGCTGACCGGCTCGGTGATCGCGGCCTCCGGCCATAGCAGCAGCCGGGGCTGCGCGCCGCGCGGCAGCGAAAGCATCGCCAGCCGCGCTGCCGCCTCGTCGCCAAAGCCTTCGCGCCATTTGTCCTCCTGGCCGATGTTGGGCTGGATGATGCGGACCGGCTTCAACTCGTTCGCGGCGAGCGGCTCCTTCGGCCAAAAAAGGGCAGCCGCGAGCGCGATCGCCGCTGCGCCGGCAAGGGCGGGCTTAAATTCTCGCTTCGTCGCCAGCCACAGCAATCCGCCAATGAGTGCCAAGACGGCAGACAAGCCATAGGTCCCGATGCCGGCGGACAGGCCGCGCAAGGGAGTAGCGATCAGGGTCACCGCGACGGGATTCCATGCAAAGCCGGTGAACAAGCCAGCGCGAAGCCATTCGGTTAAAGCCCAGGCGCCAGCCAAGGCGAGCACCAGGGCCAACGGCTTGTCCTTGCCGATCCGCCAGGCGAGGCCTGCGGCAAGCATCGGAAAGACGGCGAGGTAAAGCGACAGCAGCAGCACCGCCACCCAGCCGAGCCAAGCCGGCATCGCCGCCTGGTAGGTAAAAGCCGTTGCGATCCAGTTGAGTCCGACGACGAACTGGCCGAGCCCGAACAGCCAGCCGGTGAGCAGCGCCTTTTTGAGCGAACCGGCACGAGCGACCAGCTCGCACAGGCCAAGGAAAGCGAAGGGCATGAGCGGCCACCAGCCGACGGGCTGGAAGGCGAAAGCGGAGGCGGCGCCGATGCCGAATGCGAATGCGAAATGCTTCATTGCGCGCACTCGCTAGCCGACAGCAAGCGAAGCGGCTAGCAGGGTTGCGCAAAATGAACTTGCCGCCCTTCCATCTTGCTTTTCCGGTCGACGACCTCGCCGCGGCGCGCCGTTTCTATGGTGAGCTACTCGGCTGTCCGGAAGGGCGCAGCGCCGACCATTGGATCGATTTCGACCTCTACGGCCATCAAATTGTTGCCCATCTCGCCCCCGACGCCGTGCGCGCCCGCGCCACTAACCGGGTCGACGGCGAGGAAGTGCCGGTCCCTCATTTCGGCGCGGTACTGCGCATGAAGGAGTGGGAAGCTTTGGCCGAACGGCTGGTCGAAGGCGGCGTCGAATTCGTCATCCCGCCGACCGTGCGCTTCGCCGGTCAGCCGGGCGAACAGGCGACCATGTTCTTCCTGGACCCGGCCGGCAATGCGCTGGAATTCAAGGCGATGGCCGACCCGGCGAAATTGTTCGCGAAGTAAAGAACCCTCACCCCAACCCTCTCCCGCAGGCGGGACAGGGAGGAGCGGCGCAGCCGCGGAGGGTGAGGGTTCTTACTTCGGTTGCGCCTCCGGCGCATGCAGCCTTACGCGCAATATGCGACGAGGGTCTGCATCGACCGCCTCGAGCCGCCAGCCGGTGGGATGGATGACACACTCGCCCTTGTCGGGGATTTTTCCCGCCAGGAGGAAAACCAGCCCGCCGAGCTTGTCTACCTCATCCTCATCCGACGCGAGGCGGGTATCGACGGCCAGTGCCAATTCATCGAGCTCCATCCGTGCGTCGGCCTCCCACAAGCCGTCGCCGAGCATCACCAGGCGATTCGCCGTGGCCTCGTCATGCTCATCCTCGATATCGCCGACGATCTCCTCGACCACGTCCTCGATGGTCACCAATCCTTCGGTGCCGCCGAACTCGTCGACGATGATGGCAAGGTGCATCCGCTCGCTGCGCATTCGGGCCAGAAGGTCGAGGACACCCATGGATTCGGGAACGAACAAAGGCGTTCGCATCAGTGCATTCAATGACCGGTCCTGCGACGGATCGCGGCTGGCGACGAAGACGTCCTTGATGTGGACCATGCCGATGACTTGGTCGAGGCTCTCGCCATAGACCGGCAGGCGGCTGTGCCCGGCCTCGGCGAAGGTCGCCGCCAGCTCGTTGAAGCTGATGGTGTCCGGCACCGCGACCATGTCGCCGCGCGTGACCGCGATGTCGCCGGCGGTCTGATCGCCGAAGTGGAGCAGGTTGCGGAGCATGACCCGCTCTTGTGAGCTCAGGTCGCCGGGCTCGGGGCTGGTCTCCTCGGCCTCGTCGATGGCGTCCTCGATCTGGTCGCGGAGCGTCGGCTCGCGGTCGCCGCCGAAGATTAGCGCCCGCACGCCGCGCCAGAGGCTCGAGCCGCCCTCGTCGTCGTGCCGGGTCGCCATCAACAAGCCTCGAGATAGGGGTCGTCGATGCCTAGCCGGGCCAGCGCCTTGACTTCCCGCGCTTCCATGTCGGCGGCGGCGGCGTCGTCGCCATGGTCATAGCCGAGCAGGTGCAAGGTTCCATGCACCATCAAGTGCGCGGCATGGCGTTCGACCGGGATATGCTTTTCCTCCGCCTCGCGGACGCAGACGCCGCGGGCAAGAATCATGTCGCCGAGCATCAATTCGGGCCCGGGACCGGACGAATCCGAAAGCTCGCCCGCCTCGGACATCGGAAAGGAGAGGACGTTGGTCGGCTTGTCCTTGCCGCGCCATTTGGCATTCAGCCGTTGCACCTCCTCGTCGCCGGCGAGGCGCACCGACAGCTCGACGACACGCGGGCCCTTGGCCAATTGCGGGAAGGCGCTTTCGGCGATGGCGGCAGTGACGGCTTTGGCGGCCAGTTCATCCCAGCCGGTGTTACTGTCCCACTCCGGATCGGCGTCGAGGACGATATCGAGCATCATGCGCGCAGATCTCTTTTCGCAGACTCGCCTTCATACGCGTCTACGATGCGTCCGACCAGCGGGTGGCGCACCACGTCGGCCGAGGTGAACCGGACGGTGGCGATGTTGCGGATGCCCTCGAGGCGCGAGACGGCGTCGGCGAGGCCGGAGCGTCCCGGCTCGGGCAGATCGACCTGGTTGGGGTCGCCGCAGATGACCATGCGGCTGCGCATGCCGAAGCGGGTCAGGAACATCTTCATCTGCAAGGGCGTGGTGTTCTGCGCCTCGTCAAGGATGATGAAGGCATCGTTCAAGGTCCGGCCGCGCATGAATGCCAGGGGCGCGATCTCGATCTCGCCACTGGCAATGCGGCGTTCGACCTGCTCGGTTGGCAGCATGTCGTAGAGCGCGTCATAGATCGGCCGCAGGTAGGGATCGACTTTTTCCTTCATGTCGCCGGGCAGGAAGCCGAGGCGCTCGCCGGCCTCGACCGCCGGGCGCGACAGAATCAGGCGGTCGACCTGGCCGCTGATCAACATGGCCACGGCCTGGGCGACGGCGAGATAGGTCTTGCCGGTGCCTGCGGGGCCCAATGCGAACACCATGTCGTCGCGGTTGATCGCTTCCATATAGACGGTCTGAACCGGGGAGCGCGGGACGATGGTTTTCTTGCGCGTGCGGATCATGACGCGCGGCGGCTGGGCAACCTCCTCACTGATGATTCCGTCGAGCCGTGGCTGAGATGCCATGCCGATGATCGATTCAACGGCGGCGGCGTCGACGTCATGGCCCTGGTCGAGTCGGTTGTAGAGGCCGAGCAGCACGTCGCGGGCACGGGCGGCGGCGTCGGGCTCGCCTTCGATCATCACCCGGTTGCCGCGCGCAGCGATGTTCACGCCGAGCCTATCTTCGATCATCACCAGATGGCGGTCATAATCACCGAACAAGGGGCCGAGCAGATAAGGCTGCTCGAACTCCAGCTCGAGGCGGGCGCGGCCAGCATCGTTGGCGCCGACGGCGGCGAGGTCGCGCTTGGCCATCAGGCGGCGGCCGCGGTGCGGAGCGCGCCACTTAGGCTATTCGGGAAGGCGCTGGTCAAGGTGACGCCGAGCATGGTGCCGATGGCCGCGTCCGTCTCGACATGGACCGATTGCAGCCAGGGCGACTTGCCGATCATCTGGCCCGCTTGGCGGCCCTTCCGGTCGATCAGGATCTGCGTGTCGTGGCCGACGCATGACCGGTTGAAGGCGAGGGAATGTGTGGCGATCCGCTCCTGGAGCTGCTGCAACCGTTCGTTCATTATTTGCGGATCGACCGCTCCTTCCATGACCGCCGCCGGAGTACCCGGGCGGGCGCTATATTTGAATGAATATGCCGAAGCGTATCCGACCTCATCGACAATGGACAATGTCTGCGTGAAATCTTCGTGACTCTCGCCGGGGAAGCCGACGATGAAGTCACCGGAAATGGCGATGTCGGGTCGCGCCGCGCGAACCTTCTCGATGGTGCGCAAATAGGATTTGACGCTGTGGCTGCGGTTCATCGCCTTGAGGATCCGGTCCGAGCCTGACTGCACTGGCAGATGCAGGTAGGGCATCAACTTCTCGACCTCGCCATGAGCGGCGATCAACGCGTCGGTCATGTCGGCGGGGTGGCTGGTCGTGTAGCGGATGCGTTCGAGCCCATCGATTTTTGCGAGTGCGCGGATCAGCCCGTCGAGGCCTCCGCATGCGCCCTCCCAGGCATTGACGTTCTGGCCGAGCAGGGTGATCTCGCGCGCTCCGCCCTCGACCAGCGAGCGCGCCTCCGCTTCGATGTCGGCGAACGGCCGGCTGACTTCGGCGCCACGCGTGTAGGGGACAACGCAATAGGTGCAGAATTTGTCGCAGCCCTCCTGGACGGTCAGGAAGGCGCTGGATCCAACTTTCCGTCGCGAGGGCAGCGCACCAAACTTGGAGATCGCCGGCATGTCGGTGTCGACCGGACGGGCGCCAGACAGAGCGTCGGCGATCATCTGCGGCAGCCGGTGATATGCCTGCGGGCCGACGACAAGGTCGATCATCGGCGAGCGTGCCCTGGCTTCCGCGCCTTCCGCCTGGGCGACGCAGCCGGAGAGCGCGATCATCGGCCGCGAGCCATCCTCGCGCTTCAGCCGGCCGACGTCGGAATAGGCCCTTTCAGCGGCCTTTTCACGGATGTGGCAGGTGTTGAGCACCACGAGGTCGGCGTCCTCCTGGTCGGCGGCTACGCGCATGCCCTGGGCGCCCAGCAGCTCGGCCATGCGCTCGCCGTCGTAGACGTTCATCTGGCAGCCGAAGCTTTTGACTCGAAATGTTTTCGGGGAATCCCTCATGTGCGCGCGGCCTATACGCCAGCCGGCCGAATACCGGAAGGCGCGAGCGCCTCGGCAATGGCGTCATGCGCGTGCCTGGCGAGCAGCTTGCGATCGGCTTCGGGGGCAATTGGGCCGAGCAGGTGGATGCTGACGGGAAAGCGCCCCTTGCGGCCAAGGACGCGCAGGAAATTCGCCACTCCCGGCTCGCCGGTGCCCCAGCCGATGACCGGCGCCAGCGCGCCATAATCGACAGCTGCAGGCCGAATGACGACTCCTTCCGGCGGCGGCGCGACGGCGGAAAGCAATGATGGCTTGAACGGCAACAGCTGGCCGCCATCGCCGACGGTCCCTTCCGGGAACAGGGCCAGCGCCTGGCGTCGCTTGAGGCCATCGGCGAGGGAGGCGACCTGGCCGTGGATCGAACGGCGATCGGCGCGGTCGATGTAGATGGTGTTATTCTGGTCGGCGATCCAGCGCAGGAACGGATGGTCGCGAACCTCCGCCTTGGAGACGAAGGCGCAGCCGGTCGCGCCGGCGAGGATCGGGATGTCGAGCCAACTGACATGGTTGGCGACGAGCAATGTGCCGCGCGAAGCCGGCGAGCCATCGCATTTCACGTCGGCGCCCGAGGCCCAGGCTACCCATTTAAGGAATCGCCGCGGCCAGGGAGAGCGGCCGAACTGTTTGGCGACGACATGGATTGGCGCGCAGAATGCGAAGATCAACAGAAGGCCGACGATACGGCGATAGGCGCGCAGCCGCGAGGAGCGCTCCTCAATGGCCGCGGTCGAGAGCGACGCCATAGAGCTCCATGCGATGATCGACGAGGCGGAAGCCGAGCTTTTCGGCAATCCGTTTCTGAAGCAATTCGAGCTCTTCGTCGACGAATTCGATGACGTTGCCGGTCTCGACGTCGATCAAATGATCGTGGTGGGCATCCGAGGCGGCCTCGTAGCGAGAACGGCCGTCGCCGAATTCGTGGCGCTCGAGAATCCCGGCTTCCTCGAACAGGCGCACCGTCCGGTAAACGGTGGCGATCGAGATGTTGGGATCGATCGCCGCGGCGCGGGCGTGCAAGGTTTCGACGTCCGGATGGTCCTCGCTGTCGCCGAGCACGCGCGCGATCGTCTTGCGCTGTTCGGTGATCCTGAGTCCCTTGTCGGCGCACAGCGCCTCGATGTCGATCTTCCGGGTCATGGTTTCTAGTTAGGACGCGGGAGAGCGCGGAGCAATCCGGCTCACAAGAAGCGGACGGCCCCGCGGCCGAATGACTTAGCGGCCCTTGGTCTTGCGGCGCTTGGTGCCGAGGCCGATTGACTTGGCCAGGGTCCGGCGCTGCTCGGCATAATTGGGCGCAACCATCGGATAATCTGCGGCCAGGCCCCACTTCTGCCGGTACTGGTCCGGGGTCAGCTGGTAATGCGTCATCAGGTGGCGCTTCAGCATCTTCAGCCTTTTCCCGTCTTCCAGACACACGATATAGTCGGGCTTGATCGACGAGCGGATCGGCACCTTCGGCTCCGGCCGAGCTTCCGGCGCCGAGCGGCCCGAGAGGCCAGCGAGCGCACCGTGGATGTTCTGGATGAGCTGCGGCAAATCGTTGACCGCCACGCTATTGTTGCTCACGTGCGCCGCGACGATGTCGGCGGTCAGCGTGACCAGAGTGTCGTCTTGAGTTTCGTCTGCCATAAGTATTTTCCCCGAGCTGGAAAAGGCCGTGGTGACAGGTCCTGTCGGCCACAGTCGGTTCATTACTACGCTTGCTTTTTTTAGGCGGCAATAGTCGCTCAATAATCGCCGCGAACAGGATTAGATCAAAGCTCGCGCGCCATTGTCAGCGCGTCGTGGTGGTTTCCGTCCTGTCCCGAATAATATTTGGTTCGGCGGCCTTCCGCCTTGAATCCGAACGCCTGATACATTGTAACCGCCGGATTGCCGTCCCTAACCTCCAGATGCAGGCGCCGAGCACCGCTGCGGCGGCCATGGTCGATGAAATGATTGAGAAGCGAGGTGCCGATGCCGCGGCGTTGCACGCTGGGCGCAACCGCGAGCAGAAGCAATTCGGCTTCGTCGGCGACCGTCCGCAACAGCGAGAAGCCGTGGACGCCGCCATCCTCGTCGCGGGCAAGCATCAGCACGACTCCGGACAAAGGCAGGATCCCGGCGCATTGCGAGCGCGTCCAGCCTTCACCGAAGCGCGGATCGAAGGCTGCCGCCATGACCTCCATCACCGCGTCGAGGTCTGCCGATTCCCCTGGAGTCAACTGCACCCCTATCGCCTCGGCCGCGCTGCTCATGCCGCCTCGCGCGGCCGGGCGTCCGGCGCCCTGGCATAAAGCGGCCTGGGCTCGAGTGTCCTCAGCCGGGTTGGCAAATCCAGCGCGCGGGCGGCGGACGGCAGGAGCGAGAGTGACTCGCCATCGCCGCGGGCCGTTACCAGGGCCTCGGCGCCGCTGCCGACGACCAAAGGCGCATCGATGACTTTCGCGGCTTCCAAAGCCGGCAGGTTGAGCAGGTCGCTTGATGGCCGGAGCGGCGCCCGGCGGAACTGCTGGACGAACAATTCGCCATGTCCGCCGGCAAGGGCGGCGGCGACCGTGCCATCTCCGGGCGCGCCGGCGGCAAGCAGCGCCAGCGACGACATGCCGCAAACCGGCACGTCCCAGCCGATTCCGAGGCCGTGCGCGGCGGCGACCGCGATCCGGATTCCCGTGAAGCTGCCTGGCCCGACACCGACCAGCAATTGCGAGGGCATGTGCCCGTCCAGCATCTCGGCAATCAGCGGCACCAGCCGTTCGGCGTGGCCGCGCCCGATGACCTCGTCGCGCGAAGCAAACAGGCTCCCGTCCGCCGCGAACAAGGCGACGGTGCAGGCGGGCGTCGACGTGTCGAACGCAAGGATCACGTCATCCGTGCTCCGGTCGTTAAGCGGGGATTTGGACACAAGCTGCTCGCCGGGGCAAGCGGATTTACGAACCGTCAGATCGCTTCGATGGTTTCTACTTCGGGCACGTAGTGGCGAATCAGGCTTTCGATGCCGCGTTTCAGCGTGATCTCGGATGAGGGGCAGCCCGAACAGGCGCCGTGCATGGCGAGATAGAGCGTGCCGTCCTTGTAGCCGCGATAGACGATGTCGCCGCCATCCTGGGCGACGGCCGGGCGGACCCGGGTTTCGATCAGTTCCTTGATCTGGTCGATGATGTCTTCATCGGCTGGGTCTTCCTCGAAGGCCGGCGCTTCGCCCGCCACATCGATTCCGGCAGCTGTGCCCGGCTTGAACAGCGGCGCGCCGCCGACGAAGAAATCGAGCAGGATACCGAGCACTTCGGGTTCAAGCGCATCCCAATGGACGCCCGGAGCGGCGCTCACCGACACGAAATCGCGGCCGAAGAACACTCCGTCGACCAGGCCGGTGGCAAACAATGCCTCGGCGAGCGGCGAAGCTTCGGCCGTTTCCGCATTCGGAAAGTCGCGGCTACCCGCCTCCATCACCGTGCGGCCGGGCAGGAATTTGCGGGTTGCCGGATTGGGCGTGCGCTCGGTCTCGATCAGCATGCGCGCGATGTGGCCCTCAGTCAGCTCGCGATCAACCCCTAGAAGAGGGGCACGCCTGCCATGATCCAGCTGGCGAGGCCGAGAGCGACGGCCAGGCATAGCAAGGCTGCCGACCGGCGGCCGCGCCGCATCGGTTCGACATCCGGCTCAAGCTCCGCGTTGCCGGTTATCATCGGCCCAATCAGCTTCTTGCCGCGCCAGCGGTAATAGAGGATCGCGATGAGATGCAGCGCAATCAGGCCCAGCAAGACGTTGAATAGCTCTTCGTGGAGCTCTCGAGCTACATCTGTTGCGTCAATGCTGACGAAGTGGGCAAGCGGCCCTTCGAAGAAGCCGTCCTCGTCGGAGGCGAACAGCCCCAGTCCGGTTTCCAGCGCAACGAGGCCGAGCAGCGCAATGACGCTTAGCGCGCCAAGCGGCGTGTGCCCGGCCACCCGCCAGCTATTAACGTCCTTCAGGTGGGCAATGACCGTCCTCGGCCCGCGCACGAAGCTGGAGAAGCGAGCGGTGGAGCTGCCGAAAAAGCCCCAGAGCAGACGGAAAACCAGCAGGCAGAGAACCGCGGCGCCGGCCCATATGTGGAGGCCTATCTCCTCATATTCGCCTGACCACCAGCCAAAGGCGATCAGCGCGACCAGCAGCCAGTGGGACAGCCGCGTCGGCAGGTCCCAAACGGGCTGCTTGGGACCCGAAGACGGGCTCAGTGATGCATCTCCGACCGGTATTTGTCGTGACATGCCTTGCAGGTCTTGCCGAGGTCCGCGTAGCGCGCCCTGACCGCGTTTGCGTTGCCGCTCGCGGCGGCAACATTTAACGCTTTCGCGGCGCCTTGAAAGTCGTGAAGCTTTGCCGTGAAGTCCGGCAGATTCTGCCAGATTTCCGGCTTGGCGCCGGTCTTGCCGAGTTCAGGCCCGGTGCCGCTCGGGAACCAGCTCGACGCTTTCTGTGACAGCTGAGCGATCTTCGCCGCCGATGTCCTGACCGTGGCGATGTCCGGCGGCGCGGCTTCGAGCGCGCGACGGATCGCCTTGTTGTTCTTGCCAACCGTTTCCATGCCTTCGTGCCGCTCGTGCATGATCATAAGCGCGGTCTGTTTCGACAGGGGCGCCGCGAGAGCGCCGGCCGCGGCAAGCAGGATACAAGACGCAACGATGCTCAGCCGCATTCGAATCTCCTTGGGATTTTGCTGTCAGAGGCGGGTAACGGGCGGGTCGTGCGAAATGGAATTGTCAGGCGCCTTCCAGCTGTCGTCGATCATCTTAATGATCGCTGAAAAATCCTTGTGGCCGCCGCCGCGGTCGACGAAGCGCTGGTAAAGCTCGGCCGCCTCACCGCCCATTGGCGTATAGGCGCCCGCGGCGTCAGCTGCTTCCATCGCCAGCTTCAAATCCTTGAGCATCAGCATCGCCATGAAGCCACCCTCGTAATCGCGGTCGGCCGGTGTCTCGGGCCCAACCCCGGGGACAGGGCAGTAGGAGGTCATCGACCAGCTTTGACCGGACGCCTTGGACGCGATGTCGAAGAAGACCTGCGGGTCGAGTCCGAGCTTTTCGGCAAGGACAAACGCCTCGCACGTCGCCGCCATGGTCGCGCCCAGCAGCATGTTGTTGCAGATCTTGGCCGCCTGGCCGGCACCCGGGCCACCAGCGTGGATCACGGCCTTGCCCATCTTTTCAAGATATTCGCGGGCACGCTCAAAGCCTTCGTCGGAGCCACCGACCATGAACGTTAGAGTGCCGGCCTCGGCCGCGGCGATGCCGCCCGACACTGGCGCGTCGACCATCGTATAGCCCTGGCCCGCCGCTTCCTCTTCGACCGAGCGGGCGGTAGCGACGTCGATCGTCGAGCAATCCATCAGAATGGCGGAGGTGGGCGCCTTGCCGAGCACGGACTCGCGGTAAACGGAGGCGACGTGCTGGCCCGCGGGCAGCATTGTGACGACGGCATCGACGCCCTTGCAGGCGCCGGCGGCGGACTTGGCCGGCTTGCTGCCGTGCTGGACGGCCCGGTCGAGCGCTTCATCGCTGAGATCGAAGGCGTGCACCTCATGTTCCGCTTTGGCCAGATTGGCCGCCATGCCGCTGCCCATATTGCCCAATCCGATGAAGGCGATTTTCGCCATTATCGTCCCTTCCAGTTGCCCGGCCGCTTTTCGACGAAGGCGGTCATGCCTTCCTTCTGGTCCTCGGTGCCGAACAAGCCGTGGAACAGCCGCCGTTCGAAGCGTATTCCCTGAGCGAGCGGCATTTCGAACGCGGCATTGACCATCTCCTTGACGGCGATTGCGGCCAAGGGCGCCATGGCGGCAATGGCATCTGCGGCCTTCAACGCTTCGTCGAGCAAATCGGCGGCGGGCACGACCCTGGCAACCAGCCCGCTGCGCTCGGCTTCCTCGGCGCCCATCATCCGGCCGGTCAGGCACATCTCCATTGCCTTGGCTTTGCCGATCGCCAGCGCCATGCGCTGCGACCCGCCCATGCCCGGGGTGACGCCCAGCTTGATCTCCGGCTGGCCGAATTTGGCGGTGTCGGCGGCGATGATGAAGTCGGCCATCATCGCCACCTCGCAGCCGCCACCAAGCGCGAAGCCGGCGACCGCCGCGATCCATGGCTTGCGGGTCGCGGTTACCTGCTCCCAGCCGGCGAAGAAATTGGCCGAATACATGTCGGCGAAACCCTGGGACTGCATCTCCTTGATGTCGGCGCCGGCGGCGAAAGCCTTTTCAGAGCCGGTGAGCACCAGACAGCGCTGATCGGGGTTCGCATCATAGGCCGCGAACGCCTCGATCAATTCCTTGAGGACCGTCGAGTTGAGCGCATTCAGAGCCTGCGGACGATTGAGCGTGACCAGGGTCACCGCGCCCTTCTTTTCGACAAGGATGGTCTCAAACTGCGGCATGGGCGTCCTCGGCGGCGGGGAAGGGAGTCCAGCGCTCACCCTCGGGCAGCGGCGCGAAGAGAGCGTCGAGCATCTCATCGGTCACGCCGTCGGGCGTCGGCGGGTCCCACTTGGGTTGATTGTCCTTGTCGATCAGCAGTGCCCGTACGCCTTCGCGGAAGTCATGCGTGTGGGTGATGCGGCCGGCGAGCGAATATTCGGCCTGCATCTCGGCGGTGAAGCTGTCGCGCTTGGCACCCTCGGCAAGCAGGCGCAGTGACACCTTGCACGACAAAGGGCTCTTGGTGCCCAGGGTCGCCCGCTCGGCCGTCGCCCAGTCGCCGCCGTCGGCCTCAAGGGCGGCAATCACTTCCTCTAGCGTGTCCGAAGCGAACAGCCTGGAAATGGCGGGCAGGTTCGCTGCGATTTTTGCATCGGGCGGGGTCACTGAAGCGGAGCCGAGCGCGCCTTCGAGGCGAGCGGGGGCGCCCGCTATCCGGCCGACGAGGTCGGCGATATTGGCTTGTGGCACATAATGGGTGGCGAGGCCGAGATAATGGCATTCAGCGCCGTCGAGCCGTGCTCCGGTCAACGCCATGAACTCGCCGACGCGGCCCGGCAGGCGCGGCAGATACCAGCCGCCGCCGACGTCGGGGAACAGGCCAATGCCCGTCTCGGGCATCGCCAGCCGCGTGTTTTCGGTCGCGATCCGGAAGTTGCAAGGCAAAGCAATACCAACACCGCCGCCCATGGTGATGCCGTCCATGATCGCCACGGTCGGCTTGGGATAGTTGAACAGCAAATGGTTCAGGCGATACTCGCTGAAGAAGAAGGCGCGGGCGTCGGCGCCATCGCTGGCGCCGCTTTTCGCGATCATCACCACGTCGCCGCCGGCGCAGAATCCGCGCCCTTCGGCATGGTCGATGACCACTGCCTCCACCGCCGGGTCGTCGCGCCACTTGAGCAGGGCCTCCGACATTTTGTCGCACATCGCCTTGGTCAGGGCGTGAATCGCCTTGGGCCGATTGAGGCGGAGGCGGCCGATCCGCTGCTCGGTCAGAATCAGGACGTCGTCGGTCACTGTCGCGTCAGCTCCCGCCCGACGATCATCCGCATGACCTGGTTGGTGCCTTCCAGGATCGAATGGACGCGCAGGTCGCGCCAGAAGCGCTCGATCGGATAATCCATCAAATAGCCGTAGCCGCCGTGGAGCTGCAGCGCCCGGTCGACCACGGAGCTGCCGGTATCGGTGGCGAAGCGCTTGGCCATGGCCGCGAACTTGGTCTTGTCGGGCGCATTGGCGGTGACTTTGACTGCCGCCGCGTACAGCAATTGCCGCGCCGCCTGCAGCTCAGTCTCCATGTCGGCGAGCATGAACTGGGTGTTCTGGAAATCCGCAATGGCGGAGCCGAACTGCTTGCGCTCCTTGGTATATTTGATCGCTTCGTCGAGGCAACGCTGGGCGCCGCCGAGACTGCAGGCGCCGATGTTGAGGCGGCCGCCGTCGAGGCCCATCATCGCGATGCGGAATCCTTCGCCCTCGGCGCCGACACGATTGGCGACCGGCACGCGGACTTCATCGAAATTAACCTGGGCCGTCGGCTGCGAGTGCCAGCCGAGCTTCTTCTCCTGCGCGCCGAAGCTGACGCCGGGAACATCCTTTTCGATAACCAGCGCGGTAATGCCCTTCGGACCCTCCTCGCCAGTGCGGACCATAGTGACGTAGACCTCATTTTCGCCACCGCCGGAGATGAACGCCTTGGAACCGGATACGACATATTCATCGCCGTCGAGGACTGCCTTGGTCTTGAGCGCCGCCGCATCCGACCCTGATGACGGCTCGGTCAGGCAATAGCTGCCGATCTTCTCCATCGTGATCATCGAGGGCAGGTACTTCTGCTTCACTTCATCCGAACCGAAGCGGTCGATCATCCAGCTCGCCATATTGTGGATGGAGATGAAGGCGCTGGTCGACGGGCAGCCATAAGCCATCGCCTCCATGATCAGCGCCGCTTCCAGCCGCCCGAGGCCGATGCCACCCGATTCCTCGGAGACGTAGATGGCGCCGAAGCCCAGTTCGGCGGCCATGCGGATCGTGTCGCGCGGGAAGATGTGCTTCTCGTCCCATTCGGCGGCGAACGGCGTGATGGCGTCGGCGGTGAACTTGGCCGCCATTTCCTGGATTTGCAGCTGGTCGTCGGTCAGGTCGAATTGGTGCGACATGGCCGCGCCCCTAGCAGAGGCCGAGCGGAAAACGCCAGTAGGTCAGGCGCAGCGCTCGTAGGTGAACCGGCCCTCCGGGTCGGTGCGCTCGAGCGTGTCGCCGGTGCGGGTGAAGGTCATCACCTTCTCCCAGCTCTGCCCCTCGCCGCGGAAGGCGAACAGTCCAGAGAAGCTGATTGCGACGGAAGGCCTCTGCTCCTCCAGTGTCGCCGTCGATTCATAGAATTTGATGCTGGTGTCGCCGACGGTCATCAGCCCTTTGGCGTCTCCCTTGGTAGAGGTGCAGTCGCCTGGAACCATGCCCCAGCGTCCCTGGTACCGCGCGGGGATCACCGCCCCGGGCGTGGGGGGTGGAGGAGCCCCGGGATTCCTGACTCCGGGCGCTGGCACTGCCTGGTCGTGAACGGCCTCGGCAGTGGCATTGGCCTGCGCCACGACGGCGTCGAGACCGGCGGCATTCTCGGCGTCGTCGTCGACCGGCTTATTGCGCCCGCAGGCCGCGGCGGTCAGCACGAAGGCGAGGGGAATGACGGCGAGCAGTGACTTCATGCCCGCTAAACACGCGTTATATCAAACTGGTTTCAGGAGATAAGAACCCAGTCAGCCCATGGTCGGGATGTTGAACGCATTCTCGCCGTGCGGGCCGCCGTCGGGCCAGCGCTGGGTGATGGTCTTGGTCTTGGTCCAGAAGCGGACGCCTTCCATGCCGTGCTGGTTGATGTCGCCGAACCCCGAGCGCTTCCAGCCGCCGAAAGTGTGATAGGCGACCGGCACCGGTATCGGCACATTGACTCCGACCATGCCGACGTTGACGCGGGCAGCGAATTCGCGTGCTGCATGGCCGTTGCGGGTGAAGATGGCGACGCCATTGCCGTATTGATGCTCGCTCGGCAGCCGTACCGCCGTCTCGAAATCGGGTGCGCGGACCATCTGCAGGACGGGGCCGAAGATTTCCTCCTGATAGGAGCGGAAATGCGGCTGAACGTAGTCGAAGAAAGTCGGACCGATGAAGAAGCCTTCCTCGTGCCCCTGCAGCATGAAGCCGCGGCCGTCGACGACCAGCTCGCCGCCCTCGTCGGCGCACATCTGGATATAATCCTCGACCCGCCTCTTGTGAGCGGCATTGACCACCGGCCCGTAATGGGCGTCTGGATCGGTCGAGACGCCGACGCGTAGTCCCTCGATCGCCGGGATCAGTTTCTCGCGGAGGCGGTCGGCCGTGTCGTCGCCAACTGGCACGACCACCGGTAGGGCCATGCAGCGTTCGCCCGCGCTGCCGAACGCGGCGCCGGCCAAGTCGTTGACCACCTGGTCGAGATCGGCGTCGGGCATGACGATGCCGTGGTTCTTGGCGCCACCGAACGCCTGGACGCGTTTCCCGTTCGCGGTACCGCGCGAGTAGATATAATGCGCGATATCGGACGAGCCGACGAAGCTGATCGCCTTGATCTCCTCATGGTCGAGGATGGCGTCGACCATTTCCTTATCGCCGTGGACGACGTTCAGGATGCCGTCGGGCAGGCCTGCCTCTTTCATCAGTTCGGCGAGCCGCACCGGCACCGACGGGTCGCGCTCGGATGGCTTCAGGATGAAGGCGTTGCCGCAGGCGATGGCGACCCCGAACATCCACATCGGGATCATCGCCGGGAAGTTGAACGGGGTGTTGCCGGCGACGATGCCCAGCGGCTGCCGCATCGAATAGACGTCGATGCCCGGGCCGGCACCTTGCGTGTATTCGCCCTTCAGCGCGTGCGGAATGCCGCATGCGAACTCGACGACCTCCAGGCCGCGCTGGACGTCGCCCTTGGCGTCGGCGACGACCTTGCCGTGCTCGGATGCGAGCAGTTCGGCGAGGCTGTCGATGTTCTTCTCGACCAGCTCCTTGAACCGGAACATGACTCGCGCACGGCGTTGCGGATTCGTCGCCGACCAGCCGGGCAAAGCGGCGTTGGCGGCGTCGATCGCCGTCTGCAGATCGGCGGCGGTGCCGAGCTTTACCCTTGCCTGGACCGAGCCCTGGTTGGGGTCGAAAACATCGCCTTCGCGGTCACCGGAAGAAAAGGCCGAACCGGCAATATAATGATCGATTTCGCGCAACATGTTTGAAGCGTCCTGATGTGGAGCCTGGAGATCGCCGATCCCCTAAACCCGTGACCGCCCAATTGCCAGCGCGTCACAACTTTCCCCTCCCCTTGATGGGGAGGGGTAGGGTAGGCTGATGGTGGGAAGGGCTCTTGGTCACTCAGCGATATATTTCCACGGCGCGCCGCGCTTCTCGCGCTTCCAGACGGTGAAGAAGGGGAAGCCTTCCGGCTCGCCGGCTTTGGGCGGCGCGTTCGGGCGGATCATGCCGATCGAGACTCCGAGGTCGCCGCTCGAAGCGACGAAGCTGCGCTCGGTGCCCCAGTGGATCCTGGCCGGGCCCTCTTCCTTGAAGTTGGCGGCGATCGCATCGGCGCCGATGGTGAATCCGGCGCCCGAATACATGTTCATCGAGTCCTGGCGGCCATATTCGCGGAACGCCTGCTTGAGGCCGACCACTTGCGCGCGGTCGGAGAAGGCCTTCTCGGCGGCGGCGAGGCTTGCCTGGTGGGCGGCGATCCGCTTGGCGTTCGACTTCACCTTGGCGGTGAAGCCGGGCAGGGCGGCTGCCATCATCGCCGTCGAGACGGCGCCGGCTTCGCGCGGGATCTGGCGATAGGCGACGACCCGCCAGCCAGCCGAACGCCTGACCCAGTACGCCAGATACTTGCGGTCGCGCTTCGCGGGATCGCCCGAGCCGACGCTGAGGAAGCCATAGGTAAAGCCCTGCGTGCCGTCGGCGGAAATGCCGCCGCGCACCGGCGCCCAGCTGACGTGACCATCCTTGAAGGCCGGGCTGGCGCGGAACGCCTCGATCATCGCCGCCTTGCCGACGAGCACGCCCTTGCCCGGGAGCGGCGTCGCCGCCTCGTCGTCGAGCATTGCCGTAATGCCGGCAACAGGGTCGAGCTTCGCGGACTGAACCGCAAAGGCACGATCGGCGGCCAGCAAGTCATCGAGGCCGCTCTTGGCGGTGGCGGGCGCGGCGAGGAACAGCAGGGCAAGGAACAGGGCAGGCAACATGAGATTCCCCCGATGATTTTCTTGCCCGCTAGCGGCTTGCTCAGGGCCCCGCGTGACTCTGTCGACAAAGATGCGCCCTTGTTCGACCGACCGACGCTTCGCGTTCTTCGCGGCTTCGCGTGAACCAATTCTCTTCTGGATTGCTTCGCTTCACTCGCAATGACGTTTAGAGCCTTATCATGCCCCGCAAGCCCAAGTCTGGCCTCCCGACCCGTCAGCAGATCCTCGACTTCATCGCCGAGTCAGGCCAGCCCGCGGGCAAGCGCGAGATTGGGCGGGCGTTTGGCCTGAGCGGTCATGACAAGATCCTGCTGAAGGCCCTGCTCAAGGACATGGCAGATGAGGGGCTGATCGACGCATCGCCCGGCCGCGCCTTCCACAAGGCGGGTGGAGTGCCGAAGGTCACTGTCCTGCGCGTCGCCTCGGTCGACGATAGCGGCAACGTCTGGGCGGTGCCCGAGCAATGGCACGCCGAAACGCCGGCGCCGAAGCTCCGGGTCATCGAGCGCGGACGGCGCTCGGCGCTGGCGCTCAACGACCGCATCCTGGCGCGTACTGAGGAGCGCGGGCAGGGGCATGTGGCGCATCCGATGAAGAAGCTCGCTCGTGCCGCCGAACTGGTGCTGGGCGTGGTTCGGCAGGAGGGCGACCGCTTCTGGCTCACCCCGGTCGAGAAGAAGGAGCGGCGCGAGTTGGCGATCAGCGAATTGGGCGACGCCCAAGCCGGCGACCTGGTGCTCGCCGAGCCGTCGGGCCGGCCGCCGCGCGTATCGGCGCGGGTCGATGCCGTGCTCGGCGACCCCTTCGCGCCGCGCAGCTTCTCGCTGATCGCCATCCACAAGCACGGGATCCGCGACCGCTTCAATGACGAGGCGATTGCGGAGGCAGCAGTAGTTTCAAAGATGCCGCTCAGCGACGAGCGCGAAGACCTGACGCACCTTCCCATCGTCGCCATCGACCCGGCGGACGCACGCGACCATGACGATGCGATTTGGGCGGAGGCGCGCGAGGACAAGGACGGCTGGGACGCGATTGTCGCCATTGCCGACGTCAGCTTCTACGCCCGCCCCGGCAGCGAGCTCGACAAGGAAGCGCGCGCCCGCGGCAACAGCGTCTATTTCCCCGACCGGGTCGTGCCGATGCTGCCCGAAGAATTGTCGGCGGACATCTGCTCATTGAAGGAGGGGCAGGCGCGGGCGGCCATGGCCTGCCACCTGCATGTCGGCAAGGATGGGCAGCTGAAAAGCTGGAGATTTGCGCGCGCGAAGATTTGCGTTGCGGCAAACATTGCCTATGAGGATGCTCAAGCGGCGATCGATGGAACACCGGGCCTGGTTGATCCGCAAGTCGTTGAAAAGGCGCTGAAACCGCTCTGGCAATGCTGGACCGCCTTGCTTGCTGCGCGCAACAGACGCCAGCCGCTCGAGCTCGACATTCCGGAGCGTCGGGTGGTGCTCGACGAGAAGGGTCGGATCCTGTCGGTGGCCGCGCGCGAGCGGCTCGACGCCCACCGGCTGGTCGAGGACTACATGATCGCCGCCAATGTCGCGGCGGCCAGGGCGCTGGAAGCGAAGAAAGCACCGGTCATGTATCGCGTCCATGAGGCGCCGGGCCGCGAGAAGCTGGTCGCGCTCAAGGACTATCTCGCCACTTTCGATCTCGAATTCGCGCTCGGCCAGGTGATCCGGCCAGCCATCTTCAATGCCATCATCACTCGCTTCGGCGAGCGCGAGGGCCGGCAAGAGATCATGGAGCAATTGCTGCGCACGCAGATGCAGGCGCGCTATTCGCCCGAGCGCCTCGGCCACTTCGGCCTCGCCCTTCCCACCTACGCCCATTTCACCTCTCCGATCCGCCGTTACGCCGACCTGATCGTTCACCGTGCGCTGACGCGCTCCTACCGGCTCGGCGAAGGCGGGCTGACCGACCATGAGGCGGAAGCGATGGAGGTCACCGGCGAGCTCATCTCCATGCTGGAGCGGCGCGCCATGGAGGCCGAGCGCGATACCGTCGACCGCTATGTCGCCGCCTTCCTCGCCGACCAGGTCGGCCAGATCGTGCGGTGCCGGATCACGGGCGTCCAACCGTTCGGCTTCTTCGCAACGGTCGACGAGCTTGGCGGCGACGGGCTGGTGCTCGCCGCCGACCTTGGCACCGAATATTTTCGCTATGACGAAAAGGCGCGGACCCTGGTCGGCGAAGAGAGCGGCGAGACCTACCGGGTCGGCCAAAGGCTGGAGCTCCGGCTCGCCGAGGCCAATCCGGTCTCGGGCGGCCTCCGCTTCGAGCTTCCCGAGGGCAGTTACGGCGGGCCGTCACGCCCGCGCCGCGATCGTGTCCGCGCCGGTGCCAAGCCCCCGCCGCGCCGCGGCCGCCCCGCCAACATCCGTCATTCCAGTCGCCGCAGATAGGAGAAACGCAGTGGAACGCTACAAGATTGCGATGCTTGTCGGGAGTCTCCGGAAGGACAGCATCAACCGCAAGGTCGCCCGCTCGATGTGCGCGCTCAAGGGCGACAATCTGGACTGCTCAATGATCGAGATCGGCGACCTGCCGCTCTACAACCAGGACCTCGACGCCAGCCCGCCCGAGCAATGGGTGCGCTTCCGCGAGCAGATCGCCGCGGCGGACGGCATATTGTTCTGCACGCCCGAATATAATCGCGGCGTCCCCGGCGTCCTCAAGAACGCGGTCGATGTCGGCTCGCGGCCCTATGGCAAGAGCGTCTGGGATCAAAAGCCGGCGGCGATCGTCAGTGCGTCACCGGGATCGATCGGCGGCTTCGGCGCCAATCACCAACTGCGCCAGGCCTGCGTCTTTTTGAACATGCCAGTCATGCTGCAACCCGAGGCATATCTCGGCCATGTCAATGACGACAGTTTCGATTCCGACGGCTGCCTGAAGGAAGGGCCGTTGAAGGAGCTGGTCACCAAGCTCGCCTTCGCCTTCCATGGCTGGGTGGACGCCATTCTTCGCGGCCGCGCGCTGCTGCTGCACGACGCAGCCAAGGAGGCGGCGAAGGCGAAAGAGCCGGCCTGACCGACGCTGCCGCTATACCCCGCCCTGATAGGGGAACTGGGCCGTCGGCATGTATTTCTGCGGAAAATGCCTGCGGATCGCCGTGTCGCAGATCGCATAGCCCCAGTTGATCAACCGATCCTGCAGCTCGGCCGGCAATCGGGCCAGCCTGGTAGGTACGCGAGCAAGCTCGGACGTCCGATCAAGAGGTGCGGGAAGCGCATCCGCCAGATGATAATGACCGACGTCCGAGCCGATGCCCCAGTAAGTCCCCCGGCGCCATCCCCGCTCGCCTTCCTTCGCCTTGAACGATGCGATCAGCTGCCGCTGGCGGAGCGACGTGACCTGCCCATGGATGATGCCGATCACTCGCCACGAATGGCCGGCCCAGTTGGAGGCGGGGTCCGGCGTCGGGTCGATCGCCGCCCCGGCATTCGACACCAGCACATTCCGATAGGCTTTCCACACCGTCTCGAGGCCGAGATTGTCGTAGACGCCGCCGTCGGTGAGGCTGATGTCCTTGAGGAGCGCCTTGTCGTCCGCCGTCACTTTCGAAAAATCTCCTGCGTCGACGCGAAGCAGGTAGGGGGAAAGGAATGGCGGGAAGGCTGAGGATGCGGCGACCGCGCTCGCGAGGGACAAGGTCGGCCGGTCAATCTGACCCACTTTATAGTCGGCCATGGACGCCCGCGAGAAACGCCACAGCGTGCCGGTCTCGACATTGGTCGCATTGATGACGAATTCCGGCCTGCCGGGCAGGTCTTGCAGCGACGCCCTGCCGAACAATAGCCGGCGATAGGCCCAGGCTACATAATCCGCGACGTGGCCGGGGAGCACGGTTCCGGCGATGATCGCCGGCACATCGATGGTGATGCCGGCGACCTTGCGGATCGGATCGACGACGTGGTCGATAAAGTCCTGGCGAGTGTTGAGCCTGTTCCATTCGAGGGCGACTTTCGCCGAGGTGATCGAGCCGCCGGATACGCTCGAAATGCGGCTGGCCCTCTGCAGCAGTCCGACTTCGAACAAACGCAGGAAAGCGCCGAGGTGAAAGAGCATGGCGCGATAGCCGCCGCCCGAAATCGAAATGCCGATCCCGGGCGACGGCCCGCGGGGCTTCTGGTCGGCAAGCGGCGATACAGGCTCGACGAGGGCGACCATGGCAATTCCCGTTCCGATCGGGTCAACCGAGCCGCCTCAGGTTACCTTGGCGCGCTCTTTAAAGCGAGGCTCGTCCCACTCGCGGATCGCCAGGATATCGGCCAGCAATGCGGCCGCACGCACCATGTCGGCAAAACCATTGTAAAGGGGCGCGAAGCCGAAGCGCATGTGGTCGGGCGCGCGGAAGTCGCCAATCACGCCCCGCGCGATCAGCGCCTGCATGACGGCATAGCCTTCGGGATGGGCGAAGACGACGTGGCTCCCGCGCTGCGACGGGTCGCGCGGCGATTCCAGCCGCACCTCGCTTCCACAGCGCGCCTCGACCTCGGCGATGAACAATTGCGAGAGGGCGTGCGACTTCGCCTCCAGGTCGGCCATGCTTATGCCGCCGAACGTGTCGAGCCCGGCCTCGAGCGCGGCGAGGGCAAGGATCGACGGCGTTCCGGTCAGGAACTTGAGGATGCCGGCAGCGGGCCGGTAATCGTCGACGAAGGCGAACGGCTCGGCATGGCCCATCCAGCCCTGAAGCGGTGAGCGAAGCTCATCCTGCAATGTCTCTGCGACGAACAGATAGGCCGGCGCGCCTGGACCGCCATTCAGATATTTATAGCCGCAGCCGACCGCCAGGTCCGAGCCCGTCGCATCGAGGTCGAGCTGGATCGCGCCGGCGCTGTGCGACAGGTCCCACAGCATGAGGGCGCCGGCGGCGTGGGCGGCCTCGTTCACCGCGCGCATGTCGTAAAAGGCGGCACTGCGGTAATCGACATGGGTCAGAGTTACGATCGCCGTGCTCTCGTCGATCGCGCCGATCACGTCATTTGCGGACACGGCGACGAACTCCAGCCCCAGCATCTCGCACAGCCCCTGCGCGACATAGAGATCGGTCGGAAAATTGTGCCGCTGGCTGACGATTTTGCGTCTCCCCGGCCGCGCGCGCACCGCCGCTGCCAGCAATTTGAACAGGCAGACGCTGGTCGAATCCGCGATCAGCAGCTCGCTGGGTTTCGCCCCGACAATCGGCGCGAGCTTCGCCGCGATCCTGACCGGCCAGTCGATCCAGTCGTGCCTGGTCCAGCTGGCGATGAGGTCCTGGCCCCATTGCTGCTCGGCGGTGTTCGCCAGCGCTGCCGGCGCGGCGGCGGGCAGCGCGCCCAGGGAATTGCCGTCGAGGTAGATCTTCCCCTCGGGCAGGCGGAACCGCTCGCCGGCGAAGGACAGCGGGTCGGCGGCGTCGAGGGCGGCGGCTTCCTCCAGCGTCATAGCTTGGGCAGCGTCACGCCCTTCTGGCCCATATATTTGCCGGCGCGGTCGGCGTAGCTCACCTCGCACGGCTCGTTGCCCTGGAGGAACAGGAACTGGCAGGCGCCCTCGTTGGCATAGACCTTCGCGGGGAGCGGCGTCGTGTTCGAGAACTCGAGTGTGACGTGCCCTTCCCAACCCGGCTCGAGCGGCGTCACGTTGACGATGATTCCGCATCGCGCATAGGTCGATTTGCCAAGGCAGATGACGAGGATGTCGCGCGGGATCCGGAAATATTCGACTGTGCGGGCAAGCGCGAAGCTGTTGGGCGGGATGATGCAGACGTTGGTCTGCCGATCGACGAAGCTGTTCGAGGCGAAATCCTTGGGGTCGACCACCGCCGAATCGACGTTGGTGAAGATCTTGAATTCGTCGGCGACGCGCGCGTCATAGCCGTAGGACGACAGGCCGTAGCTGATGCAGCCCTCGCGGCGCTGCGCCTCGACGAACGGCTCGATCATGCCGGTGGCCTGGGCCTGCTCGCGAATCCAGCGGTCGGAAAGAATGCTCATGGCTTTCGGCCTAAACGGCCGGGGCGAAGCCTTCAATTCGGCGACGATTATTTCTGTGGACCGACCGCGCCTGTGAGATTTGCGGCTTTTAACCACCTGAGGGTTGGGAAGCGCTCACAGATAATCCACAGGCGTGCTATCTTTGTTCTCGCTTGGACTGAGCAGCGAAAAGCATAGAGCAGACCCATGGCCGAAGTTGTCCGAATCGGCGGGAGCGAGCCTCCCGCAACGCCCTCGCTCCCCCAGAATATCGAGGCGGAAGCCGCGCTCCTGGGCGCGCTGATGATCGACAACCGGCTGGTCGAGGACGTCCAGATCCGACTGCGGGCGGACCATTTCTACGAGCCGCTGCACGGCCGGATCTACGAGGCCATCCTCAGGATGACCGACAAGAACATGGTCGCCAATCCGGTGACCTTGAAGCCCTTGTTCGAATCCGACGAGGCGATGAAGCAGGTCGGCGGTCCGGCCTATCTCGCCCAATTGACCGGCTCCGGCGCGGCCGTCATCGGCGCGCGCGATTTCGCCACGCAAATTTACGACCTGGCGCTTCTGCGGGCGCTGGTAGGTGTCGGGCGCGAGATGGTGGAGGGCGCGCTCGACACCTCCGAGGAAGTGGCGCCGCTGACCCAGATAGAGCGGGCAGAAAGCGAGCTCTACAAGGTTGCCGAGCAGGGCGGCGGCGAAGGCAAGGTCAAGTCGTTCGGCGACGCTTCCAAGGAAGCGTTGCGGGTTGCCGAGGCGGCGCTTAACAGCGGCGGGGGTCTGTCCGGCATCACTACCGGTCTGACCGAACTCAACAGCCGCATGGGCGGTTTCCACCGCTCCGACCTCATCGTCCTCGCCGGTCGGCCGGGCATGGGCAAGACCAGCCTTGGCACCAATATCGCCTTCGCCGCAGCCAGCCGATTCCTGCAGGACGTCGCCGACAGCATCGAGCCGGAGCGCTCCGCCGGCGCCGGGATCGCTTTCTTCAGCCTGGAAATGTCGGCCGACCAGCTCGCCACCCGAATCCTTGCCGAGCGCTCGGAGATTCCCGGCGAGCAGATCCGCTCGGGCAAGATCGGCCGCAACGAATTCACCCGCTTCGCACGCGCCGCCAACGAACTCAACAATCTGCCGCTCTACATCGACGACACGCCGGCGCTGACCATCGCCGCGCTGCGCGCCCGGGCGCGGCGCCTGAAGCGGCAGAAGGGCATCGGCATGATCGTCGTCGATTACCTCCAGCTGCTGCAGGGAACCGGCAAGAACTCGAACGACAACCGGGTCCAGGAAATCTCCGAGATCAGCCGGGGCCTGAAGCAACTCGCCAAGGAGCTGCATGTGCCGGTGCTGGCCATGTCCCAGCTTTCCCGCGCCGTCGAACAGCGTGAGGACAAGCGGCCGCAGCTCTCCGATTTGCGCGAATCGGGCTCAATCGAGCAGGACGCCGACATCGTCCTCTTTATCTATCGCGAGGATTATTACCTCGCCGCCAAGCAGCCGGCCGACGACCATCCCGACTTCGCCAAATGGCAGGACGATATGACCCGCGCCTACGGCAAGGCCGAGGTCATCATCGCCAAGCAGCGCCATGGTGCCACCGGCAAGGTCAAGCTCCGGTTCGACAGCCGCATCACCAAGTTCAGCGACCTCGCTGACGATGCTTATCTGCCCGAGATGCGCGGCTAGGGGAGCGCGCGGCCGCTTGCCCGGCGGCGCGCGTGGGGGCGGGTGAGGGCGCTGGCGGTTCCCCCTTTCAGCGCCCTCATCCGTAAACAAGACGGCCGGCCACCACTAGGGTGACCGGCCGAATTTTTACGCCACTGGCCTTTGCTTAGCCGCCTTCGACGCCGACATAGACGGAATTGTCGCGGGCCATGGCCGGTGACGAGGCAAGTGCGACCACGGCGACGGCGCCGCGTAAGTATTTGCGCATCCATTTTTTCCTTGTTTTCCTGAATTGATGGGGGCCAACACGATGCACTGGGGGTAGTTCCCCGATCAGTAAGCTTTGGTACATGATAGTTGCATCAAGGTGACAGTCGGCATGGGCTGCGGTTCGCCAAGTCCTTTAAATAGTTGAATGACTTGCACGGTTAGGGCAAATCTACGTTATGCGCGACAAGATGGGCAAAAGGCATCTTCACCGCGGGCGGACTATTGTCCTCGCCGCATTCGCCACCGCAATCGTGGCTTCGTCCCCGGCCGAGGCGAGGAAGAAAGACCCGCCGCCGCCGGCGCCGGTCGCACCGCCGCAGGTGGCGCTGCCGGACTCCCCCAACGGCTCGACGGTCCGCTATTTCTACGAGCGCCGTAATTATGCGCCGATCTGGTTCAGGGGCGGAGCAGGCGATGAAGCCATCGGCAAGCTGCTGACGATTCTTCGCAGCGCGCCGATCGACGGCATGGCCAACGGGCCGCAAGTCGCTGCTCGGCTCGAGGCGGCGGTGCTTGCCGCGACGGCAGGCGACGAGATGAAGCACAAGGAAGCCGAGCTCGCCTTGTCGGCGGCCTGGGTCGATTATGTGCAGACGCTGCAGCGGCCGAACAGCAATGTGATCTGGGGCGATCCGTCGCTGGCGCTCAAGCCCAGTCATCCGGACCGGATCCTGGCGCTTCTGGCGGCTGCGCCGTCGATTGTTCCGCATCTGCAATCGGTGTCGTCGGTCAATCCGATCTACGCCAAAATCCGCGAAGCCGCGGTCGCCGAGGCGGCGGCGAACGGCGGCCGGGCGTCGGACCGCGCGACCCTCAATCTCGAGCGTGCGCGCATGCTTCCGGCCAGCGGCAGGTTCGTCCTTGTCAATTCGGCCGAGCAGCGGCTGCACATGTACGACAGCGGTCAGGACATGGGTTCGATGAAGGTCGTTGTCGGCGACAAGGACAAGCTCGGCCTGCCGACACCGATCGTCGCCAGTTCAATGTATTATGCCATTGCCAATCCTTATTGGCATGTGCCTCCGCATCTTATTCGCAAGATGGCGCCCAACATCGCCAAGGGGCCCGACGCCTACATGAAAGCGCATGGCTATGAGGTCATTTCCGACTTCAGCGAGCATCCGACGATCCTCCCGGCTTCATCGGTCGACTGGAAAGCCGTCGCGGCCGGCACAGAGAAAGTGAACCTGCGCCAGCGTCCGAACGGCGAAAATTCGATGGGCAAGATGAAGTTCCCCTTCCCGAATCGGGAAGGCATCTACCTTCACGACACGCCGAAGAAGGAATATTTCGCGCTGGAGAACCGGGCGAAGAGCAACGGCTGCATCCGCATCGAGGATTATCGCCGGTTCGCCAATTGGTTGTTCGGGCGCGACGTTGCAGCCGTCGGCAGTGAGCCGGAGCAGCATATGTCGCTGCCACGCGGGGTGCCGGTCTATGTCACCTATTTGACGATGGTTCCGGACGCGACGGGCATGGCGAGCTTCAGCGACCGTTACGCATGGGATCGGCCGGGAGCATTGGCTGGCGGGATGGACGCGGGCTTCCGCGTCGGGTCAGCAGGACGTGAAGCCGCGGCAGGTGGCAGTGCCGGATCAGGCGCCACTCCGCAGTAACTTCAGTCCTCCTGTAAGTTCGGATCGCGCAGGCCGTCGCCGATGGCCGCGCGTGCCAGTTCCGCTTCGCTGCTGGTGACCGGGTAAGCGCAATAATCGGCGGCGTAATAGGCGCTCGGCCGATGATTGCCGGACAGGCCGATGCCGCCGAACGGCGCGTTCGAAGGCGCGCCATTGGTCGGCTTGTTCCAGTTGATGACCCCGGCGCGGGCCTGTGCCCAAAATTTGTCGTACATCGCCGGACTACCGCCGACGAGGCTGGCCGAAAGGCCGAAGCGCGTGTTGTTCGCCTCTGCGATTGCCGCGTCGAAATCCTTCACGCGAATCAGCTGCAGGACCGGGCCGAACAGCTCTTCGTCCCGCCGGTCACGGACATCGGTGACGTCGATCAGCGCCGGTGTCAGGAACGGCTTGTCCTCGGAAAGCCGGTCCAGCCGCCTTATCGGCTTGCCGCCTTTCATCATCAGCTCGACCCACTGGTCTTGCAGATGATGCGCGGCGTCATTGTCGATCACCGGACCCATGAACGGCGGCGGCTTGGCATGGGGATGGTCGACAATCAGCCGGTCGATCAGCTCGCTCATTGCCTCGACCAGCTTCTCTTCCTTGCCATCCTCGACGATCAGCCGGCGTGCCGCCGTGCAGCGCTGGCCCGCCGACAGATAGGCCGACTGGACGGCGATGACCGCCGCTGCCTCCATGTCCTTGGCGTTCCATACGATCAGGGGATTGTTGCCGCCCAGCTCGAGCGCCAGGATTTTGTTCGGCGTGTCAGCGAACTGCTTGTGGAGCGACAGGCCGGCGCGCACCGAGCCGGTGAACAGCAGACCGTCGATGCCCGGCTCGGCGGCTAGCGCCCGGCCTTCGTCGGGCCCACCGACGAGCAGCCGCAAGACGCCCTCGGGAATGCCGGCGGCATGGAAGCATTCGACCAGCATTGCGCCACTGGCTGGGGTTTTCTCCGACGGCTTGAAGACCACGGCATTGCCGGCGATCAGCGCCGGAACGATGTGCCCGTTGGGAAGGTGCGCGGGGAAATTATAGGGCCCAAGGACGGCCAGCACGCCATGCGGCTTGTGGCGAACGGCGATCTTGTTGCCCAGCGCCGCCTCGAGCCGCCGCATCGGCGTCCGGTCCATGTAGGCGGACGCCGAAATCTCGACTTTATTGATGACCGCGCCGACCTCGGTCTTGGCTTCCCATAAGGGCTTGCCGGTTTCGCGGGCGATGAGGTCCGCGAAGTCGCCTTCGCGCGAGCGCACCTCATTGGCGAAGCGGCGCAATGTCTCGATCCGATAGGCAATGCTGTGCGCGGCCCACTCCGGCCAAGCCGCGCGCGCGGCGGCGACTTCGGCCGCCGGATCGCCGATGGACCCCGACCACAGTTCCGCCCCTGTCGCCGGTTCAAAGGATTTGAGGAGGGTCGCCATTCCCGCGCCTCGGTAAAGGCTCGCCGGTTGCGGTCAAGCCGCGAGCATTGCTTCGCCCATCCTGCGGATGGCGGCGATCTTGGCCTCGAACAGCGACCAGTCGTCGGCGTCCGCGATGGCGTCCCAGATCGCCTCGACCTCGTCGATATGCATTGAGCAGGGCTGCTCACCACTCCAATAGGGATGCTGGCGAGCAGAGGGATTGTCGCGGCCTTCGAGCGCGTTGGCCAGGGCTCGGAAAGCCTCGCCCGGATAAGCCTCGGCGCCGGGACTACGACCTCCACGCCAATCGAAGAATGCCCGATCGATGCCTGCCTCCCCTGACTGCAGTGCCCTGATCAGCTCAGTAGCCAATAGCCGATCGTCGGATGGTTCGCGCCGCTCGACGCCGAGCCGCTTGAGCAGGCCGTCGACGAGCTCCGTCTCGAAGCTTTGGCCCCAGCCGCGCAGGAGATCGGCGAGCATCGGCGCCTCGGCAATCAGGGCCAGGCAGCCGGCCAGTTGCGCAAGGTCCCAGTGGATCGCCTCAGGCTGGCGCCCGAACGCGTAAAGGCCGGTCTCGTCGAAATAGGCCGCGGTGAATACCTCATCCCATTCGGGTGTAAACCGCCAGGGACCGTAGTCGAAGCTCTCGCCGGTGATGGCAATATTGTCGCTGTTGAGCACGCCGTGGACGAAACCCGCCGCCATGTAGGAAGCTGCCAGCCGCGCTGTTGCTCCCGCAACCAGCTCGAACAGGCGGATGGCATTGGCCGCATCGTCCGCCGCAGGCTTTTCGCCGTACAGATGCTTCAGGCAATAGCGGGTGAGCTTCGCGATATTCTCAGCCTGCTCGAAGAAAGCCAGGCGCTGGAACGTGCCGATCCGAATATGCCCGTGGCTTAGCCGGGTGAGCACCGACGAGCGCGTCGGCGACGGCTCATCGCCGCGAACCAATTGCTCGCCGGTTTCGAATAAAGCGAAGCTTTTCGATGTGTTGGCGCCCAGTGCCTCGAGCATCTCCGTAGCCAGCACCTCGCGCACGCCGCCCTTGAGCGTCAGGCGACCGTCGCCGAAGCGGCTGTAGGGCGTCTGGCCTGATCCCTTGGTGCCGAGGTCGAGCAGGCGGCCCTTGTCATCGCGCAACTGGGCGAAGAGGAAGCCTCGTCCGTCGCCGATCTCGGGATTGTAGCTGCGGAACTGGTGGCCGTGGTAGCGAAGCGCCAGCGGCTGCTGCAGATTGTCCGGCAGCGGTTCAAAGCGGAGGAAATGCCGCGCCCAGCCTTCCTCATCGAGGTCGCTCAGCCCGACCCTTTCAGCCCAGCGCCGGTTGAGGAAACGCGGAATGCCGACTGGAAAGCGCGCCGGCTCGACCGCGTCATAAAAGTCTGTGCCCAGCTCCAGGATCTTCGGGTCCGGACGATAGGGTTGCCGCGGCGCCATCCGCCCGCGATAGGGGAGGACAGGCAACGGGGGAACCGTCGATGGCTGAGTGGCAGGACCGTTATTGGAATAGTAGGGACGGTCTCCGGCTGCATTATCGCGACTATGCCGGACCGCCCGAGCGGCCACCGATCCTTTGCCTGCCCGGCCTCACCCGCAATTCCCGCGATTTCGAGCCAGTCGCCGACCGTTTAGCCGGCGATTGGCGCATCATCGCCGTAGAGTTCCGCGGCCGCGGGCAATCGCAGCACGATCCGAAGCCGGCGAACTACACGCCGGCGACCTATACCGCCGACGTGCTCAAGCTGCTCGACCAGCTCGGCATCGCCGACGCGGTGTTCTTCGGCACGTCGCTTGGCGGCCTCGTGACCATGCTAATGAGCGGCAACGATCCGGAGCGGATCGCCGGCGCCATGATCAACGACATCGGCCCGGTGATCGAGCCGGCGGCAATCGAGCGCCTGCGTTCCTATGTCGGCAAGGGCGGCCACTGGGCGAGCTGGGCGGAGGCCGGCGAGGCGGCGGCAACGATCAACCGCATCGCCTTCCCACATTACACGGCTCCGGATTGGGAGCGCTTCGTTCGCCGCCTGTGCAGCGAGCGGCCCGACGGCAGTATCCAGCCTGACTATGACATGGCTATCCGACAGTCCTTTGCAACGAGCGACGGCTCGCCTGACTTTGACCCCTGGCCATTGCTCGACGGCCTCGTCGACAAGCCGGTCCTGATTGTGCGCGGCGAAATCAGCGACCTGTTTTCCGCGGAAACCGCGGCGCGGATGGTCGCCAAGCTTCCGAAGGCGGAGCTGGTCACTGTCCCTCGCATCGGCCATGCGCCAGTCCTCGACGAGCCCGAGGCAGCTGCCGGAATCGACCGGCTGCTTGCCAGAGTGCTTTCGGAGCACGTGATCCAGGCGGATTAGGCGGTCAGCCGCTTGAGCTTGGCCAGCGCTCCCGCATCGGTCTCGTCCGGCGAAATGGTCGACTGGAATTGCTCTCTACGGTCGAACAGCAGGACCGTGGCGGTATGGTCGACAGTGTAGGTGTCGCCGGTGCCGACCTTCTGCGAGAAAATACCGAATTGCTTTTTGACCTGGCCGATCTGCGCCGGGCTACCCGTCAAGCCGGTGATCGGCGCTCCGAACAAGTCCGCGTAAGCGCCGACTTCGCCCGGGCCGTCCCGCTCCGGGTCGACGGTTACGAAGACGATCTGGAAAGACCGCTCATCGCCCAGCTGCCGGCGAAGCTTGACCAGCCGCGCCAGCGTCGTCGGGCAGACGTCGGGGCAATGGGTGAAGCCGAAGAAGATCGCATAGGGCCGTCCGGCCAGCTTGTTGCTGGCGAACGGCTGTCCCTTGCTGTCGACCAAGGTGAAGGGACCGCCGAACGCGACCTGGGTGGGCGGGCTCTGCGGCGCTTCGGAGTGCTGGCGAATATAAAAGGCGCCGAAACCGGCGACCGCGGCGGCGACCAGCACCCACAGGATGATTCGCAAAGCCTTCATCTAGTGGCTGGCCGGCGCATCATTGGCCGGTTTGACGGTGATAGCCACCTTCCTTGGCCCCGACTTGCCGAACAGCAGGGTCACGTCAAAGCGATCGCCGGCATGCAGCGGCTTCTTCAGCCCCATCACCATGACGTGCGCGCCGCCCGGCGTCAGCATGAGAGTACCATTCGACGGCACGACTAGGCCCTCCTTCGGGTCGATCGGCCGCATGCGCATAACTCCGCCGTCCATCGAGCTTTCGTGGAGCATGGCCTGGCCGATGGACGAGCGGACGCCCGTCAATTTGTCGGCGCCGCCCATGTTGCTGATGGTCAGATAAGCGGCGGCTGCGTCCGACTGGCCGGTTTCACGAGCCCAGCCGTCGTCGACGGCCAGTTTCGGGACAGCGGGCGAACAGGCGGCAAGCGATGCGATGGCGATTCCAAGAAGGATGGCTCTCAACATGCGGGCCCTATGCGTGGCAACGCGTTGGCCCGCAAGCCGTCACAGGATCTGCTGCCTAATCCAAAGAAACTTCTGGATTTTTCGGCGGCCTGGATTATTATGTACCGGTCGATATGAATAAACCCGAGATCGTTTCGCCTCGCGGCAGGCCGCGCGAATTCTGCGTGGACCATGCGCTCGCACAGGCGCTTCGCGTCTTCTGGAGCAAGGGCTACGAGGGCACCTCGCTCAATGACCTGACGGAGGCGATGGGAATCACGCGTCCGAGCCTCTATGCGGCTTTCGGCAACAAGGAATCCCTCTTCCGCAAGGCGCTCGATCTCTATGAGCGCGACAAGCTGGCCTATGTCGGCAAGTCCCTGGCCGAGCCGACTGCACGCCAAGTTGCCGAATCCATGTTGCGTGGCGCGGTCGACACCATAACGGGGCAAAGCGACCCGCACGGTTGCCTTGGGGTCATCGCCTCGGTTTCCTGTGGCGCCGAAGCTGCGTCGATACGCGAAGAAGTGCTTGCACGCGGCAAGGTCGCCAGGCGGGCGTTGATCAACCGCCTGGAGCGGGCCAAGGCAGAGGGCGATCTGCCCGCGCATGTCGATGTCGATGCACTGACCAACCTCATGTACGCCGTCGTCCAGGGCATGTCGGTCCAGGCCGGCGCGGGCGCGACTCGGGAGGAGCTTCGGCGGACCGCCGACACCGTCCTCAAGATGTGGTTCACGGGCTGATTTCCATTCTCATCAGCGAGTCTTATGGCCTCACATGAATTTTTTTATCAGCCGGTACAGAAACTCGCTTGACGGCAACTGCCTAGCTTTGTACTGACCGGTACAGAAAGCGCTGCACCTTATTCAGGCGCCGCTTTCAATTTTGTCTTCCGCGGGACCAGAAGCCCGCCTGTGCATCGTAACAAATTGCAGCGTCGAAGCGGGGAGCTTTGCCGCTGAGCAACACCGAGCGATCAGGGGCGGCCGTACGCGCCGGAATGCAGATTCCGGCCGATGGTGCGGCTTGCCCGGAAGGAGAAAGGCATTGGCCTATCTTGCGCGAATTGAGCCCGGTCGACCGGATACCATCGCCCTGTCGGTCGTTCATGCGCCCGTTGCGGCAAATCCGGAATTCTCACCATTGGAATGGTCGGTGATCCGGCTTGCGCGGGTCGACGACCTGTGGACCATCCGGCCGTCGGGACCAATCCGCCGCTTAGCGAATTGGCTGGTCGGGCGCCCCAACCCCGAGCTGGCCAATGCCCAGCTTGAGGCGCTTCGCAAGATGGCGGTGCTCAGCTGGCATTTCGGTTTCACGGTTCCCGGCGAGGACGTCGCCGACTTCCTTTCGGCAGGATTCAGCCCAGCCCAATACGAGCTCCTCGTGAATTGCGTCATCAAGGCCGTCAATTCACCCGTCCCAGGCCAATCGCCGGAGGCCTTCGCCTGATGTTCTTTCGCAAGGACGAATTCGCCGATGTCTACGCAGACGGGCAGGGCCGTTCGCTGATTGTCAGATTCCGTCGCCAGCCCCTTGGCGCGCGGATCGGCATGGCATTGATCTCCCTGATCCTGATAGCTGGAATAGCCTATTGGTTGTTCGGCGGCGGCAAGCCTCCTGCCCAGGCAATGCCTCCCGCCGAGGTTACGGTCGCGACGCCGTTGCAGCGCACGATCATCGAATATGACGAGTTCACCGGCCAGTTCGAGCCGAGCCGTACGGTCGAGATTCGCCCGCGCGTCTCGGGCCAGTTGGTCGGCGTGCATTTCCACGACGGCGATTACGTCCAGCAGGGCCAGTTGCTGTTCACTATCGACCCGCGTCCTTTCCGGGCCGAGCTCGCGGAAGCCCAGGCGCGGGCGTTGGCGGCGCGGGCGGCTTCGAAACTCGCGGCCGTCCAGCTCACGCGCGCGCAGCGGCTGCTTCCCAAGGGCTTCGTTTCGCGTGACGATTACGACATTCGTCAGGAAGCAGATCGATCCGCCCGAGCCAATATCGCCGCTACCGACGCCATTGTCCGGCAACGGGCGCTAGACCTCGAGTTCACGCAGGTGCGCGCCCCGGTCAGCGGCCGGATTTCCGACCGGCGGGCCGATCCGGGCACTTTGCTCGCCGGCGGCAACGGCGAGGATGCAACCTTGCTGACGACGATCAACGCCGTCGATCCGATCTACTTCACGTTCGACGTTTCCGAGGCGTTGCTGCTCAAGGCGCAACGCCTGCGCACCGCCGGCGACGACGCCCCGCAGTCGGTCGAGATCCGCCTTCAGGATGAGCCCGACTATCGCTGGCGCGGGACGGTCGACTTCACCGACAACGGCATCGAACGCAATTCGGGCACTATCCGCGCCCGTGCCGTCGTCGCCAATGGTGATGGCTTCCTCGTTCCCGGGGTTTTCGGCAGCATGCGGCTGTCGAGCCGCCAGCCGGTCAGCGTGCTGCTGGTGCCTGACAGCGCGGTCGTGACGGACCAGGCCGGCAAAATCGTCATGACCATCGGCAAGGACGGCAAGGCAGTGCCGGTACCGGTCACCATTGGTCCCGTGATCGACGGCCTGCGGGTGATCCGCGGCGGTCTTGCTCCGGATGCCAAAGTTGTCATTCGCGGCCACCAGCGCATGTTCCCCGGCGTGCCGATCAAGCCCAAGCTCGGTCGGATTGTGCCTGAGCCCGCGAAGCCCGGCAGTCCCGTCGTCAGCCCGCCGGCGGCGAGCAGCGCCACGTTCGCCTCCGGCCAGGCGCACTAAGCCATGCGCCTTTCCCGGATCTTCATCGATCGACCAATCTTTGCGGCGGTCATCGCCATTATCATCACGCTCGTTGGCGCGATCTCTTATTTGAGCCTGCCGGTGGCGCAATATCCGGAGGTCGTCCCGCCGACGATCACCATCAGCGCCTCCTATCCGGGCGCGTCGGCCGAGACCGTCTCCGACACGGTCGCTTCTCCGATCGAGCAGCAGATCAACGGCGTCGACGACATGATCTACATGTCGAGCCAATCGACCGGCGACGGCCGCGTCACGATCACTGTCACGTTCAAGCTCGGCACCAACCTGGATAAGGCGCAGGTACTGGTGCAGAACCGTGTTGCCATCGCCGAGCCGGCCTTGCCGGAGGAAGTGCGGCGGCTGGGCGTCGTCACGCGCAAATCTCTCCCGTCCTGGCTGATGGCGATCAACATCATCTCGCCCGATCACTCGCGCGACCGCGCCTATATGTCGAATTACATCCTAAGCCAGGTTCGCGATCGGCTGACCCGTGTCGACGGCATTGGCGACGTGCAGATTTTCGGCGGGCGCGATTATGCGATGCGCGTTTGGATCGACCCGGGCCGTGCCGCAGCGCGCGGTATGACGGCAGGAGAAGTCGTGGCCGCACTACGCGCCCAGAATGTGCAGGTCGCGTCCGGCACGGTCGGCCAGCCGCCGTACGACAATGGCTCGGCCTTCCAGCTGAACGTCGAGACACAGGGCCGTTTCAAGGATCCGCAGGAATTCGCCCGGATTATCGTCAAGACCGCTCCGGACGGCTCCATAACACGCGTTGCCGACATCGCGCGCGTCGAGCTCGGCGCCGATGACTATGGCGTTAACGGCTATTTGTCGGGTGAGGAATCCTTGATCCTCGGCATCACGCAGCGGCCGGGCACCAATGCGCTCGCCGCGGCGCAGGGCGTGCTCAATGAAATGGAATCGGCGTCAAAGGAATTCCCAGCCGGCGTCGCCTATCGGGTCATCTGGAACCCGACCGAGTTCATCAGCAAGTCGATGGAAGCAGTACAGGTGACCTTGCTCGAGGCGATCGCTTTGGTCGTCCTCGTCATCATCGTCTTCCTGCAGAGCTGGCGGGCGGCGGTCATCCCCGTCGTGGCCATTCCCGTATCACTGATTGGCGCATTCGCGGTGCTCGCGGGCCTGGGATATTCGCTCAATACCTTGTCGATGTTCGGGTTGGTCCTGGCCATCGGCATTGTCGTCGATGACGCGATTGTCGTCGTCGAGAATGTCGAACGCAATCTCGAGAAGGGCCTGACTCCGCGCGAGGCTGCCCGGCGATCGATGGACGAAGTGTCCACTGCTTTGGTCGCCATCGTCCTGGTGCTGTGCGCGGTGTTCGTGCCGACGATGTTCCTGACGGGCCTGTCCGGAGAATTCTACCGCCAGTTCGCGGTGACGATCTCCAGCGCGACCTTGATTTCGCTGCTCTTGTCGCTGACCTTGTCGCCGGCTCTGGCCGCATTGCTCCTGAAGCCCAGGGACGAGGCACCGGGCGCCGGGTTCCGGCGCATGCTCCACTCGGCTGGTGACTGGTTCAACCGCAATTTCAACCGTTTTTCGGCCTGGTACGGTCGGGTGACAGCCAAGCTGATCAACAATCCGCGAAAGGTCCTGCTGACCTATGGCGGCCTGATCGCGGGGACGGTGGCCCTGTTCTTGATGACTCCGTCCGGCTTCATCCCGGCGCAAGACCAGGGCTATGCACTCGCCGTCGTCCAGCTTCCGCCGGGCAGCTCGATCAGCCGCACCGACGCGGTGCTGAAAAAAGTCGCTGCGCGCCTCGTCAAGATCGAGGGCGTCCAGGACGCCGTCATGTTTGCCGGTTTCGATGGCGCCTCCGGCACGCAATCGTCCAATGCCGGCGCCGCCTACCTTGCCTTCAAGGGCTACGGCTGGCGTTCGAAACACGGCCGGTCGGAAGCGGCCATCATGGACGACATGCGCAAGGCTGTGTCCGATATCGACGAAGCGATGGTCTTCGTCGTTTCGCCGCCGGTCATCCAGGGCATTGGCTCAGGCGGCTTTCGGATGATCATCCAGGACCGCGGCGATGTCGGCTTTAAGGCGATGGAAGGCGCGGCATTCGCCTTCATGGGTCAGGCGGCGCAGACGCCGGGGCTCGCAAACGTCTTTACCCTTTATAATGCCGCGACCCCGCGCGTGTATGCGGACGTCGACCGCACCAAGGCCGACATGCTTGGCGTCGATCCGAGCAAGGTCTTCGAGGCCCTGCAGGTCTATCTCGGCTCGGCCTACGTCAATGACTTCAACCTGCTCGGCCGCACCTATCACGTCACCGCCCAGGCGGACTCCCGATTCCGCGACGACACGGCCGACATTGCGCAGCTCAAGACCCGCTCGGCGACCGGCGAGATGGTCCCGATCGGCTCGATCGCAACCTTCCAGGACCGCACGGGCCCGTATCGGGTGACGCGTTACAATCTGTTTCCCGCCATCGAGATGGATGGCGAGGCGGCGCCGGGATTCTCGACCGGGCAGGCGATGGAACAGATGGAAAAGGTTGCCCAGAGCCTCGGGCCGGCATTCCGGACGGAATGGACCGACATCGCCTATCAGCAGCGAGCGGCCGGCAACACGGCGGGAATCGTGTTCGGGCTGGCGGTAGTCTTCGTCTTCCTGGTCCTCGCCGCCCAGTTCGAAAGCCTCACTTTGCCCGTCGCCGTGATCCTGATCGTGCCGATGACACTGCTGGCGGCGATGATCGGCGTCAATTTGCGCGGCATGGACAATAATATCCTGACCCAGATCGGCCTGATCGTTTTGATCGCTCTGGCGGCGAAGAATGCCATCCTGATCGTCGAGTTCGCCAAGCAGGCCGAGGAACGGGGAGCATCGATCGTCGATGCCGCCGTGGAGGCGGCACGCATCCGGCTGCGCCCGATCCTGATGACCAGCTTCGCCTTCATCCTTGGCACGCTGCCGCTGGTGACTTCGACCGGCGCCGGTGCCGAACTTCGCCAGGCGCTGGGCACGGCTGTCTTCTTCGGAATGATCGGAGTGACGGCGTTCGGGCTGATCTATACGCCCACTTTCTATGTCGTCAGCCGCACTGGGGCCGATCGCCTCGCCCGCTGGCGGAGCCGCCGCGGCGGCGCGCCCGCGCTTCAGCCTGCGGAATGAGCAGGTCCGGTTGGCATGAAGCTTGCGAGGTAGGGATGATGGGCCAGTCGGGATTCAACAGCCAGAAGGCTCGGGGCGACGCGCGCAATTTGCCGTCGAGCGTCCGAATTCGGACACTTACGTACGAATCCGGACATTCAAGGAGTGGAGGCCCGAGCCGGAATCGAACCGGCGTGCAAGGATTTGCAGTCCTCTGCGTAACCACTCCGCCATCGGGCCCCGCGGAAGCGGGGAAATGGTCGGGGCGTCCGATATTGTCAACCGGCGGTTCCGGCCGAGAGGGCCATTCGTCTTCTCGCCTTTTCGACCGGCGGCGGTCACCGCCGCTTGGCCTCTCGGTCCCCGGACGATATGGACGGCCTTGCATGGCCAGTGTATTACTGGCATATAACAGTTGACGAACCTCGAGGACTTGATGTCGCTTCATTCGCCTGACTTTGCCGCTGCCCGGCGCGCCATGATCGACAGCCAGCTGAAGCCGGAGGGCGTCACCGATCCCGCCGTGCTTGCCGCCATGGCCTCCGTGCCACGTGAGCAGTTCGTGCCGGAGGCAGTGCGTTCGCTCGCTTACTCCGATCGCCCCCTCGACCTCGGCGAAGGCAGGGTCCTGATGCCGCCCGCTGCCCTCGCGAAGCTGCTAACCGAACTTGAGCCGCGCGCCGGCGAGCGCGCGCTCGTCGTCGGTTCGGGCAATGGCTATGCGGCCAAGGTACTCGAAGCGCTCGGCCTGACTGTTGATCTTGCCGATGGCGCGGACGCCGCCGGCAAGGCAAGCTACGACCTCATCCTGATCGACGGCGCCGTCGAGGAAGTGCCGCCGGGACTGGTTGCCCGCCTGGCTCCCGAAGGCCGCCTTGGCACCGCCATCGCTGACAGCGGTGTCACTCGGCTGGCGATCGGCCGCGTCGCCGGCGGCGCGCTCGGCCTTCGCCGTTTTGCCGATTCCGAAGTCCCTATCCTTCCCGGCTTCGCCCGACCACGGGTTTTCACCTTCTGACGATGGAGTGCTTGTTGAAGCGTCATCTTATCATCGGCGCGCTGGTCGCTGTCTTGCTTGCGGAGACCGCCTCGGCGGACACGCTGCGCGAGGCGCTGAACTCGACCTATCGGACCAACCCGACACTGAACGCGCAGCGTGAGACCCTGAAGTCGACCGACGCCGGAGTGGCCATCGCCCGCGCCGCCGGCCGGCCCACCATAACCGGAACCGCCGGCGTCACCCGCGACATCACCCGCAGCGGCCGCTTCGATGTCGGCACCGGCAAGGGCCCATTCTTCACCAGCAGCGTCGATCTTGCCTATCCGGTCTTCCAGGGCGGCACGGTCAAGAACAACGTCAAGGCGTCCAAGGAGCGCGCCGAAGCCGGCCGGGCGACCCTGCGCGCCGTCGAAGGCGACGTCTTCACCGAAGCGGTCGCCGCCTACATGGACGTGATGCGCGACCGGGCGACAGTCGAGCTCAACCAGAATAATGTGAGGGTGCTGCAGACCAACCTGGAAGCGACGCGCGACCGCTTCGAGATCGGCGATGTCACCCGCACCGACGTCGCCCAGTCTGAAGCGCGCCTGTCTCTCGCCCGGTCGCGGCTGCTCCTCGCCATGGGCCGGGCAACTGGGAGCGAAGAGAATTATCGGCGCGTCATCGGCAAGACTCCGGACAAATTGGCCCCGCCGCCACCCTTGCCGCCGCTGCCGGCGACGCCCGACCAGGCGGTGCAGATCGCTCTCGTCAACAATCCCGACCTCATCGCCATTACCCAGGAGGCCGAAGCGGCGCGCTATGACGTCCGCTCGGTCAAGGGCACGCGGCTGCCGACCGTCTCGGCCATTGCATCCGGTGACTATGTCGACGCCACTGGCGACGACCTCGGGCTGCGTTCGGGCACGGCGACCAGCATCGGCGCGCAGGCTCGCGTTCCTTTTTACCAGGGCGGCCTACCCTCCGCGCGAATCCGCCAGGCCCAGGCGATCGAGGGAGAGTTCCTCGAGCGGCTTATCGGCACCGAGCGCTCGGTCGTCTCGGTGACCCGCTCCGCCTACGCCGATTATCACGCGGCGCTGCAGGCCATCACCTCCAACGAGGTGGCCGTGAAGGCGAACGAATTGGCGCTCGAAGGCGTTCGCGCCGAGAACAGTGTCGGTACCCGAACCATCCTTGACGTGCTCGATGCCGAACAGGAACTCTTGAATTCGCAGGTCCTGCTGGTGACCGCGAAGCGCGATGCTTATGTCGCGGGCTTCCAGCTGCTGAACGCCATGGGTGAGGCCGAGGCAGCCGACCTCGGGCTGGACGGCGGGCCGCTCTATGATCCGCTCGGCAATTATCGGCGCGTCGCCGGGGACTGGAACGACTGGTCGACCGACGCGCGGCATCTGCCCGTATCGACACGGACGGTCACTCCGGCCGAACAGCCGCAAGGCGTGACTCAGGCGCCGCGATAAGCGATACGGCGGCCCATGCAGTCGCGTGAACCATCGATGGAAGACATTCTCGCGTCGATCAAGCGAGTGATCGCCGAGGAGAAAGAACTGCGCACAGCGGTCTCGCCGTCCTCGCCGGACGAGGGCGAAGCGGAAGAAGACGTACTCGAGCTCGATGAGAGCATGGCAGCCGAGGAACCGGCCTCGCCGCCGATGGAGCTCGGGCCGCCGCTGCTCGACGAAAACGCCGCCGATAACAGCCGCCAGAAGCTCGAAGAACTCTCAAGCGTCGCTTCCAGCGCGCCGCCGCCGTCGCAGGTCAATCCGCTCGAGGACATGTTGCGCGAAATGCTGAAGCCGATCCTCAAGCAGTGGCTCGACGAGAATCTCCCGCGCATCGTCGACGAGCATGTGAAGCGCGAGATAAGCCGCATCACCGGCCGCCCAGTCTAGCTCTTGCCTCCTGTCGCGGCGCTGCTACGCCTCGGCACCATGACCAAGCACATTCTCGCGGCCGCCGCCGCTTTTTCGCTTTTCGCCAGTCCCGCCGTCGCCCGGCCGATGACCGCCACCGACCTGCACATGATGCATCGGCTCGGCGCTCCGGAAGTATCGCCCGACGGCCGCTGGGCCGTGTTCACCATTTCCAGCACCGACCTTGCCGCCAACAAGCGCAACAACACGCTCTATTTGCTCGATTTGAAGGCCAAGGGCGCCGCGCCGCAACCGGTCCAGGGAGCGGAGAAGGGGCATGACGCCATGTTCGGCCCCGACGGCTCGATCTGGTTCATCATGGAGGCCGGTGGCCAGGACCAGCTGTTCCGTTTGGTTCCGGGCGGTGCGCCGGTACAGGTGAGCAATCTGAAGGGCGAGATCGCCGGCTTCAAGCTTGCAGCGTCGGGCGACCGGCTGGTTGTCTGGGGCGACCGCGACCTGCGCTGCACCGATTTTGCCTGTGAAGGCCTGCCGAAGAAGCCGGAGACCGGCAGCGGCCGCACCTACGACCAATTGTTCATCCGCCACTGGGACGCCTGGGCAGAGCCGGGCGTAAGGTCGCGCCTGTTCGGCTTTGCGGTCGAGAATGGCAGGATTGTAGGCGCCGGCGCGCCGCTGACCGGCAAGCTGGTCGGTGACACGCCGTCCAAGCCGATGGGCGGCGGCGAGGAGATCGCCTTGTCGCCGGACGGACGGACTGCCTTTTTCGCGCTGCGCGAGGCGGGCCGCATCGAGCCGCTTTCCACCAACCTCGACATTTTTGCGGTGCCAACCGACGGCAGCGCCGGGCCGACCAACCTGACCGACGCCAATGACGCGACCGACAATCTGCCGGCGGTCTCGCCGGACGGCAGGACACTCGCTTATTTCGCCATGGCGCGCCCGACATATGAAGCGGACCGCCAGGTCCTGATGCTGCGCGACCTCGCCACCGGCCAGGTGCGCGCGCTGACGAAGGATTGGGACCGTTCCGTAGACTCCATCGCCTGGGCACCGGACGGCAAGAGCCTGCTGGTTACTGCCGGCGACACGCTGGAAGAGCCAGTGTTCCGCATCGATTCCGGCACGGGCAAGGTCACGCGGCTGACCAGGGATGGCCATGCCGGCAACATCCACGCCTTGCCGAACGGTGACGTGCTCTACACGTCGAACTCCGTTTTCGCGCCCGACGATTTGTTTCGCATCACTGCCAAGGGGCAGGTCAGCCAACTGACTTCGGTAAACCGCGACCTGCTCGCGCAGCTCGACCCGATCACCTTCAAGAAGTTCAGCTTCACCGGCGCAAACAATGACCGCGTCTGGGGCTTCGAGCTTAAAAACCAGAAGGCCGCCGGCAAGCTGCCGATCACCTTCCTCGTCCATGGCGGTCCGCAGGGCAGCTTGTCGAACAGCTGGTCATATCGCTGGAACCCGCGGCTGTTCGCGTCGCCCGGCTACGGCGTGGTTAGCGTCGATTTCCACGGGTCCACGGGCTACGGCCAGGCGTTCACCGACTCCATCCACAATAATTGGGGAGGCTGGCCGCTCGAGGACCTGCAAAAGGGTCTCGCCTACGCCATTGCCAGCGATCCGCAGCTCGATGGCGACCGCGCCTGCGCGGCCGGTGGCAGCTACGGCGGCTATATGATGAACTGGATCGAAGGCCAGTGGCCCGACCGGTTTCGCTGCATCGTCGAACATGACGGCGTCTTCGACGCCCGGGCCATGGCCTATGAAACCGAGGAGCTGTGGTTCGACGAATGGGAGCATGGCGCCAAGGCTTATTTCGAGGATCCGGCAGCGTTCGAGAAATGGAACCCTGTCAATTACGTCCAGAACTGGAAGACGCCGCAGCTGGTGATCACCAGCGAGAATGACTTCCGCATTCCTTACACGCAGGGGATTGCGGCCTTCACGGCCCTGCAGCGCCGCAACATTCCGTCGCGACTGCTCATCTTCCCGGACGAGAATCATTGGGTGCTGAAGCCGAAGAACTCGATCCAATGGTACGGCGAGGTCTTCGCCTGGATGGACCGCTGGATGGGGGCTGGCGCGGGCGCGTCCGGCCGCTAAAGGCGGCCGCATGACCGAACTCGCCAAGACGTTCGAACCGGGCCCGATCGAGGCCCGCTGGTATGCCCATTGGGAAGGGCAGGGGCTGTTCCGCCCGCAACGGAAGGACGCGGACCCTTTCACCATCGTCATGCCGCCGCCCAACGTCACCGGGTCGCTGCACATCGGTCACGCGCTCGACAATACGCTGCAGGACATTTTGACCCGCCACGCGCGGATGCAGGGCAAGGACGCGCTGTGGGTGGTGGGCACCGACCATGCCGGCATCGCCACGCAAATGGTGGTCGAGCGCAACCTCGAGAGCCAAGGCGTCAAGCGCGCCGAGATCGGCCGCGAAGCCTTCCTCGACCATGTCTGGGAATGGAAGGCGCAGTCGGGGGGCGCCATCACCCGCCAGCTCCGCCGTCTCGGCGCCTCGTGCGACTGGGCGAACGAGCGCTTCACCATGGACGAGGGCTTTTCGGCCGCGGTAATCAAGGTTTTCGTCGAGCTCTACAAGCGTGGCCTGGCGTATCGCGACAAGCGCCTCGTCAACTGGGACCCGCGATTCCAGACGGCGATCAGCGATCTCGAAGTTGAGACACGCGAGGTCCAGGGGCATTTCTGGCACCTGAAATATCCGCTCGCCGACGGATCGGGCGCGATCCATGTCGCGACGACCCGACCGGAGACGATGCTCGCCGACATGGCGGTCGCCGTGCATCCGGACGACAAGCGCTACACGGCGCTGGTCGGCAAAATGGTCAAGCACCCGATAACCGGGCGCCTGATCCCGATCGTCGCTGACGAGCATGCCGACCCGGAGCTCGGTTCCGGCGCGGTCAAGATTACGCCGGGCCATGACTTCAACGATTTCGAGGTCGGCAGACGCGCCGGTTTCAGGGCTGCCGACATGCTCAATATGTTCGATGCGACCGCGCATGTCGTCCAGACGCAGGACGGGCTGATTCCTGAAGATCTGCTGAGCCTGGCGCGCGAAGACGCCCGCAAGCGCGTCGTCGCTTTGCTCGAAGCCGAAGGCGCATTGGAGCGGGTCGAGGACCGGGTCATCGCGACGCCTTTTGGCGACCGTTCCGGCGTCGTCGTCGAGCCCTGGCTGACTGACCAATGGTATGTCGACGTCAAGCCGCTCGCGGAACGCGTCATGGCCGCGACGCGCGCCGGCGACATCCGAATCGTGCCCGAAAACTGGTCGAAAACCTGGTTCAACTGGCTGGAAAACATCCAGCCCTGGTGCGTGTCGCGGCAACTCTGGTGGGGCCACCGGATTCCGGCCTGGTACGATTCGGATGGCAATGCCTATGTCGCCGAGAGCGAGGACGAGGCCGTGCTCGAGGCCGGCGGCAAAGCCCTCCGCCGCGACGAGGATGTGCTCGACACCTGGTTCAGCTCGGCGCTCTGGCCCTTCGCGACATTGGGCTGGCCTGACCAGACTGAGGATCTCGCCCGCCACTACCCCAATGATGTCCTCATCTCCGGCTTCGACATCCTCTTCTTCTGGGACGCCCGAATGGCGATGCAGGGGATGGAGTTCATGGCGGAGGTGCCGTGGAAGACGCTCTATCTCCACGGCCTGGTCCGCGACGCGGCCGGACAGAAGATGTCCAAATCGAAGGGCAATACCGTCGACCCGCTCGGCCTGATCGACAAATATGGCGCCGACGCCTTGCGCTTCACGCTCGCGGCGATGGAAAGCCAGGGCCGCGACATCAAATTGGATGAGAAGCGCGTCGAGGGCTATCGCAACTTCGCCACCAAGCTGTGGAACGCCGCCCGCTTCCTGCAGATGAATGGCGTCGGGGCGTCGACGAGCATCGTAGCGCCCGACGCCAAGCTGCCCGTCAATCGATGGATCATCGGTGTCGTCGTGGAAACGCTGGCCAAGCTCGACAATGCATTCGCCGAGCTGCGCTTCGACGACATGGCCGACGCCATTTACCACTTCACCTGGGGAACCTTCTGCGACTGGTACGTCGAGCTGGTCAAAGGCGCGTTCGACGACGAAACCAAGGCCGTCGCCGCCTGGGCCTTCGACCAGATACTGGTCATGCTCCATCCCATCATGCCCTTCGTTACTGAAGAGCTTTGGCATGCGATGGGGGAGAGGCCTTACGATCTTATCGTCGCCAAATGGCCCCGGCCGCAGGCCCAGCGCGATCCCAACGCCGCGCGCGAAATCGGTGGCCTGGTCGAGGTCATCGACCAGGTCCGAGCCATGCGCGCCGAGCTCAACATTCCGTGGGGCGCGTCACTCGTACCGCATGTCATTGGTGGCGCCGAAGCCATGATGAGCCGTCTTGCGGCAAGCGCCGCCATCCTGTCGCGCATGGCCAAAGTCGGCTCGCCTGTCACAGCCGAAACCGTTCCTGCGGGCTCAGCCCAGGTCGTCGTGGAGGGCGTGACCATCGCCTTCCCTCTGGAGGGCGTAATCGACCTCGACGCCGAAAAGACGCGCCTCGCCAAAGCGGCCGAGGCCGCCGAGAAGGAACGCGAGAGCCTCGCCGCTCGCCTCGCCAACCCGGCCTTCACCCAGCGCGCCAAGCCCGAGGCGGTCGAAAAGGCCCGCGCCGATCATGAGGCTAAATCCGTCGAGGCCGAACGTTTGCGGGCTGCCTTGGAGCGGTTGGGCTAGCGCCGGCTGGCGATGGATTACACGGTCTTCATCGCCCGGC
>JBKPSK010000006.1:0-12716 GCA_046734995.1 Pseudomonadota bacterium
GCGCTCACCCGGATTTTCGGATTTCTTCTGGTCTCGATCGGGATCCAGTTCCTGCTGACCGGGGTCAGCGATTTCTTCGGGCTGGTCCCATCGCGCTGACCGCTAAGCGGCCGCCGGTGCGGAGCTGTCGGCGGCGATCCTGCGGATGGCATTCTCGAAGACCTCCGCCGGCTGCCCGCCAGAGATCAAATAGCGCTCGTTGACGATCACCGCCGGCACGCCCGAAATGCCCTTTGCCAGCCAGGAGCGCTCGGCCGCGCGCACTTCGTCGGCGTACCGCCCGGATGCCAGCACATCCATTGCGGCCTCGCGGTTGAGTCCCGCCCGCTCGGCGGCGTCGGCCAGCACCTCATAGTCGCTGGGGTTGAGGCAGAGCGTGAAATAGGCTTCGAACAGCGCCAGCTTTAGCTCGTGTTGGCGGCCTTCCAGGGCGGCCCAGTGCAGCAGCCGATGCGCATCGAACGTGTTGTAGACCCGGCCCTCCTCCTGCGAGCGGGCGATGGTAAAGCCGAGCTCCGCCGCGCGCTCGCGGATCATCGCGCGCCTGTCCCTGAACTGCTGCGGCGTCGATCCGTATTTCTGCGCGACATGCTCGACGAGCTTCTGCCCCTCGGCCGGCAGGTGCGGATTGAGCTCGAACGGCTGGAAGCGGATGTCCGCTTCGACGAGGTCGCCGACGCGCGCCAGCGCTTCCTCAAGCCCTTTGAGGCCGATAATGCACCACGGGCAGGAAACATCGGAAACGAAGTCGATGGTGATGGGAGTGGTCATCTTGGCACCGCGCTGGGAGAGGGTCGGAATGCCATATAGGAGATCGTTCCCCCACTGCCCATCTGAACTATGCTACCGCGAGCGGCCGCTCGCTTTGTCGGCGGGAAACATGATGCGTCCCTCGGTGGCCCGACTGATCTTCGCTTCGTAGGCGTTCGCCAGTTCCTCATGGATTCCACGAACTGCCTGGGAGCTCGCCGCGTCCACCATGCTCCGTTCAACCTGTTGCCGATAGAACAAGTAATTCAGGTCCATTTTTGCCTCTCCGCAATTGCGAAGCCCATGGGACAGGCATTGTGTGAATCGGCTATGACATTCCATGCCGTTTACGCCGGGCGGGCCGGGAATGCGGACGGACGGATGAGTCCGGACCACCCGCCAAGCAGGATGGGCGGCGAATCAGGCAACAAGCCAGCGTTAGCAGTTGTAAACGCCGGCTGCGCAGCGCCGTGTCGTGCGACGGGCCACGCCAGCCACACTGACCGGCGTCAAAGGCCGCCCCACCACCGCTTCGGCGGAAGAGACAGCGCTGAACGAATCCGTGCCGGCACCATTGATTACCGCCTCCGGGTCGACCAGGCTGACAAATCCAGCCAGCAGAACGAACTTCAGCGTCCTGGACATGGTCATCTCGATTCTCCAATCCTGTAATTCTCTGGAAGGTCGCTTGTTTCCTTCAGCGCCTGGAGGTCCTTGGCGTCCAGCCGCTTGGCGCCTGCCGGCGGCTTGAATGCGAAGCCGGCTCCCGCGACGCCAGCGCCAGCCTTCCAGTCACGAACCACCATCGTAAATTGCGGAGCCTGGTCAACGTCCTTGCTCGTGATCACATAACGGCAGGGGCGTGGATTGTCGCCCTGTGTGATCCAGATCTGCCAGTCGGTTTCCTTGGCGCGGAAAGCGAAATGATCGCACTCCGTCCCGCCGATCACGCCGCTGCCAAGATCCTTAACATCTGTGACGTCCGTCATCAGCTCACCGTAGACATTTTGAAGCAGCAGGTCGGCACCCGGAAGCTGCCTGTGGAACCTGTCCCTAAGCTGGTCGATCAATGTGTCGATCGTGCCGGGCACTTCCGCCTGGACATAGGAATTTTGGCGCTTGCCCAGGATCGACAATGTCTTCCCGTCGTAGACCGTCTCGGTATCAGAGAATCCGGACTTGCGCGTGGCACGGATCTTGTCCGGCCGGTCGAGCGCAATGGTTCCAGAGGTCGCGATCTGGAGTTTCTGGTGATCGCTGCTGACCACCTCAAACACCGTGTCGTAGGCCAGGGATATCGTCTTCTGCGCCGCGAGATAGTCCGACATGGCCTTGAGCCGGGCTTTCGCATTTTGGACGGTTGGATCGTTCGCATTTTGCTGAGGCGCCATTGGCGCAGCCGCATTTTGCGCGGTGACATTTTGCTCAGTCGCATTTCGCTCACTGGGCTTCGAACAGGACGTCGAGCCGAGACCAATGATCAAGCCCAATGCGGCAGTAGAAACCATGGCGGTGGAAGGCTTCATTGGCCTGCGAATCATGTTCATCACTTGAAGCTCCTCTTCTTCTGGTTTCGGAAGATTGCCGAGCGGGACGTGAGCCTATGGATGCCGAGCCATTTGGGCGGCATAAGTAGGCGGCTCTGCGGGCCGCACAATCAGGTGAAGCACCAATATCAAGTCATCCGGATTGGCGGGTCCCGACGAAATGGAAAGTTCGCTGTCGCTTTTCGCACAGCTTTCACTGGTTTAGGTGGGCGCCATGCTGAAGCGCGCATCACCCGACATCGCCGCACTGAAAACCATCGACGACAGGCTGCGCTGGCTGTCGGCCTGGACCATCCACCACGCCAATCACATTCGCGAGAGCAGCGACGGGCTGAAAGTCGGCGGCCATCAGGCGAGCTGCGCGTCGATGACGGCGATCATGGCGGCGCTTTATTTCCACGCGCTCGGCCCCAACGATCGCGTTGCAGTGAAGCCGCATGCAGGGCCGGTGCTGCACGCCGTGCATTATCTGCTTGGGTCGCAAAGCGTCGAGCAGCTGCAGAATTTCCGGGGCTACCAGGGCATGCAGTCCTACCCCAGCCGCACCAAAGACCGGATCCCCGTCGACTTCTCGACCGGATCGGTCGGCCTCGGCGTCGCCATCACCGCCTTCGCCTCTTTGATCCAGGATTACCTCACCGCCCACGGCATGATGGACGAGGCCGAGCGCGGCCGCTTCGTCGCCTTGATCGGCGATGCCGAATTGGACGAGGGCAATATCTACGAATGCCTGATCGAGGCCTACAAGCACGACATCCGAAATTGCTGGTGGATCGTCGACTACAACCGCCAGAGCCTCGATGCGACCAGCGCCGATCGCATGTTCGAGCGCTTCGATGAGATTTTCGCGAGCTGCGGGTGGCGGACGATCGAGCTGCGCTACGGCAAGAAGCTAGCCGCCGCGCTCAAGGACCATCCGGCCATCGCCGATTGGCTCGACGCTTTGCCCAACGCTGATCATTCGGCCCTACTCTACCAGGGCGGCGCGGCCTGGCGGGCGCGGCTCGACAGGGATTTGGGCAAGAAGGCCGCGGCCTTCCTCAAAGCCTATGACGATGAGGCGCTGGCCCGCCTGATGAGTGACCTCGGCGGCCATTGCATGGAGACCTTGGTCGAAGCGTTCGACACCGCGCAGGACGACGTCCCGACGCTGTTCGTCGCCTGGACCGTCAAGGGCTTCGGCCTGCCCTTCGCCGGCCACAAGGACAATCATGCCGGCCTGATGAACCCGACGCAGATGGCCGCCTTCCGAGATTCCATGGGCGTGGAGGAAGGCCGGGAATGGGAGCCGTTGGGCGGTGTCGGCGGCAACGCGCTGCTGATGGTGGAGGATTTGATTTACCGCAGCCATGTCGCGCAGGAAAAGCGTCCGCGCGCCTTTGGAACGGTCGAAATTCCGGCCATCCCGGCGCCCGCCGGGAACGAGCAATCGACCCAGGCCGCCTTCGGCCGCATCCTGCTCGATCTCGCCAAGTCCGGCGATCCCCTGGCCGATCGCATCGTCACCGCCTCGCCCGACGTCACCGTCTCGACCAACCTCGGCGCCTGGGTGAACCAGCGCGGCCTGTTCAAGCGCCGCGAAATGACCGACGTCTTCGCTCAAGCAAAGATTGCGTCAGCGCAAAAATGGTCAGCCAGCAATCGAGGCCAGCACATCGAGCTCGGAATCGCCGAATCCAACTTGTTCCTGGTACTCGCCGCCGCCGGTCTTGCAGGCGACCTGTTCGGCCAGCGGCTGTTCCCGATTGGCACGCTTTACGACCCGTTCATCGCCCGCGGCCTCGATAGCCTCAATTACGCCTGCTACCAGGACGCTCGCTTCCTGCTGGTGGCGACTCCAAGCGGCATCACCCTCGGCCCTGAAGGCGGCGCCCACCAGTCGATCAACCCGCCGCTGATTGCGCTCGGCCAGCCGGGCCTTCGCCATTACGAGCCCGCATTCGCCGATGAGCTGGCGGCAATGATGCAGGAAGCCTTCCGCCTGATCGACGCTCCGGACGGCGAGTCCACGTACTTGCGCCTATCCACCCGCTCGATCGCCCAGGTCGGGCGCGCCGACAACAATTGGAAGGCCGATGCGCTGGCCGGCGGCTACTGGCTGCGCGAGCCCGGCCCGAATGCCGAGGCAGCGATCGTCGCCATGGGCGCGGTCATGCCCGAGGCGCTGGCAGCGCACGAGGAATTGTCCGCCGACATTCCCGGCCTCGGCCTGCTCGCCGTTACCTCGCCCGACCTCCTCCATCGCGGCTGGTCGGCGGCGCAGGCCTCGCGCTGGGCCGGACAGCGCGGCGCCAGCCACGCCGAAACCCTGCTATCGATGCTCGCGCCCAACGCCGGCCTCGTCACCCTCGCCGATGCCGCGCCTGCCTCACTGTCCTGGCTCGGTGGCGTCCTCGGCCACCGCGTGGCGCCGCTCGGGGTCGACCGCTTCGGCCAGACCGGCAGTCTCGCCGACCTCTATGCCGCCTACCGGCTCGATGGCTCGGCCATAACCGAGGCGATTGCCGAAGTCCTGCTCACCGCTTCTTAACCGTGGCGCGGCATAGCGACGGCATGAGTGCACTCCCGACCGACCTCGATCGTCTTCTGGCGGAGGAGCTCGATCACGCCCGCCGCATGCTCGAGGAAATGGGCGACGAGCTGGCGCTCGACGTGGGTGTCGTCACCGAGCATGGGCTGGCGCTACAGGCGGTGGACATTGTCGGACAGATGATCGGCCATATCGCCAATGTCGTCCGCGCCGAGGACCGCGGCGCCGCCGTCGACCGCATCGGCATGTGCGAGCTGAAAGCCAAGCTCGGCGCCGCTTGAGGCAATGCGTCCGCTCGCCTAGAGCGGCGCCATGCCCGGACGATACTTTGACGAATGGCAGGTCGGCGACAAGGTCGCTCATACGGTCACCCGCACCGTGACCGAGACCGACAATGTCCTCATTTCGGCGCTGACCCACAATCCGCAACCGATGCATTTGGATCATGAAGTCGCCGCCGCCTCCGAGTTCGGCAAGCCGATCGTCAACTCGGTCTACACCTTCGGCCTGATGATCGGGGTCAGCGTTTCCGACACCACGCTCGGGACCCTCGTCGCCAACTTGGGCTATGACAAATTGGTCTTCCCCAAGCCGGCCTTCATCGGTGATACCTTGCGGTCGGAAAGCGAATGCATCGCCGTCCGGCCGAGCAATTCGCGGCCCAATGCCGGCATCGTCACCTGGGCCCACCGCAGCTTCAACCAGCGCAACGAGCTGGTCTGTGAATGTACCAGAACCGCCTTGCTGCTCAAGAAGCCGGCATGAGGTCCGAGCCGCGCAGCTGGCTGTTTGTCCCAGCGGACAGCGACAAGAAAATCGCCAAGGCGCTCGACAGCGAGGCCGACGCCATCATCTTCGACCTCGAGGATAGCGTGACGCCCAGCCAGAAGGCTGTGGCGCGCGCCATCCTCAAGGATCTGCCAAGGCGTTCCGGCGGACCTTTGTGGTGGGTGCGGATCAATCCGATCGGAAGCGAGCACCACAAGGACGACCTCGAGCTGATCGGCCTAGCCGACATCCACGGCATCGTCCTGCCCAAGGCCGAGAGCGGCGCCGATGTCATCGAGCTCACCCATCGCACCGGCAACATCCCCATCCATGCCATCGTGACCGAAACTCCTGCGAGTCTGTTCGGCCTGTTGAGCTACCGCGACCCCATATCGACCTTGGTGGCGATGAGCTGGGGCGCCGAAGATCTGTCCGCGGCGATCGGAGCCGCCTCAAAATATGACGAGAATGGCGAGCTGGCTTTCACTTACAAGCTTGCCCGCTCGCTATGCCTGGCTGGCGCCGCCGCCGCCGGAGTCCAGCCGGTCGACGGTGTCTTTGCCGATTTCCGCGACGATGAAGGCCTCAAGCTCGAGACCGAGGCCGCCCGTCGGGAGGGCTTCACCGGCAAGCTCGCCATCCATCCGGCGCAGGTACAGATCATCAACGCCGCACTCACGCCATCCGCCGACGAGATCGACAAGGCGAAAGCCATTGTCGCCGCGTTCGACGCACAGCCGGACGCTGGCGTGCTTTCCGTTGGCGGCAAAATGGTCGACCGGCCGCATCTGGTTCAAGCGAGGCGGGTATTGGAACGAGCACGATAGGAGGCTCAAATGGCGACGACTGCGCAACCTGGCCCGACGACTTCCGAGAGCGTCACCAGGCCAACGACGGCGAAGGCATGGGGCACCGACGCGCCCGACCAGCCCTTAAAGCCGATGCAGATCGAGCGCCGCGCGCTCCGTCCTGACGACGTCGCCATCAAGATCACCTGGGCCGGTATCTGCCATTCCGACCTTCACCAATGCCGGAACGACTGGGGCAACAGCCGCTACCCGGTCGTGCCCGGGCATGAGATCATCGGCACCGTCACCGCCGTCGGCCCCGAGGTGACCAAGTTCCAGGTCGGTGACACCGTGGCGGTCGGCACCATCGTCGACGCGGACCTGACCTGCGAGGAATGCCTGGCCGGCTGGGAGCAATTCTGCCTGTCGGGATCGACCTTCACCTACAACGGCATCGACAAGGTCGATGGTAGCATCACCAAGGGCGGCTATTCCGACCATATTGTCGTCCGCGAGCATTTTGTATTCCGCATGCCGGACAATCTCGACCCGGCCCGCGCCTCGCCGTTGCTCTGCGCCGGTATCACGACCTGGTCGCCGCTCAGGCAATATCCGGAGAATGTCGGGCCGGGGAAGAAAGTCGCGGTGGCCGGCCTCGGCGGCCTCGGCCACCTCGGAGTCAAGTTCGCCGCGGCGCTTGGCGCGCATGTCACCATGATCACGACAAGTCCAAACAAGGGCGAGGATGCCCGCCGGCTCGGCGCCCACGACATCATCATTTCGCGAGATGCTGAGCAGATGGCGGCTGCCCGAGGGCGCTTCGACTTCATCCTCGACACGATTCCGGTCAGCCATGACGTCCAGCCCTATCTGATGCTGCTGCGCCGGGCCGGCCGAATGGTCATCGTCGGCGCCATCGAGCCCTTGCCTTCGATCCACGGCGGGCTGCTTGTTGCCAACAACCGAGCCATCGGCGGCTCCGGTGTCGGCGGCGTGCCGGAGACTCAGGAAATGCTGGATTTCTGCGCCGAGCATCAGCTTTACCCAGATATCGAAACCATCCGCATGGACCAGGTGAATGAGGCCTATGAGCGCCTGCTGATGAACGATGTCCGCTACCGCTTCGTTATCGACATGGAGAGCATGGCGTAGATGACGGTTCATCCTGTTCCTGAGACTTATTTGCCGAAGCTCGGCCCGGCCGAGCTCGATGAACTCTACCGGCAGGTGGACGCGGACCCTGACGCATTCTGGCTGGAACTGGCGAAGCGTCTCGACTGGAGCCGCTTTCCGACCCAGGCCGGCGACTGGTCGTTCGACGAGGATGATTTCCACATCCGCTGGTATGCCGGCGGCCAGCTGAACCTTTCGGTCAACTGCCTTGACCGCCAGCTGGGATCGCGCGGCGACAAGACCGCCATCATCTTCGAAGGCGACGAACCCGGCGAAGGCCGCTCCCTCACCTATCGCGAGCTCTATGAGGAGACCTGTCGCTTCGCCAATCTGCTGAAAAGCTATGGCATCCACCGCGGAGACCGGGTGATGATTTACATGCCGATGATCCCGGAGGCGGCGGCTGCGATGCTCGCCTGTGCCCGGATCGGCGCCGTGCACTCGGTCTGCTTCGGCGGCTTCTCGCCCGAGAGCCTCGCCGGGCGCATCGCCGATTGCGATGCCAAGGCGGTTGTCACGGCCGATGAGGGCGTCCGGGGCGGCAAGAAAATTCCGCTGAAGGCCAATGTCGATGAGGCGCTCGAGATTTGCGGGGTCGACACCGTCATCGTCGTCACACGGACCGGATCGGACGTACCGGTGAAGCATGGCCGCGACGTCTTCTATTCATCATTGCGCGAAGCCCTCGCCACCGACTGCGAGCCCGAAATCATGGACGCCGAGGACCCGCTCTTCATTCTCTACACCTCCGGCTCGACCGGCAAGCCGAAGGGCGTCGTCCATACCACAGGCGGCTATGCGGTCTGGGCCGCGGCGACCTTTGACTGGGTGTTCCAGCCACAGGCGTCGGACATCTTCTGGTGCACCGCCGACGTAGGCTGGATCACCGGGCACACCTATGTCGTCTATGGGCCGCTGATGAACGGCGCGACCAGCGTCATGTTCGACGGCGTCCCCACCTATCCGGACTTCGGCCGCTTCTGGGAAACGGTTGACCGGCTGGGCGTCACCATCTTTTACACGGCTCCAACCGCGATCCGCGCTCTGGAGCGCGAAGGCGACGAATGGGTCACGCGCCACTCGCGAGAGTCCCTGCGCCTGCTGGGCACGGTCGGCGAGCCGATCAATCCGGACGCATGGGAATGGTATTCCCGGGTGGTCGGCGGCGGCCGATGCCCGATCGTCGACACCTGGTGGCAGACTGAGACCGGCGGAATCCTGATATCGCCCATCCCCGGCGCGACGCCGACCAAGCCCGGATCCGCGACGAAGCCACTGCCCGGCGTCAGGCCGCTGCTGGTCGACGCGAGCCACAATGTCCTCGACGGGCCGGCGAGCGGCAACCTCTGCATCGCCGCTAGCTGGCCCGGGCAGATGCGCACCGTCTGGGGCGACCACGGGCGTTTCTTCGAGACTTATTTCAAAGCCTATCCCGGACTCTATTTCACGGGCGACGGCTGCCGCCGCGACGAAGACGGCTATTACTGGATAACCGGCAGGGTTGACGATGTCATCAACGTTTCCGGCCACCGCATCGGATCCGCGGAGGTCGAAAGCTCGCTCGTATCGCATCCAAAAGTCGCAGAAGCCGCTGTCGTCGGCTACCCCCATGACATCAAGGGCCATGCGATCTACGCCTACGTTACCTTGAACGCCGGCGAGGAAGGAGACGACACTGTCCGCAAGGAGTTGATCCAAGAGGTTCGCCACGACATCGGGGCGCTCGCGGCGCCCGACAAGATCCATTTCACTCCGGCGCTTCCCAAGACCCGCTCCGGCAAGATCATGCGCCGCATCCTGCGCAAGATAGCGGAAGGCGCGCATGACGGCTTCGGCGACACGTCGACCCTTGCCGACCCCGGTATCGTCGATTCACTGCTGGCAGGGAGACAATAGCCAGTCTTGCGCGCGACGGCGCGGCCGCTATCCCTCTGGCAAGGGGAGAAGCATGGCGACAATTGCCGAACCGCACGACCACAAGACCTGGCCGATGAAGCGCGTCGTCGCGGCCTCGTCGGCAGGCACGGCCTTCGAATGGTACGATTTCTTCATCTTCGGCAGCCTGGCGACGACCATTCAGAAGGTCTTCTTCGCCGGCCTCGATCCGACCGCCGGCCTGGTCGCTGCGCTCGGCCTGTTCGCCGCCGGCTTCGCGTTCCGGCCGCTAGGCGCGCTGATTTTCGGCGTGATCGGCGACCGCCTCGGCCGCAAGGGCGCCTTCCTCGCCACCGTCAGCCTGATGGGCGGCGCAACCTTCTTGATCGGCCTCCTGCCCACCTACCAAAGCGCCGGCATCCTCTCGCCGATCCTGCTCATCCTGCTGCGCATTTGCCAGGGCATTGCGCTTGGTGGCGAATATGGCGGCGCGGCGATCTATGTCGCCGAACATGCGCCTAACAACCGGCGCGGCGCGCTGACCGGCTGGATCCAGATCACCGCCTCGCTCGGCCTCATCGCCGGCCTGCTGGTCATCCTCGGCACCCGCACGGCGCTAGGCGATGACGGCTTCCTTGCCTGGGGCTGGCGCGTGCCGTTCCTGGTCTCGGTCGTCCTCCTGGCGATTTCGGTCTGGATGCGCCTTAAGCTTTCGGAAAGCCCCGCCTTCGCCAAATTGAAGGAGCAGGGCGATGTTACCAAGGCGCCGCTGCGCGAGTCCTTCGCCGAATGGCGCAACCTCAAGCGCGTGCTGATCGCCTTCTTCGGCATCATGTGCGCCCAGGGCGCCGTCTGGTATCTCTCCTTCTTCTACATCCAGGTCTTCCTCACCCGCTCATTGGGGGTTCCCGAGCAGACCAAGGACATGCTGGTGCTGGCGATGACGGTCGTCAGCGCTCCGCTCTATGTCTATTTCGGCTGGCTGTCGGACCGGATCGGCCGCAAGCCGGTCATGCTAGGTGGCATGCTGCTGGCCATGCTTGCCTATAATCCGGGCTTCCACGGCATTGCCGCGGCGGCCAATCCGGCCCTGGCCGAAGCGCATAAGCGCAGGCCAGTCGAGATCTACGCCGATCCGGCCACCTGCCACGTCCAGTTCGACCCCATCGGGACTCGCCGCTTCGACACCAGCTGCGACATCGCCAAAAGCCTGCTCGCCTCGACCGGCATTTCATACCGCCAGCTGCCTTATGCTGGTGATCATGCGATCGTCGCCGTCGGCGTGCAGCAGGTCGAGATTGCCGACGGTCGCGGCCTTGATGGTGCCGGCCTCAAGACGCTGAAGGAAGCGACCGCCAAACGGGTCAAAGCGGCGCTGATCACCGAAGGTTATCCCGAAAAAGCTGATCCGGCGGCCATGAACCTGCCGGTCATCTTCTTCTGGCTGATGGTGTTCGCAGTGGCCGCGACCGCGCTTTACGGGCCTCAGGCCGCGGCCTTGGTCGAGATGTTCCCGACCCGCATCCGCTACACTGCCATGTCCCTGCCCTACCATGTCGGCACCGGCTGGGTCGGCGGTTTCCTGCCGGTAACCAGCTTCGCTTTGGTGGCGATCACCGGCAATATCTACGCCAGCCTCTGGTACCCGGCCTTCTTCACGATGGTGTCGGTGGTCGTCGCGATTGCCTTCATCCGCGAGACCAAGGGCAAGCCGCTGGAGGAATGCTGACTAAGGCGCCCAGTGGATATCGATCGGCTGCTCAGCCTCGGCGAGGACGCGGCCGATGGGGAGCTTACTCGACTGGCCGTCGGCGATCGCGCCTTCCAGTAGTTCGCGCTTCTTGTCGCCGGTAATGGTGATGAGGATAGTGCGCGCCGACAGGATGGCGGCGCGGGTCAAAGTAACCCTCGGTACCGGCGAGTCGGCGGGCACCGGATCGGGCATGATGCCGACGGCGCGGCGGGCCTTGGGCGCGTCGAGGGCGTCCTGCAGATCGGGCCCGGCGAAAATCGAGGCGACATGGCCATCGTCGCCCATGCCCAGCCAGCACAGGTCCGGCGGCCAGGGCAAGTCCTGTAGCCGCGCGTCGGCTGAATTTCCCGCCAATTTGTAATCGGGAATCTCGGTCGCGATTGGCACGACGCGCGCTCCGGCGCGAAGGAAGGCCTGGGCAATGGCGCGGACGTTGCTGCGCTCATCGTCCATCGGCACTAACCGGTCGTCGGTCGGGATGATCGTCACTTTCTTCCACGGCACGCTCGCCTCGGCGAGCTTCGCGAAGATGGGCTTGGGAGTCCGCCCGCCGGGCAGCGCCAGCAGGCAGGAGCCGCGCGCATCGAGTGCGCTTTCGATGATGAAGCCGACGTCGCCGGCGACGGCTTCCGCCATCTCATCGACATCGTCATATTCCCACCATTCGGCTTCGATCATCGTAAGGCTCCCTGTTCGCGGGGCGCGCTTGCCCCAGCGACGCAAAAAAGGCCAGCCATCAGAAGTTGGTCGGGGCCTGGATATAGCCGTACCAGGAGATTGTCGGGCGACCCTGCTCATCCGTGGCGGGACGAAAGCGAATTTTGGAAAGCACCAGGCTGCACGTCCATTGATCGACCAGGGGATCGCCACTGGAGCGATCGACATTGCAGTTGAACGGCCGCCCGACGACATCGATTTGGAAGCGGACGAAAACGCGGCCGCCGGGCGGCCAACGATGCAGGACCTCTCTGGGATAATCGCGTCGGCCGTTGAGCGTTGGCGTGATCATCACGGGCCGAGTGCCCCGCCCCAGGCCGCCCCCGCCTGTGCCGCTGCCGGAGCCGCCAGCACCGGTTCCGGTCCCGACGCCGCCTGCGCCGGTTCCGGGGCCCGGCACCGGTGCTGCACCCTGGGTCGGTTCATAGCCCCGATTCGGCTTCTCCGTAACTGGTATCGGCGGCGGCACCGGCAGCTCGATCCGCGGCTTGGGCGCCGCGACCGGCGTCGCCTGGCTCTCGATGTTCCTGGGCGAGGCCGGACCTTCCTTCTCCTTGGGCTTTTCTTTCTCCAGCGGCACCTCGACGATCGGCGGCGGTGGTGGCTCGACATTGACGTCGATCAGCTGCGGGATGACCTGCCGCTCAATGACCCGCATCGTCCCGGAAATGTTGAGGAAGGCATAAGCCAGCGCGGCGTGGATAAGAGCCACCAGGGCGATGGTCCCGGCGCGATCGCCTGCATTGAGGTCGGTACGATACATGACGGTAGCGAAACGCCCGGTTGAGCGGGACGGTTTCCCGCGTCTATGACAG
>JBKPSK010000007.1:0-12909 GCA_046734995.1 Pseudomonadota bacterium
CGAAGCCGTTGGCACCAGCCTCGAGCCAGGCCGCTATGAGGTCTGGTTTCACGCTGCCGACAATAAGTAGCGGAATGTCCTTGGGAAGAACGGCGCGCTGCGCCTTGACCAGGGCCGGCGTCGCCGCCTCGGCCGGAAACAGCTTTAGCACGTGGGCGCCGGCTTCAAGCGCTGCGAAGGCTTCGGAAGGCGTGAAATAACCGGGGCACGAGACTAGTCCGGCGGCCGCAGCAGCGGTGATAACCTCGACATCGGTGTTCGGCGAGACGATCAGCCGGCCGCCTGCGCCCTGCACGTCGGCTACCTGGCGCGCATTAAGGACGGTGCCGGCGCCGACCAGCGTCCGATCGCCCATGCAGCTCGCTAGGCGTTCGATGCTTTTCAGCGGCTCTGGTGAATTCAGCGGCACCTCGATGATACGGATGCCAACTTCGAACAAGGCCTCGCCAATGTCCTCGACTTCGTCTGGCGTGACTCCCCGGATAATGGCGACGAGCGGGCAGGCGGAGAAATATTGCTGGAAGAGCGGGTGCATCAGACTCGTCCTGCTATGGCCTTGACGCCGGCAAGGAAAGCCGCCTCGCCATCGATCTCTATCGCCTGGCGTCCGGCAACGCCGAGCGCGGCGGCATACAGTTTGGTAAGTTCCGGCCGACCCATGACGCAAATCTCGCCCGCGGCCTGTTTCAGGCCGACACCGACATCGGCGCCGATCAGCAAGCCGCTGGTGAAATCGGCCGCGTCCTGCTTGCGGCGTTTGCCGAGCAGGACCGAGGCGCGCACCGAAAATAATTCTGAACTGATCGCATCACCTTCGAGCCCGCGAGAAACGCCCTCGCAGAACGCGTCGTCGACTGCCATTTTGTCATCGGCCAGCAGGTCGGAGAGAATGCTGTGCTCCTTGAGCAAGCTGAATAGCTCTCCGGTCATCACCGTGCGGAAACGCTCCACCCGGCCGCCGGACAAAATCACCCATTTGTTATGGGTGCCCGGGTGGCACACGAGCGCGTCGGAGGGGACCATGCCGGCGTCAACCGCGCCGAGGATCTGGACCTCCTCGCCGCGCATCACATCGGGCGGATCACAGGACAAGCCGGGCACAATTGCCGTCCGCTCCGCTTCCGCCCAGCATAAAGCTGCCGCGACCTCGCCGACGCCTGCCGGGCAAGCCACATAGGGCGCTTCTACCCAACCTCGGTTGGAGCCGATCATTCCCGCCATCAGCATCGGATAATCGCCGAGCCGCTCGCGTATTTCGGCAACAGCGGCAGGAAAATCCGCCTTCTGTACAGCAAGGACGCCGCGTCCGTCTTCGAACTCCCGTGATACAGCGGCGCCATCGATCAGCCAGGCTCGGCGGTTCGTCGTGCCCCAGTCGACCGCAATGAAGGTTTGAGCCCAGCCCATGCTCAGCGCAACGCGCGTTCGCCCTTTCCTTTCCTTGGGCGCCCGGAGTATCGGGCAACGCCATGCCTGAACAGCCGCAAGTCGAGTTCATCGCCGACGTCAAGGCCGTGCTGGGCGAAGGGCCAGTTTGGGTGGCAAGCGAGGCTGCGCTCTACTGGGTCGACATCAAGGGACGGAAGATCTTCCGCCTGGCTGGCAACGGCGATGTGGACAGCTGGGATACGCCGATGAGGGTCGGTTCGCTCGCGCCGCGCGCCAAAGGCGGATTCGTCGCAGGAACCGACGAGGGATTCCTCTTCATCGATCTCGAAGCCGGGCGCTTCGAGCTGATCGCCCATCCCGAAACGGATCGCCCCGGCAACCGCTTCAACGACGGCAAGATCGACCGGGCGGGGCGATTCTGGGCCGGGACTATGGACGATAATGAGCGCGAAGCGACGGGAAAGCTTTACCGGCTCGACTTCGATCTCAGCTGCAAGGTCGTCGACGACGGCTATCGAGTGACCAACGGTCCTGCTTTCAGCCCGGATGGCAGGCGAATGTACCACAACGATAGCGCCCGGCAGGCGACTTACGTGTTCGATCTGGACGATGACGGCAATGCCACGAACCGGCGCGAGCTGGCGCGCTTCGCCGGGAGCGACGGTTTTCCCGATGGCATGACAGTCGATATCGAAGGATGCCTATGGATCGCTTTCTGGGACGGCTGGTGCCTGCGGCGGCTATCTCCGGAAGGCGACCGGCTTGCCGAACTCCGCGTGCCTGTGCAGCGGCCGACAAGCTGCGCGTTCGGCGGCGATGGACTTGGACGCCTGTTCATCACCTCGGCGCGCAGGGGCCTTGAGGGAACCGATCTTGCCGCCCAGCCTTATGCGGGTGGGCTGCTTGCAGCGGATGTCGGCGTCAGGGGCATCGCCGAATTGCCGTTCGTGGGTTGAGAGCGCAGGAGAACCGGTCATCGCCAACTTCTTGTTCGCGACGGGGATCGAGAACAGCATCCCCACGATCAACAATGGCGCCACGCGCGTCGACCAGATGGAGGCGAGCGACCATTACCGGCGCTGGCGCGAGGATTTCGACTGTGTCGAAGATCTCGGTATCCCGTTCCTCCGTTTCGGTCCGCCACTGCACAAGACGTTCCGCGCGCCGGGACAATACGACTGGGAATTCTCCGACCTGACGATGAACGATTTGAAGCGGCGGGACATCACGCCGATCGTCGATCTGTGCCATTTCGGCGTGCCCGACTGGATCGGCGATTTCCAGAACCCCGATTTCCCGCATCTGTTCGCGACTTATGCTGCGGCTTTCGCCGAGCGCTTTCCCTGGGTGCAGCTCTATACACCGGTGAACGAAATGTTCATCTGCGCCGTCTTCTCCGCGAAATACGGCTGGTGGAACGAGCAGCTGAAGACCGACCAGGGTTTCGTCACCGCCTTGAAGCACATCGTTCGCGCCAATGTGCTGGCGATGATGGAGATATTGAAGCGCCGGCCCGACGCCATTTTCATTCAAAGCGAATCTTCCGAATATTTCCACGCCGACAGCCCGGCGGCGATCGGCCCAGCGGAAATCCTGAACTCCCGGCGCTTCCTCAGCCTCGACCTCAATTACGGCCGGCGGGTCGACAGCCACATGTACGATTTCCTTCTCGATAACGGCATGACGAGGGAGGAATATCACTTCTTCATGCACACCCGGATGAAACAGCACTGCATCCTGGGGAACGATTACTACCGCACGAACGAGCACCGTGTGCACCCGGATGGCCGAACCGAGGCGGCGGGCGAGGTGTTCGGCTATTGCGAAATCACCCGGCAGTACCACAACCGCTATCGCCTGCCGATCATGCACACAGAGACCAATTTGCGCGAAGGCGAGACCGGACAGGAAGCGGTGCAGTGGCTGTGGAAGGAATGGGCGAACGTCCTCAGGTTGCGAAACGTCGGTATCCCGACGGTCGGCTTCACCTGGTATTCTTTGGTCGACCAGGTCGACTGGGACACGGCGCTTCGCGTCCAGAACGGCAATATCAATCCAGTCGGGCTCTACGACATGGACCGCAACATCCGGAACGTCGGCAAGGCCTATAAGGACCTTATCCGCTCGTGGCGCGATGTGCTGCCGGCCTCCAGCATGTGCCTCGCGGTGCCGATCGTGCCGCTCAATCGAACGTACTGGCCGGATTACGAGCAGGCTGAACGGATGCGCACCCAAAAGCCGGCGACATCCGGCAATCCGGAGGTCTCCTGATGGCTGGGCCGCTGACCGTCGACCGGATCGAGACCTTCATGGTGCCGCCGCGCTGGCTGTTCGTCCGCATCGAGGCCGAGGACGGAGCCGTCGGCTGGGGTGAAGCCAGCCTGGAAGGCCACGCCGAGGCGGTGGACGGCGCGTTCCAGGCACTGCGCGACCGCTTCATCGGCCATGATGGCAACCGTATCGAAGATATCTGGCAAGTTGCTTACCGCGGCGGATTCTACCGCGGTGGGCCAGTGCTGATGTCGGCGCTGGCCGGGCTCGAGCAGGCATTATGGGACATGAAGGGCAGGGCGCTTGGCCTGCCAGTATGGGAGATGCTGGGCGGTCGCGTCCGTGACAAGGTCCGGGCCTATGCGTGGATCGGCGGGGACCGGCCCCACGAGATCGCCGAAGCGGCGAAGGCGCGCGCCGGGCAGGGCTTCTCCGCCGTCAAGATGAACGCGACCGCGGAACTCGACTGGATCGGCACGCCCAAATTGTTCGGCGAGGTCATTGAGCGGGTGCAAGCGGCGCAGGCGGCAGGCATGGATGTCGGGCTCGACTTCCACGGCCGAGTGCACCGGCCGATGGCGAAGCAACTCGCCAAGGCACTGGAGCCGCTTGGCCTGCTGTTCATCGAGGAGCCCCTCCTGTCGGAGAATCCGGAAGCCCTGCGGCAGATCGCCGAATTGGTATCGACCCCGATCGCACTCGGCGAACGGCTCTATTCGCGCTGGGACTTCAAGCCCTTCTTCGAGGCCGGCGCGGTCGACATCATCCAGCCGGACTTGAGCCACGCCGGCGGTATCCTCGAATGCCGCAAGATCGCCGCCATGGCCGAGGCCTATGACATAGCGGTCGCCCCCCACTGCCCGCTGGGGCCGCTGGCTTTGGCCTCATGCCTTCAGCTTGCCGCGTGCACGCCCAATGTCGCCATCCAGGAGATGAGCCTGGGCATCCACTACAATGTCGGCGCCGACCTGTTCACCTATTGCAAGCGCAAGGAGCAGCTGACGCCAGAGGACGGCTATCTCGCCATTCCCGCCGGCCCCGGCCTCGGCGTCGATATCGACGAAGCCGTGGTCCGCGAACTGAGAAAGGAAGGCCACCGCTGGCGCAATCCGGTCTGGCGCCAAAAGGACGGCAGCTTCGCGGAATGGTAGCCCGCTTCAAGCCGCGCGGCGCTTGCGCCGGGCCGGTATATGGCAGACGGCGCCGAGCTCGCGTTGCAGCCGATCTAGCTCCTGCTCCTGGGCGACGCGGATCACTTCGGCGTAGCGCGCATCATAATCGGCTTCTTCGCCGGTCTGCTCGCGCATGAAGCTGATCGTCAGCTTGCGACCGAAAACATCGTCGCCCTTCATGCGGAGCTCGGCTTCGGCGAAGGCGGGCAAGCTGTCGCGGATGGCACCCAGCCTGGCTATGAGTTCATCGAGCGACGCGAAGTCGCTGATTTCGATGAACTCCCTGACTCGTCGACTCACAGCACCCTCCCCGGCAACCCCGGGCCCTTAAATAACGTTTTGGGGACTCGGCCCGCAACGTATCTCCTTAAAATGACAGTGGATAAGTTGCCGGGCCGTGAATGACGGCGACAGCGGAGGGACAGGGAGGTTCCGGGTAAGTGACCAGGGTCGAACTTCGCATCGGCAATCTGCATCTGGCGCTAAGTCCTTCAATTGGCGGGAGTATCGCCAGTTTCAAACGGGCGAGCGGGGATGGCCAGGGATTCCCGTTGATGCGGGGATGCCACAGTGCCTGCACAAATGTGCTGTCGGCCGCCTGCTTCCCCTTGGTTCCCTTCGTGAACCGGATTCGCGGCAGCCGATTCTCGTTTCGCGGCCGCGAGGTGATTCTCACGCCGAACATGGCAGGCGACCCCAATGTGCTGCACGGACAAGGCTGGCTGAGCCCGTGGCAGGTCCTGTTCTCCGAGGAGCACGCGGCGGAGCTGGCCTTCGAGCATGCGGCCGGCGAATGGCCCTGGACCTATGAAGCGCGGCAGCATTTCAGCCTCGACGAGCGCGGCCTCGCCGTCCGCCTGTCCTGCCTCAACACGTCGGCCGAGCCGATGCCCTGCGGGCTCGGACTGCATCCCTATTTCCACTGCGGGCCTGAGACCCGGATCGACACCGTCGTCACTCACGCCTGGGAGATCGACGAGCAAGTGCTGCCGGTCGCCCAAGTGCCCGCGGACGGCCGTTTCGACCTCAGGAACCGGAAGGCGTGCGGGCAGGGCCTCGACCATGGCTTCGGGGGATGGGGCGGCACCGCGCGATTCAGCGACCCGGCCTGGCCGGTCGAGCTCGTCATATCCTCGCCCGAGGCTCATTTCTTCCAGCTCTATTCTCCGCAAGAGGGTGGGCTGTTCGTCGCCGAGCCGGTGACCCACGCCAATGCCGCGCTCAACGCGCCGGAGGAGGAGTGGCCCGGGCTCGGCCTCACCGTGCTGGCGCCCGGCGAGGAGATGCGCCTGACGATGCGGATCGAGGTCAGGCAAGGCTGACCTCGTCGCGCGTGAACCGCAGCCGGGCGGTCAGCAAGGCGCGGAAGACATTGTAGCCGCCCTTGCCCGGATGAAAGGCGTGGAAGAAGAGCTGCGGCCCGCCGTCGGGGCCGGGCGCCACCGAGGCGTGGCCAGGGGCCAGCCATTCCCTGGTGGATCGAAGCAAGGGCTCGGGCCGTTTCTCATAGGGGCCGAACAGATTGTCGGCGACTGCGACGCCGATGCCGTAGGCTGGGCTGGTGAAATCGTTGCCGGCGTAGAACAGCCAGTAGCGGTCCTGCTGGCGGGTCACCCAGGGGCCTTCGATGAGGTGGCCCTCCCAGTCGAGGTCGTTGGCGAGGACCTGGCGGCGCTCGCCGACCAGCTCCGTGCTGCCGATGCTCAGGCGCTGGGCAAGGATCGGCGTCACCAGCGCGTCTATCATTTCCGCCTCCCACCCGACCTCACGCAAGGTTGCGCGGACCCTGGTCCAGCTGCCGAGTGCGGCGCGGATCAAGGGCTGCATCAGGAAGAAGCGTTCCATTGGCCGGCGGGTCTCGGCCCATGGCTGGACGGCGGCAGCGAAAGCGGCGGTGCGGCGGTCGATTTCGCCATCGAACAGCCGTTCGATGAGCTCGGGCCGCCGCCGCAGCAAGGCGGCGAGGGGACGCGGCCACAGGCTGTTCGAATCCTTCTTCCAGAACAGCACCGGGCCAGACTCGTCGACGAATAGATGCGGGTCGATCATGGCGCCGGCCAGCAAAGGCTTGCCAATGTCCCGCCACGGGCCGGTCGGATGCGGCGCTTTCGCAAGGCCGATCGACAGGACGCGGTCGCGGTCGCGGGCGGTGTAGGTCAGACAATAGTCGTCGCCGACGCGCGCCATCTCGGGCGCCCAGAAGTCGCCGACCCTGACGCCCGCCGATGTCCAGGCGGGCGCTTCGCCATCAGGGAAGACGAAGCCGGCCGTTTCCCAATGCACCAGGTCGTCCGAGCGCAGTATCGGAAATGCGTCCGGAGCGTCGTTCGATGTGGCGACGAGGAAGTAGCCGTCGCCGGTTTTCATGACCGCCGGGTCGCCGTAGCCGGCCAGGATCTTCGGGTGGAGGCTGTCGGTGATCAACGGCCGCCAGCGCGGGTCCGGATCGGCGGGAGTCCATTCCTCGATCTCGTGCGGCTGCCGGATGCCAAAATCGCGTGTCAGGGCGGCGTAGAAGTCCGCATAATGGTCCGAGTCGCCGCCGGCGATGCGATAAGTGCGGGTCTCTCCCTCCGACGGAATCACACGAAGATCGGAGGCTTCGCCGTCGGCCCGGGCTTGGACTTCGAAGGTCAGCATTCTTGGCCGCTTAGGTTCACTAAGGTCACTAAAGTCATGGAGTCGGTGACTATGCCACCCCCCTCAACCGGGGGTTATTACCCTGACTGTTACCTTGTTCAGCTTTGCGTGCGAAGTTGAATGGGATTTGCCGCTTGGTCCAGTCGTCGTGCCGATGCCAGACCGGAGCCCGGTCGAAAGTGATGGCGATCTGCTCCATCCGGCAGGATAAGGCACAAAACGGGTGCTGTAGGACAGCGTTTTCTAATGGCAGCTTTCGACCCAAAGCAGACATTGGCTGCAATGGGTCCCTCAGGCTGCCGGGGCAGCCTCGACCCATCGGAAACCATGCCAGAACGAAACGCCCGCGCGGGCGACCGATCCTTAGCCTAGCTGGTCACGCAACGCCCCGGCCGGAAACTCGGCCGTGTGGACGTTCAAATAATAGTCGCTCGGATGCGCGAGGATTTGCGCTGCTAGACGGGCAGTAACCTCCTCGCAGCCGGAACCTGAAACATCGAGAGGAACAACGATCGGGCCTGGTGAGCCGACGGGGGCCTCATGGATATGCGCCCCTGTCAGGGGCTCGACGCCGGAAACCTCGAAGCTGTAGCAGACCTCCTGGTCCCGGACGCTCACCGTTACGGTCGCGGTGCCGCTGCCGTCCGGATCGCCCGGCCCCGGGGCCTCGTTGGCGCCGGTCAGCGTAAGGGAATAGGTGCGTTCGCCGTTTGCAGCAGACTGCGCAACGGCGGCCGTCGCGAGCAGGGACGCGGAAGCCACTACAGACAGTGCGAGGGTGGATTTGGGGGTCATGGCTCACCTCCTTGGGATTGGAGCCACGCCAAGAAAGGTTCGCGCGAGCCTTTCGTTCCAATTGAAACGGCTCGGAAACGTCGGGCCTAGTGTCTGCTTTCGACGCATTGCAAACACCAGGCCGGGCCGTTCCGAGAGATTGATCTACAGAAGGCGAGGTCGCTTTCCCGATGGCGGTGGTGAGCCCAATCGGCCGATCGGACCCACCACGAAGTGCCATTTGCCAAACGCCAGCCTAGTCGTCGTCGCCCTCCTCATCAGTCGCGCCGATGCTGTCGAGATATGCGCAGGTGGCTTCCGTGCTGTCGCCAGCATAATGGAAGTCGACGCCGGCCCCCGTAAAGCCATCATCACCATAGGTGTAGATGTCACTAATGCTGTCAGTGCGCGCCTCGTGGATCAATGCAATGGAAAGCGGCAGATACTGTGCCTTCGCAACGCCAACGTCGGCCTGGCTGGCGGCCGCCTCTTCCGATACGAACGTCACCAGACACACTTTCGGGTCATGACCGTAGGCTTTGCCGTTCGCGGCAAAGGCCGGGCCGGAAAGCGCCGAAGTGACTGCAAGAGAAATCATGATCAATGTACGCATAACGATAGCTCCCTTTGGTCCCGTGATCACGGAACCGGGGTAAACGAACGCCGCCTCTGAAGGCTCCAGCAACCATTTGATCTGATTGGGAATTTAACAAATATCAGTGGCCATGATCGGGTCGGACTGATGGGGCCTAGTCTATCTGTTTATGTCCGGTGTCCACCCATTCCTGCCGCTGGCGCCGTAGTGGCAGCTTTCGACCCATTGCGGACATTCCCAACTGCGCATTAAAAGTCACTATGGCCGTTCAGGGAAGCTGTCATTGCGGCAACGTCCGGATAGAGGTGCCGAGCAATCCGGCCTGGGTTGCCGACTGTAACTGCTCCCTCTGTCGTCGGCTCGCATGGCGTGTGGCTTATTATCCGCCGGGCCAGGTACGCATTTCAGGCGAGACGAAAGCCTATGTCTGGGGCGATCGAATGATTGGCATTCACCACTGTCCAATCTGCGGCTGCGGAACCCACTGGGAGTCTCTTGGAGAGGACTTCGGCAAGATGGGCATCAATGCGCGTTTGCTTGACGATTTCGATGAAAGCGCCGTCGAGGTCAGAAAATTCGACAATGCCGATTAGGCCCAGTTCTAACGTTTGCTTTCAAACCGATCCTGCCATTAGCGGCCGAGGGCCGCGCCTTCGATCCATGACGACCCTGGAGGTTTACACTCTGGCAGCACTCCTGTGCTAGGCCGTCGTCACTGGAGATATGATGACAAGCGCCGTTTCGACCGCCCCCGACGGTGATCCTTTCGCCGACCGCCGCGTCTATCCGCGGGTTCCGGTAGCCTTACCGGCGTTCCTTGAAGCCAACGGAGAGCGTCACGCCGTCCTTCTCATCGACCTGTCCGCCGGCGGTGCGAAGCTGAATTGCCCAATAAGCCTGGTCACTGGGACGGCGGTGATATTGGATTGCGGCACGATCGGCCGTTCGGCCGTCGTCAGGTGGCAAAACGAGGGGCTCGTGGGCCTTTGCTTCGACAGCGAGCTCGATGAGCGGGTTGTTTCCGCCCTGATGAAGCGGTCCGAAGCCCTCGCGGCCTGGAGGAAAGCGCGGGACTAGCCTCTCATCACCGGTCTGATTGCGCGATTCACCACGTCCAGATCATAAGCGAACTTCCGCTCTGCACCCGTTCCAAACAGGGGCAATTCAGGTCCACTCTCGACCCGTTGCGGATCCTTGTCAGGCGATTAAGCTGGGCAGATGATCGGACCCACGCACTCGATCGAGCTGGCGATGCTGGTGTGCAGCTCTCTCCTGGGCATCGCCCACCTGCTTGTCGTCGCGCAATTCTCTCGACAGCAATACGGGCTGAGATGGGTCGGCAGTGCCCGCGACCACCCGCGGCCTCGCATGACCGGAGTCGGCGGACGGCTGGAACGGGCCTACCGCAACTTTCTGGAGACGTTTCCCTATTTCGTTGCAGGCGTGATGGTAGTGACAATTACTGGGCAAGCCGATCGCGTCAGTGCCTATGGGTCTATCGCCTATTTCTGTGGGCGATTGCTCTACCTGCCACTCTATGCTGCCGGGATACCGGTCGTGCGCGGACTTGTCTGGAACATTCCGTTCTTTGGTATGGTGGCGATTTTCGCCACGCTTTTGCCGGGCGTCAGCTAGCGTCATTTTTCGACCCAAAGCTGACAGAAATTTTCGACCCAAAGCTGACAGAAATGCGCCCGCCAGGCGGGCAGCCGGCGGGCGCACCAAAGCGCACGCTCCCAGACCTGGGGAACCAGAAGCGTGCGTGCCGCACGCTAGGAAATATTTGTAGGCTCCATTTGTCGGTTGACGACAGCGTCTTGCCTAATGGCGTCAGTGGTGTCCCGCTCTGCGGACACGCCGGCCGCCATTTGCCGTCTCCACGCGCTGATGCCCGACTGCGCTGCAATCGCTCGCCTGCAGAGGTCGTCATCGCGATCGCACCGCACCCTGCAAAGAGCCTCCGATCCGATTTGAGTCAATCCACGATGTATCTCGCATAATTAAGCGCATTGCCTTTGGCTGCCGCTCTGGCGAGGATGGGCCGACAGGAGATCGCCATGCTTCGCCGCACCTTTCTTGCCTCTCTTCCCGCTACGGCGATCGCTGCTCCATTGCTGGCGCAGGCAAGGCCCGCTCAGCCACCCGCACCCCAGAAGTCTGACGCCCCCGCTCGCTGGTCGCCCGACGCCCTGCGCTTCGATCGCCCCGACGTGCACGCCGGGGACCGCCCGGTCGGCGCGAGCTTCGCGTCGCGCACCGCCGCTTATGGCCTCTCGGGGGCGGCCGGCACCTCGCATCCGTTGGCGACGCAGGCTGGGATCGACATACTGAAAAGGGGCGGGTCGGCGGTCGATGCGGCCATCGCCATCAATGCCTGTCTCGGCTTCCTCGAGCCGACGTCGAGCGGCATCGGCGGAGACTGTTTTGCGATGCTCTGGGATCCCAAGGTCGGCAAGGTTGTCGGCATCGCGGGCTCCGGCGCGTCGCCGCGCGGGCTGAACCTCGAGATGGCGCGATCGCGTGCGAAGAACGGTGCGTTGCCGCCGCTCGGCGCAGTGACCGTGTCCGTGCCGGGTGCGGTCGACGCATGGTGGATGCTGCACAGGCGCTATGGCAAGCTGCCCTGGGCGGAATTGCTCGCGCCGGCCATCGCGCTCGCCGAACAGGGCGCGCCGGTCCCCGACATGATCGCTTATTACATTCGCGCCAACCTCGCGGCGTTCCAGCGCGCCGGGTCGGGCGTGGAGGAAACGGCCAATGCGATCCGAACCTTTGGGCTCACCGACGGCAAGGGACCGCAGGCGGGGGGCGTATTCCGCAACCCCGATCTCGCCCGGACCTATCGCATGATCGCGAAAGGCGGGCGCGACGCTTTTTACAACGGACAGATCGCGCGGACGATCGATGCCTATTTCAAGCGCATCGGCGGGTGGTTGTCGGCGGCGGACCTCGCTGCGCACCAGGGCGAATGGGTGACGCCTTATGCGACCGACTATCGCGGCACGACGGTGCATGCACTTGGTGCCAACACGCAGGGCATCGCGACGCTCCAGATGCTCAACATGCTGGAGCGGTTCGATCTTGCCGGTGCCGGTTTCCAGTCGGCGCTTTCGATCCACCTGCAGGCGGAGGCGAAGCGCCTCGCCTATGAGGATCGCGCGCGCTTTTATGCGGATCCGCGCTTTGCGAAGGTGCCGGTCGAGTGGCTGATCTCGAAGGATTATGCGGCGCAGCGCGCCAGGCTGATCCGGCCCGACCGGATTTTGATGCCGGTGCATCCTGGCCAGGCGCCTAGCCGCGGCGACACCACTTATTTCAGCTGTGCCGACAAGGACGGCATGATGGTGTCGATGATCCAGTCGAACTTTCGGGGGATGGGATCGGGGCTCGTCGCCGACGGGTTGGGCTTCATGTTCCAGGACCGGGGGCAACTCTTTTCGCTGCAAGACGGCCATCCCAACATTTACGCGCCGGGGAAGCGCCCATTCCAGACGATTATTCCCGGTTTCGCCACACGCGGCAGTGATCCCTGGATGAGTTTCGGCGTCATGGGCGGCGACATGCAGCCGCAGGGTCAGACCCAGATCATCGTCAACCGGGTCGACTACGGGCTCGAAATCCAGTCAGCGGGGGATTCGCCCCGCTGGCATCATGAGGGCTCTTCGCAATCGATGGGAGAGGACGCGCCCGGGCTTCCCGCGGCGGGCCTTCTCCGCCTCGAGTCCGGTGTGCCGCAAGCGACGAAGGCGCGGCTGGCCGAAATCGGCTGGACGATCGGCCAGCCCGACGGCGGCTTTGGCCGCTACGAATGCGTCGAGCATCGGATGGACGGAGCGACCCGGGTCTATGCGGCGGCGAGCGAAATGCGCGCCGACGGTTGCGCTCTGGCCTATTGACGGCTGGCACCGGCGTTGGGGCGGAAAAATGGTGGACGCACTAGGGCTCGAACCTAGGACCCGCTGATTAAGAGTTCAGCTCTATTAGGTAAACGACTGGAAATACGAGCGAATATTGGTTTGCGGGACACTGTTTTCACGACATCTAGGTCAACCTGAGCCGCTCAGAGGG
>JBKPSK010000008.1:0-18972 GCA_046734995.1 Pseudomonadota bacterium
CGTGGTAAATGAACAGGACCAGCAGCGTCACGAGCGCAATCAGGATGACCTTGCGCATGGGGTTGGGCGCCGGCGTGCCAGTGGCGGCGTCTCCGACGTCGATTTCGGTCGCGACAACCTGATCGGCTGGGCCGGCCGAGGCAGTCTGAGCGTTATCCGCCATCGATTGGTCCTCCGGTTTGCGGTGGCGATGAGGCAGTCGGCGGAAGGATTGTCCAGTCACCGCCGAGCGCACGATAGAGGCTGACAAGAGCCCGCTGATAATCGCCGCGCGCAGAGGCCAATTGCAACTCGGCGTTGAACAGGCTGCGCTCGGTGTCGAGGACTTCGAGATAGTCGGAATAGCCGTTTTCGTAACGCTCGTTGGCGAGCTCGACACCGCGGCGGAGCGTGGCGACACGGCGCCGCAGGGCTTCGCGAAGCTCGGCGCTGTGGCGCAGGTCCGCAAGCGAGTCCTCGACGTCGCGAAATGCGTTCTGGATGACGTGCTCGTAATTGGCGAGCGACTGGTCCCGGCGCGCCGTCGCCTGGTCGACTGCCGCGGTCAGACCGCCGCCGGTATAGATCGGCCCCGCGACGTCGCCGGTGAACGACCAGGTACGCGCCGATCCCTTGAACAGATCGCCAAGTGATCCGCTGGCGAGACCGAAAAGGCCGGTCAGGCTGATGCGAGGGAAAAACAAGGCTCGCGCCGCCCCGATCAACGCGTTGGAGGCGATCAGCTGTTCCTCGGCCTGCAAGATATCCGGTCGGCGAAACAAGAGATCGGAGGGAAGGCCGGCAGGGATGACGGGGTTGTGGAGCTGGTCCGGCTCGCCCGAGCGGGCGATTGGGCCAGGGTTTTGCCCGACAAGCACTGAAAGGGCATGTTCCTGGGTGGCGATGACCTGGCTGAGGGGTGGGATTTGCGCCAGCGCGGATTCATATTCGCCGCGCACCTGGGACATCTCGAATTCAGAGATCCAGCCGGCCGCCAGCCTCATTTCGAACACCTCGACCGACTTTCTGCGACCTTCCGCCGTGGCTGTTGCGATACGCAATTGCGCGTCGAAATCGAGCAGCGTGATATAGGTGCTTATCACCGACGAAATCAGCGTCAGGGTGACTCCGCGGCGGGCTTCCTCGGTCGCCAGCAGATTGGCTCTAGCCGCTTCGGTTTCACGCCGAATCCGGCCCCACAGATCGACCTCCCAGCTTGCCGAAAGCAGCGAGCCGAAACTTGTGCTCTTCGGATCGACGAAATCCGGGATGACCTGCTCGCTCGCTCGCGATCGGCTGCCGCTGAGGCCGTAGCCCACTTGCGGGAACGCTTGAGACCGCGTGCCGGCAAGGATGGCGGCGAATTCGTCGACCCGGGCGCTGGCGACCCTTAAGTCGCGGTTGTTGATCAGCGCTTCCTGGACGAGGGCATCCAGGTAGGGATCGGCATAGGCGTTCCACCAGGCCGGATGCGAAATCTCTTCGGCAGGCAATTGGAAACGATAGGCGGCCGGAACCTCGACTTCCGGCTTGATGTAGTCCGGGCCGACCGTACAGCCGCTGACCAGTGCCAGGCAGCAGGCGGCGGTCACCAGGCGCTGCAGCCCGCCGCTCATCGTTTCGAACCCTGCAGTGCTGCGTATTGGTCAAAGATATGCGGCGGCTGCGATCTCAGCGATTGCTGAAGCATCCGCATAGGCTCCTGCGATTCCTGGATATTGCCGGACGCGGGCCGATTGAGATCGGCGATGATGCTGACATAGAGCGACAGCAGCAGGAACAGGACGCCGGCGCCAAACCAGGCCCGCCGCTCCTCAAGCACGAAGCCAAGGACGCCCGCGGTCATGATCAGGAAGCCGAGAAGCAGGAGCAGGACGGGTGCCGGTACTCGCACCTGCCTCGCCACCTTCCGTTCCGTGTCGAGATCGATCACCTCGTTAAAGGTCGCGAGAATCGGAACCGCGATGCCGTGGGCATCGGCCGAATCCCGGGCGGCCGTCACCGCCGCCCAGATCTCGGTGAGCAATCGGTCGTTCACGGCCAGCTGGCGAGGGAGGTCCTCGCGGTCCGATGTCCCCAATGCGATGCGGTTGTCGGTATAGTCGACGAGCAGCTTGCTGAGCCGGGTGCGATGCGGCTCGTCCAGCAATTGCGCGCGCAGATAGGATGTGCCGATGGCGTTCGCTTCCTGGACTACCAGATGCCGGCGCTCTTCGTAGCGATCGACCCCCATGGCGAAGCTGAATGCAAGGAGCAGTGCCAGCAAACCCAGCATGCTGCCGACGAGATAGCTTTCCTGGCTATGCTCGGCCGCCTCGCGCTCCCGCGCCAGTCGGCGACGCAGCTGGCGCACCGCATGGCCCGCCAGCGCCGCGATCGACATGCTGGCGAGGATGACGAGGACCACGCCGGTCAGGGACAGGCCGGACAGCCACTGGGTCAGCCATCCCCCTTCCATTCCTTGCCGCTCCTCGCCTTTTCACCAACGCAGTTATGTGGCGCTGGAGAAGGAGGTGAATTGGGGAATCCCTCGGGTCACCTCGGGAACATCCCTGAGATGGAGGTGTCAGCCTCGCAGGCCGACAGGCAGCAGCAGCTCCAGCCGATTGCCCTCGGGAATGATCGAATAATCGACGAATTCGGCCCAGGCGCGGACGATCTCGATGCCGGCGCCGCCGCCTCGTTCCGGCCGCTTGCTTTCGCCCGGTGCCGAGCGCGGATCGAACGGCGCCCCCGGATCGACGATGACGATGCGCACGCCTCCTGGCTCGCTGACGAACCTGAGCTCGACCCGATCCTCCTCGGTCAGCCCGCCATGGTCATAGAGATTGGCGATCAGCTCCTCGACGATGATGCTGAGCCGCGCCGATTCATCCTCGGTCAGCCATTGGTCCCCGGCGAACTGGCGCGCCGCCTCCGACGCCTGGGAGACCGCCTCGCGGCCATGCAGCATCCGGGTCATGCCGCCGGGATCGGATTCGCGCGTACCCATGGAATTGGCTATGGCACGTCCCCAAAACGGTTGGGAGGCGGTTATGCTTCGCAGACCTTTACTCGGCTTGCTGATCACCCTGTTGGCCGCAGCGCCCGCGGGAGCGGAAATCGCCCGGATCAAGCAGAGCAGCGGCACCGCCGCCGTCGAGCGCGGCGGGCAGAAACTCAAAGCCGCGCCCGGTTTTCAGCTGGTCGCCGGCGACAGTTTGATCACCGGCAAGGACGGGCGGATGAGCCTGACCTTCGTCGACAATACGCGCTTCGCGCTCGGCCCCAACAGCCACGTCTCGGTCAGCGAATTCCAGTATGACCGAACCCGCCAGAAGGGCTCGTTCGTCACCCAGGTAGATCGTGGTTCGCTCGCCGTCGTCTCCGGCAAGATCGCCAAGTCGAATCGTGACGCGATGAAGGTCCGCACGCCGAACACATTGCTCGGCGTGCGCGGCACCAAGTTCATCGTCGAGGTGCCGAATTGAGCCGTGCTGCTACCGCCCTGGCCTGCCTGCTGCTCGCCGGCTGCGCGACCTCGTCGTTGGTTCTCCTGCCCGACGATGAGGGCCACCAGGGCGCGATCGCGGTGCTCGAAACGAACGGCAAGCCGGTGGAGGCCGTCATCGCTGACGGCAACAGCCGCACGAAGCTCGGCCATGCGACGCCGGCGTCAAAGCCGCTCGGCGCCAAGGGCCTCAAGAAGCAGGAGGCGGCGCTGCTCACCGATTTACCGCCGCCGGCGAGGAGCTTCCTCCTCTATTTCGAGCTAGGCACGACGACGCTTACGCCGGCCTCGGGCTCGGTGCTGAATGCACTCCGGTCCGAGATCGCTGCCCGCTCCGGTCCCGAGGTGGAGGTGACCGGCCATACCGACACGGTCGGCGCCGAGGATTATAATGACAAATTATCGCTGCGTCGGGCTGAGGAAGTGATGAACTGGCTCACCGGCCAGGGCTTCGACAAATCGCAAATGTCCGCGGTCGGCCGCGGCGAGCGCGAGCTCAGGGTGCAGACCGCCGACAATATCAGCAACGCTGCCAACCGCCGGGTCGAGGTGATCGTCCGCTAGGCGCTGCCGAGGTAGCGCACCGCCATTACCGTCAGGTCGTCGGTCGCCTCGGTGCCCTCTTCGAACTGACGAACTTCATCACGAATAGCCTCGCAGATCGCCGTGGCGCTGCGAGCCCAGGCGCCGCGGCCGGTGAGGATGCGGTCGCGCCCGAACAAGGCCCCGGAGGCGTCTTGCGCCTCGGTGACTCCGTCGGTGACGAGCACCAAAGTCTCGCCGGGCCTCAGCGTCAGTCGCTCCAGCGGAAAGGGAAATTCGGCGATTGAGAAAGGCGGCCCGCCGTCCAGCTTCACGCGCTGATGGTTGCCGTCGGAATCCATGATCATCGGATCTTCATGGCCGGCGCAGACCAGCCGCACGTCGCCCGATTTCAAATCGATGATGCCAAGCAGCATGGTGACGCTCATCGCCTCGCTATTGTCCTTCAATAATTCGAGGTTGATCGCCACTGCCATGGCGTCGGGGTCGGCCTGCATGCGCGACAGAGCGGCGCTGGTCAGCGCCTTCGACATGGCCATGTACAATGCCGCCGGCACGCCCTTGCCGGTGACGTCGGCGATGGCGAAGCCGAGCTTGTCCTCGCCGATCTTCATGGCGTCATAGAAGTCGCCGCCGACCGATTTTGCCGGCTCGAGCAAAGCATCGAGGTCGACGCGCGCATCGATCCCGTGCAGGCGAGAACGAGGCGGCACCATGCCGAGCTGGATCGCCCTTGCGGCATCCAACTCGCCCTGGGTCTCGGCGGCCGAGATACGCTCCTGAACCAACGTTTCGCGCAGCCGCTCGCGGTCGGCACGCGCCAGCGCAAACAGGCCCATCGCGACCCCGGCCACAGCCCCGCCGCCGACCACCAACGGGCGCGCCGGATCGAGCAGCAATGCGCCATTGGCAAAGACGAGCCAGCTGGCAATCGGGACGGCGAGGAAGACAGCGGCAAGGCCAATTCGATAAGGCTTGCCGAACAAGGCATTGCCGAGCGCGAGCAGCGCAAGCAGCCCCGCAGCCGCCCATTCGGCCGGCCCGGCCCAGGCAGGCCGCTGCAGCCAGCCGCCGCGCAGGATGGAATCGACCGCCTGTGCCTGGATCAACGGGCCATATTCCTCGGCTGCCAGCGGCGTCGCGGCGATGTCGGAAGTCCCTTCGGCGCTCAGCCCAATGATCACCGGCTTGCCAGCAAACATGTCCGGTTTCAGGCGACTGGCCTCACCCAGCACCTCGGCCGCGGAGATTATCTTGGCGGTCGGGAAACGGCCGAAATGCAGCCGCATCCGCCCGTTGTGATCGATCGGGACCAGGCGGCCATCGAGACCGGCGCTTGATGGCGTCACATCGATATACTCTGCACCTAGCACATTGCGCGCGATCTCCAGCGAGAAGCTCGGCCGCGCCTTGCCGCCGGCACGCATCACCAGAGGCACCGCGCGCACGACGCCGTCGCTGTCGGGCCGGCCGTTCATCAATCCCGTGCCGAGTGCGACATCATCAAGCTCGGGAATCGCGGCGAGTTCGGCGGGCCAACTATCGATGGTTGGCGGCACCTTTCCGCGGATCGGCGAATCGGCAATCGGCCGCTGCTCGGCAGGCGCCTCGTCGGTGCCGGCGTGGCCGAGGACAACGGGCGCGGTGCCGACGACCTCGCCAAATGCCTGGTCGAGCGGTTCGAGCGCCTGCACCTCGGCGGCGGCGGCGCGGCTGAGTTCGGGATAGAGCGAGACAAACGTCTCCGGCCGAACCCGGTCATGCTCGGCGAAAAGGATGTCGAAGGCGATGACCTTGGCGCCGCGCTCATGCAGTTCCTCGGTGAGCCGCGCGAGATAGTAACGCGGCCATGGCCAGGCGCCGAGAAACTCAATGCTCTGATTGTCGATCACGACAACCCGCACATCGGATACCGCCAGGTCGCGCGGCCTTAATGCCTGCCAACTGTCGAACACGCCGCGCCGCATGCGCTCGCCGGCGGCCAATGTCACGAGGACGGCGACTAGTGTCGTGGCCAGCCACGTCACGACAACGCGCCTGGCCGGCCACTTGCGCTCAGACGCGGACTTCGAGCCCGTCATAAGCACAGATTACCTCGAGCGGTGGGCCCTCGCGGGTCAGCTCTTCGTAGCGGATGCTCTCCTCATGCATCCGCTGGATGGCCTCGTCGTCATAGGTGGGCTCATGGTGGAACAGGGCCAGTGTCTTCGCCCTCGCTTCGTGGCACAGGTCGATAGCGACGAGATTGCTGGAATGACCCCAATCCTCCTTCATGGAGATGGTATCCGCCAGCGAATACATGGTGTCGCAAATGACCAGGTCCGCCTCACGGAAGAAATGGATGAAGGCCGCCTCGGCCGCCATCTTCTCGAGCTTATGCTCGCTGTCGGTGCTGTAGATTGCAACGCGCCCGTCGCCGTCGGTGAAGCGATAGCCGTAGCTGCCGTGCGAATGGTGCTGCAGCTTGGTTTCGACCTGGACGCCATCAACCTTGTGCGGGCATCCAGTGTTGAGTTCGACGAACTGGATGTCGGCGCGAAGCCATTCGAACGGCACCGGGAAGGAAATTTCCTCCTGCTGCCGGCGCAAAGCCTGTTCGGCGTCGGGATGGGCGGCATGGATACGGATCGTCGCGTCCGGATCGAAGGCGGGAACAAAGAAAGGAAAGCCCATGATGTGGTCCCAATGCAGATGGGACAGGAAGAAATTGTAGGTCTTCTTGTGGCCACTCGCGTTACGCCGCATCGAATCCAGGCCAAATCCCCTTAGCCCGCTGCCCATGTCGCAGATGAAGTAGGAACCGTCGCCGGCCTCGATCTCGACGCAGGGCGTGGCGCCGCCGTAGGTCGCGCCGGCAGCGAAGCTCAGTTCCGTCTCGACGAAGGTGGCGGCCTCGCCAGCATCCGCGAACCGGTGCCCGTCTGCGGCGACCAGGGCATTTGCGATCTTGCGCTTGACGGTGTCGCCGGTCAGCGCAACCGGAAGCGATCCTCTTGTGCCCCAGAAACGCACGAGCATTCCAATGCACCCCCTAAGCCGCCGTCAGGTTCTCAGCGTACTGCTTCGACCGTCTCGGTGATCGTGAACAATTTGTCGTAGCGGCTGATGCTCAGGATCTCGCGCATCACCTCATTGGGTGAGGCAAGCGTGACGGTCACGCCGGCTTCGCCGCCCTCGCGTTTGGCGACGGTCAGCACGCGCAGGCCACGAGAGGACATGTAATCGAGCTCGGCAAGATTGATGATGACATGGCTGAGATTGGCCTGTCGTGCCCGCTCGATGGCTTCGCTCAGGCCGACGCCGAAGGCGACCCAGCTGGATTCGTCGACCCGGCCGCGGACCGCGACGACGACCGCATCCTCCCGACGAACCAGGGAATAGTCCATCCATCGCCCTTTCGAACCGAAGCCGATACGCGATTGCCCGCTTGGATAGCGGCAATCCGAGCGGGAGCCAAACAGGGTTAGTTGGTAGTGCCGATGAGCGCGGCCGCTTGCCTTGCGAGACCGGCGACCTCGATCAGTGTCGCGCCCTTGGGCACGACCCAGCTGCCGCCGACGCAGGCGACCGACTCCAGGGCCAGCCAGTCGCGCGCGCGTCCAGCGGTAATGCCGCCGGTCGGGCAGAAGCGGATGCCGGTAAATGGTGCTGACAAGGCTTTGAGAGCAGGAATGCCGCCCGCGGCCTCGGCCGGGAAGAATTTGAATCTGTCGAGGCCGAGATCCAGCCCGCGCATGATGTCGCTTGCCGTTGCGACGCCCGGCAGAAAGGGAACGCCCGAAGCGATCGCCGCCTCCGCCAGCGATTGTGTGAACCCCGGGCAGACAATGAAGCTGGCGCCGGCGGCAAGGGCATCATCAAGCTGTGGCGGACTGAGCACCGTGCCGGCGCCGACCACCGCGCCCGGAACGGAGGACATCGCCTCGATCGCCGCCAATGCGCTCGGCGTGCGCAAGGTCACCTCGATCACCGGCAAGCCGGACATGACGAGCCTTGACGCTAGCTCCGCCGGGTCGTGACTCCCGTCAAGCACCAGGACGGGGATAACCGGCGCCATGGCCATGATCGCGGCGATGGTCATTTGAGCTCGGCTTCCATTGCCGACAGGATCGCCGAGCCGCCGGCCTCGGCCATGTCGACGTGATGGCGCATCATCGCGAACAATTCGCGGCCGGTGCCGGCCGGCGGCGGCGGCGGCGGGGCGGGGTCGCGGATCGAAAGATCGACGCCAACTGCTTCCAAATCCCCATCACGGCCGCACAGCCGAACGACATCGCCGTCGCGCAGCCGCGCCAGCGGACCGTCGGGCAAGGCCTCGGGCGAAACATGGATCGCGGCCGGCACCTTGCCGCTGGCGCCGGACATGCGGCCGTCGGTGACCAAGGCGATGCGGTGGCCGCGGTCCTGGATCACGCCGAGCGCCGGCGTCAGCTTGTGCAGCTCGGGCATGCCATTGGCCCGCGGTCCCTGGAAGCGGACGACGACGATGCAGTCGCGGTCGAGCTCGCCCTTCTGGAAGGCGTCGAGGACTTGGCTCTGGTCCGAGAAGCAGACGGCAGGCGCCTCGATCGTCCAGCGTTCCTTGTCGACGGCGCTGGTTTTGAAGATGCCTCGCCCGAGGTTGCCCTGGACGAGACGCATGCCGCCGTCCGGCAGGAACGGCTGGCTGGCCGGGCGAAGCACGTCCACGTCGGCGCTTTCCTCGGCAGGTTTCCAGATCAGCTCATCGCCGTGCAGCTCCGGCATGCCGATATAGGCTGACTGCTCGTCAGCGCCGGCGGTGAGTACGTCGCCGTGCAGCAAGCCTTCGCCGAGCAAAGTGTATGTCACAAAGCCGGTTCCGCCGGCGGCATGGAAGTCGTTCACGTCGGCCGAGCCGCTCGGATAGACCCGCGCGATAAGCGGGACGACGCCCGACAATTCATTGAAGTCCTGCCAGTCGATCTTGATCCCTGCGGTACGGGCGATGGCCGGCAGATGGATTGCATGGTTGGTCGAGCCGCCGGTCGCCAGCAGCCCGACCATGGCATTGACGATCGCTTTTTCGTCGACAACCTCGGCCAAAGGCCGTTCTCCCGACCGGCCGAGCGCGGCGAGCCGGTGAACCGCTGCCCGGGTCAACGCCTGGCGCAGCGGCGTGTTCGGGTTGACGAAGGCAGCGCCCGGAACGTGCAGCCCCATCAGCTCCATCATCATCTGGTTCGAATTGGCCGTGCCGTAGAACGTGCAGGTGCCTGAGCTGTGATAGGACGCGGCCTCGGCGGCGAGCAGTTCTTCCTTGCTCGCCTTGCCCTCGGCATAGAGCTGCCGGACCCGCTGCTTTTCCTTGTTCGCGAGGCCGGACGGCATCGGCCCGCCGGGGATGAGGAGCACGGGCAGATGGCCGAAGCGCAAGGCGCCGATCAGCAGGCCGGGGACGATCTTGTCGCAAATGCCGAGCATGGCGACGGCGTCGAACATGCCGTGGCTCAATCCGACCGCCGTCGCCAGCGCGATGACGTCGCGGCTGAACAGCGACAGGTCCATGCCCGGCTGGCCTTGGGTGACGCCGTCGCACATCGCGGGCACGCCGCCAGCCACCTGGGCGGTGGCGCCGGCCTCACGGGCGAAAATCTTGATCTGCTCGGGATAGCGTCCGTAGGGCTGATGCGCCGAAAGCATGTCGTTATAGGCGGTGACGATACCGATATTGGGGCCGCTGAGGCGCTTGATCGCCTCCTTGTCCTCCTGCGCAGCGGCGAAACCGTGGGCGAAATTGCCGCAGGACAATCGTGACCGGTTGATTCCCCGATCCTTCTGCTCGGCCATGAGGTCGAGGTAGCGGCGGCGCGTCGGCTTCGACCGCTCGATGATGCGGTCGGTGACCCGCGCGAGGGTGGGGTTGAGCGCCGTCATTCGTGCCAGCTGACGCCGTCGCGCTCTGCCAGTGCGATCGCCGCCGAAGGTCCCCAGGTGCCGGCGGCGTAGGGCTTCGGCGCCGCTCCCGCCTCGGCCCAGCCGGCGCGGATATGGTCGATCCACGCCCATTGCGCCTCGACCTCGTCGCGGCGCACGAACAGGGTCGGATCGCCCTCGATTAGGTCGAGCAGCAGCCGCTCGTAAGCAATGCGCCTGCGATATTCGCTGAAAGCATTGGCAAGGCCGATGTCGAGGGGGATCTCGCGCAGCCGCACACCCTGGCGATCGAGGCCCGGAGTCTTGGCCATCAGGGTCAGGCGGATCGTCTCTTCGGGCTGCAGGCCGATGATCAGCTGGTTCGGTTTCGGCACGGCGCCGCGCTCCCCAAAGATATTGTGCGGCACCGGGCGGAACTGGATGAAGATCTCGGTGTCGCGCTCGGGCATGCGCTTTCCGGTGCGCAGATAGAAGGGCACACCATTCCAGCGCCAGTTGTCGACATGCGCCTTCAAGGCGACGAATGTCTCGGTCTGGCTGTCGCGGCCGATCTCCTCATCATAACCGGGCACGCTCTCGCCGTTGATGGCGCCGCGCATATATTGTCCGATGACCGTTTCGCCCGGCTCGACCGGCCTTAGCGAGCGCAGCACCTTGACCTTCTCGTCGCGCACGGCGGTGGCGTCGAAGTCGGTCGGCGGCTCCATCGCCACCAGGGCCAAGAGTTGCAGCATATGGTTCTGGACCATGTCGCGCAGCGCTCCGGCCTGGTCGTAGAAATCGCCACGGCCTTCCACCCCGACCGTCTCGGCGACGGTGATCTGGATATGGTCGATATGCGCGTTGTTCCACAACGGCTCGAAAAGCGAATTAGCAAACCGCAACGCCAACAAATTCTGGACCGTTTCCTTGCCGAGATAATGGTCGATGCGGAACGTCCGCTCCTCGGGGAAGGCGGCGGCGACCGCCTCGTTGATCTGGCGGCTGGAGGCGAGGTCGCTGCCCAGCGGCTTCTCCAGCGCCATGCGGACGGTGGGACAGGTCAGCCCGACCGAGGCGAGGCCGTCGATCGTCGGCTTGAACAAAGACGGAGCAGTGGACAGGAAGATCGCCAGTCCGGGCCCGCAGTCGCCGACTGCTTGGGCCAATTTCGGGAAGTCTTCCAGTCGGTTAGCATCGACGGCGACATAGCGCAGACGTTTCAGGAACCGCTCGGCGATTTCCTCCCTGTAAAAGCCTTCAGGCAGGTGCTGCTGCAGGGCCTCGAGCGCCCGTTCGCGATAGGCCTCATCGTCGAGCTCGGTCCGGGCCGTGCCGACCACCGCCAGCCCCTCGGGAAGCAGGCCGTCGGCGTCAAGTCCGTAGAGCGATGGCAGCAGCATGCGCCGGGCAAGATCGCCGGTCGCCCCGAAGAGCAGGAGCGTCGCGACCTTATCCATCGCTTGGCGGGTGCGCGGCCGACGGCATGGTTCCGCGCCTAGTCGCTCCGAACCGGTCTGTTAAGCCGATTTCCCGCCCGGAATCGCCCTTTTCGACCCGCTTGCCGGGAACCGTTTCGGGCGAGTGTCGTTCTCGACATCGACCTCATGCACCGACGCCAGAGGGGGGTAGGGTCCCGGGGCATAGGCCATCATGAACGATAAAGGGAGACTTGTAATGAGGAAGTCCATGATCGCCGTCCTGCTGGCGGGCACGATGACGCTTGGTGCGTGCACCTCGGTCGACGACGCCCGGACAGCCGACGTCGCGACCGGCGCCGCGGTTGGCGCTGCCGGCGGTGCCACAGTTGGCGCGCTGGCTGGCGGGGTTGGAATAGTCGAAGGTGCCGTGGTCGGAGCCGCCATCGGCGGGCTTGCCGGCGCCGTCTGGTCGGATGCCAACAATGACGGCCATGTCGACGGCTATACCCAGAACGGCCAATATTATGCCGGTCAGCCGCAGGGCTATGATTCGACACTCGGCCGGGTCGCCACCGGCGCTGCCGTGGGCGGCGCTCTCGGTGCCGGTGCCGGTGCCGTGATCCCGGGCGTCAGCGTCCTTGAAGGCGCGGTCGCTGGTGCGGTCGTCGGCGGTCTCGCCGGCGCCATCTGGGCCGACCAGAACAATGACGGCCGGGTCGACGGCTATATGTACAACGGCCAATATTATGCCGGTGCGCCGCAGACCAGCGCGCCTCCCCCCGCGCCTGCGCCAGCGCCGATGGGTCCCGGCGAGCGGGGTTAATGCCGGCGCGCGTGACTGCGCCGAACGATCTGCGCGCCGGACGCCTCGTGCGTCCGGCGCGCTTTTCGCTGTGCGCCGCGGCTTTGATCGTGGCGACCGCGGTCGTGCCCGCGCCTCAAGCCCAGGCGGCGACCGCCGCGGGACTGGCGCAGCCGCTCGGCGGCGAGTCCATTGCCGATTTCTATGCCGCGCGAGGTGGAAGGCCGCTTTGGCTTGGCGAAGGGGGCACGGCCGGTGACGCAGCGGCGTTGCTCCTCGACTATTTGCGCACCGCCGATGCTGACGGTCTCGACCCGGCGGCCTATCGCACCGAGCAGCTGGCCAAGGCCATAAGCGCAGCCTGGGGCGGCGCGCCCGCGCAGGTCCGCAAGGCCGACATGATGCTCAGCCAGGCATTCGTTGCCTATGTCCGCGACTTGAAGCGCACGCCCAAGGTAAGCATCGTCTGGGTAGACCCGGAGCTGAAGCCCAAGGCTCCCGATCCTCGGGAACTTCTCGATACCGCCGCTCGCGCACCCAATCTCAATTCCTGGCTCGCCGGCATGCGCTGGATGAACCCGATCTACGCCGGCCTGCGGCACGCCATCGCCAGCGGCCAAAGCGGAAGTGCCGATCCGCAACTGCTGCGCCTCAACCTGGAACGGGCGCGCGGCCTTCCCTCCGGTGACGGGCGCTATATCATCGTCAATGCGACGGCGCAGCGGCTGACGGCGTACGAGAATGATGAAATCGTCGATTCGATGCGCGTCGTCGTTGGCAAGCCCAAGAACCCGACGCCGATGATGGCGGCTTACATCCGCTTCGCGTCCTTGAATCCCTATTGGTACGTGCCGCCCGACCTCGCCGCCGAGCGCATCGCGCCCAATGTCGTCAAGGAAGGCCTCAATTACCTCAAGACGCATGGCTACCAGGTGATGTCCGACTGGAGGGACGACGCCACGATCATCGACCCGTCGACGATCGACTGGCAGGCAGTCGCCGACGGCACAAAGCAAATCTACGTCCGCCAGCTGCCGGGCCCGGGCAATGCAATGGGCGAGATGAAATTCATGTTTCCCAACGATGAGGGCGTCTATCTTCATGACACGCCGCAGAAGGAACTGCTGACCGAGGCGTCGCGCATGTTCAGCGGCGGCTGCGTGCGGCTGGAGGATGCGCCGCGGCTGGCGCGCTGGATGTACGGAAAGCCGCTCAAAGCCGCCTCCAGAACCCCGGAGCAGCGCGTCGACCTGCCGGTGCCGGTGCCGGTCTTCATTACCTATTTAACGGTCATGCCGAGCGGGCCGGAGCTGGCCACCTTCCCCGACGTCTACGGCCGCGACCGGGATGAGCTGGCCCTGCTTGGCAAAAGCCTCGTCGCCGGGCGCTGATCAGCGATTCGGATACCAGGTCGGCGTGTAGCCCAGGTCTTGCGCAACCGTCTTGCCCTGCGGATCGCGCGCCGGGCTGAAGCGCATGAAACGCACCGCCACGTCACACAGCACGGCGTCGACGTAGGGATCGCCGCTCGTCCGCTGGACGCGGCAAGTGGACGCCCTTCCGTCCGGGTTCACGCGCAAGAGGATGCCTGCGCTGCCGGTCGGGATGCGGCCGGCGGAAATCCGCCGGTACTGGCTGTCAGGAATCTTGCGGATGATCCTGGCTGGCGTGAAGCCCGCGCCGCCACCGCCGCCGCCCAGCCCATTGCCGGTGCCGCCCGCGCCTGTGCCGGGTCCCGGAATGCTCGACGCCCCGGCGCTGGTCGCATTGCCAGTGCCGGCAATGGGCGCGGCAGGGACTGGAGAGGGGACCGGCAGCTTCGATTCGGCCGCGACTACCGGCGAGGGTTTGGCCTTGAGGTCTGGCGGAGCCGCCTCCTCCTTCGGCGCGGCCTTTACGTCGAGTTCCGGCTCCTCGACCGGCGGCGGCGGCTCGATGACGTCGAACGTCCTCAGGGCATCGGATGGATGCTGCGACACATGGGTGGCAAGCCCGGTCAGGAAGGCGGCGCCAATGAGAACATGAACCAGCAGCGCTGCCGCCGCAGCCTTGGCCCTGTCGGGGTTGCTCTGGCGATAGCCTGCCATGGTAGGGTTTCCATCCATGGCAACGCGCGAGCCGGCGTTTGGTTGGCGAAGCGACACCGTATCACGCCGGGCCTGATCCCGGGTCCGCCTTATCCAGTTCAGCCTGCAGCGCCGGCCAATTGTTCCAGAACCTCGGCCAATGCCTTGCGAACGGAATCGAACGTATAGGGATCGCCGGGATGCGGAGCGCCTTCCTTCTTGAAGTAGGGCCGCTCGTCCATCCTTTTCCCCCATTCGACGTCGGCTTCGCGGACGAGCTCCTCAAGGAGATAATTGGAATCGAGAACCTGTTGGCAGTATCCTGCCAGGGCAACCAGCGGCTGATCGAGGTTGTGGAGCAGCAGTTCGCCTCCCTGGAGGCGCCGGTGTAGCACGACCGGCAATGCCCCCGCGGCATCCGTGACATGGCCTCTCAGCCAGATCCCAATTTCCACTTCGGCCTGTTTCACCCGAGAGACTGGGGAAGCGCCTTTCATAGCACCGGGGCCCGCCATCTGGGCGAGGGCTTCCTTCGGGCTGAATTTTCTCGCCTGACGGATTTCCCGTCCCAGCTCTGCATCCGCCTCGGATCGCTGCTTGTCACGGTCATCGTTCATGGGGATCTGCCGTGCTTCGGGGGTGCAGGCATAGTCTATTTGCTCGACAGGACCTGCCGGCCGTTTCGCGGCTGAACAGGACGCGCGTCGTTTGGATAATGGGAAGCGAAGATCTCCACCTCGTGAGCGGAAACCGGCGAGGGCGTCTTGAGCACGAACCAGCGCACCCCCTCCGAACAGGGCGGCGTCGTCAGCGAACCGGTATAGGCATAATAGCCGAGGTTCGCAGGGAGCAGCGTGGCCGCATTGACCTTGATCGCGGCGCGGCTCATTTCCTTGTCTTTGACGGTTGGCAGGTTTCGCCACAGGTTCTCTACCAAGGCATTGTCGTGGCCCGTGCGCAACGGCACGGCAACGACGGCGAGATGCCCCTTAACATCGCGATGGACGAGATGCGCGACCATCGCGAACCTTTTCCCGTCGATGATCTCTTCGCTCGGCCGGTGGAAATGGAACTGGACCAGCTCATAGCGTTCGCCGCCGACCGTCAGCGAGCTTCCAGGATCGTAGTTTACCTGGATGGTATGCCCATTATCGATGATGTGCAGGGGCACCGGCCGGTAATCGAACTTAAGCGGGGGAAGAGGCGCGGCCCGAGCTTCAGCCGTTCTGATCTCGATGGGCGACTGGCTTTTGCCCGCGCAAGCGGCGTTATGCGGGTCGATTTCCGCCCAGTGGGACGGGCCCTCTTTGCCTTCGTATGACCAGTGATGGGCCGGTTCGGCCGCTATCGTAACAGCTGCTGCCGCGGCAATGATTCCGCCACTGATGAATGGGCGAAGAGCAGTCATTCATTCCTCCGGCACGGCAATTGGCAATCCAGCGGATACGCCCTGCAATTGCTCCGTGGAATCAGGAACACACCCGAAGGCGTGTCGTTTTGTCAGGAATGCCAAGGCAGCCGAGATTATAACGGATTTGTGTGGGGGCCTGCAGGGAAGGACTTCGATATGTTGCGCCAATCCATCCTCATCGCGTTCGCGTTCGCATCCATCGCCTTCAATGCTCAGGCAGCAAATGCCAAGGACAAGGATCTTGGAAAGCAGAGCCAGACGAGAGTTGAAGGCATTTGCGGGGAAAAGGGCGGCACCTACTTTTCGAATCCGGAAGGAACGAACTATGGCTGCGGCTACAAGGGCGGCGGCGGCATCCTGTGTGACAAGGACACTGGCTGCCTGGAGACGACGCGCACCCAGGAACCTTCTGACAAGCCGTGGGGTCTCATCGGCCTGCTGGGGCTCGCCGGACTACTTGGGCTTAGCGGCCGCAATCGCGATGTCAGGGGCGTTCCTGCCGCCTGACGGGGCTGCCAGGGGCCTTCGCAGGTGAGCTGTGGCCAGTGCTTCTAAAAGGTTCAAAACACTTCGAATCCACTGCCTAATTCCCGCAACGGGTGGAATGCGACTTTCAATGAAGTCGGAACGTGTGACGACCGAAGGTGATGACCTCTATTTCGAGGTTCGCGGAAATGGCCCGGCATTGCTGATAATTCCTGGCGGCGGCGGCGATGGCGGCAGCTTTGCCGCGGTAGCGCAACTGCTTGCCGATGAATTCAAGGTGATCACCTATGACCGCCGTGGCGGCGGCCGGAGCACCCTCAACCATCCGAATCATTTCAGTATCGCCCAACAGAGCCGGGATGCGGTTGCCGTATTGCATGCAGCAGGCGAGAGTGCGGCCCTCATCCTCGGCAACAGCAGCGGCGCGGTGATCGGTCTCGATATGGCCGCGACGCAGCCGCAGGCAGTCGTCGCCGTCGTGGCGCATGAGCCGCCGCTGGCACACCTCCATCCCGATGCTGTCAAATGGCAGTCCTTCTTTCAAAGCGTGGAGGCGATGGACCGACGGTTCGGACCAAGATTGGCCATGCTCAAGTTCAGCCTCGGAATTGGCGTCGACATGTCGTTCATGGGGGCGGTCAGGGCGGTTCGGGCGGCGAGGAAGGCCGAGGCGAAGAGTCCCGAGCCCCGCCTTGACCGCAAGGAGGTGTTCGACTTTTTCCTCCGGCAGGAGATGCTTGCGGTCATCAACTATCTGCCCGACCTGGACGCCCTCAGGGCAATGAACGACCGAATATTTCCTGCCGCGGGACAAAAGTCCCTCGCGAAAAAAAGATTCTATGCGGAGGTTGCCCCGATCCTTGCCGCGCGGATCCGCAGCGAAATGGTGACCTTCCCGGGCCACCACTCGTCCTTCGCCGACATGCCGGAGCGGTGGTCAGAGTGCCTGCGAGACATTTTGCACAGGGTCTTGAGCTCAGGAAACAAGCAGGTCCGTAATGTCGAAAGCAGGCATTAGAAGGGACCGGTGCGGCTTATCCCCCGTATATTGCGTCCCACCTGTGCGATGATCTCTTCGCATTCCGCTATCGTCGCTTCGAGTTCATCCATTCCGTGACGCCTCATTCGACCCAGGTTGAGTTGAAGGACGCCGAGCAACTGACAGGTGGAGTTGTGAAGTTGCTGGCCAATGCGAATTCGTTCGTCGGCGCGAATGGATAAATTGTCTTGTGGCGCGAGCTCGCCACTAACCTGCCCCAGAGCATGCGGAACTGCGCCACCGGGCTTTACGGATTCACCGTCGCTGTTTTCCGGCACCGGCCCAGACCCCCCTTGCCTTGACCTAAATTACGGCACCAATCGGTCCAGGTCATCAATTAATTTCCTGTAAAACAGTTGGTTAGTCGGCCAACTGGGCCATGCTGCCTCAATACTGCACCACGACATGCGTTTGCTCGTCCGCGTGAGCGCTCTGCTCACGCAGCCCGGAGAATGGGACGGCTACTCGATCGCGTCGCGGAAAGGATGCGTCGTTGCATCGCGGAGCGGCGAAACTGTGAGGGCGTGACGCCGAAGGCCTTGCGAAAGGTTAGCGTGAAGTGACTGTGGCTTGAAAAGCCGAGGTCAAGCGCCAGTCCGGTGATATCATTCGTGTGAGGAAGCTCGATCAGGGAGCGGGCGAGTCTGAGCGAGAGTTGATATTGGTACAGCGGAATTCCCTCTGATCTTGTGAATTCCTGAGTCAGGTAAATCGGCGACACGCCAACGGCTTTCGATACCTGCTCAAGCGAGAGCCGCTCTGTTTCCTGCGCATGCTGATATTGTTTTGCGCGGTCGACAGTCTTCGCCGATGGTCGGCCGCGCACGGGAGTACCGTTCATTGCGAGCCGCATGACCTGGATTGCCAGTTCATCCTTTCGCAACGAATCTCCGGCCGCGGATAGTTGGCCGAGCAGCGATTGAGTCATCAGCTGGACGCGTGACGACGCGCGGAGGGCCCCTGTCGGAAATGCGATCTTTCGCCTGGCGCCGGATTGACGGATCTCTTCGACCAGCTCGCGCGCTGGATTGATCAGCATCGCCGCATGGCCGAGCCCAGGCACGGGTTGCTCGTCCCGAAATTCCCATCCCGGTGAGATAAACAGGACCTTGTTAGAATCGACAAGCCAGCTCTGGCTACCCACCGCGTAGGCGAAGAGCCCGAAGTAGGTAAAGGCTAGCTGATGAGCTGGTTCGTATCCGGAGGGCATCGGCGAGCCGCCGGCAATCGAAGAATCTTCAATGGTCATCAGGCTGCTGCGATGGACAATTCGCCTGAAATCGCGAGTGCCGGCGAGGCGACTGTCGGCCGTTCCGACTTCGTCGCAGCGCTGTGGCATGGCGGGATTCCGGATCAAGCGCTCGCTCCTCGCCTCAGGCGTCTAGGTACATATATCCGAGACAGGGCCACAAGGTTCCGCCCAATCGCTATCATAAAATAAAGATTGGTCGCAGCGGATTGCGCCTCAAGCCTCCAGCCGGCGCGAAGGCGCTCAACCTCTTGGGATTCTGATATCTTTCGCGAGCTCCGCATGAAATCTCTCGGCCTGTTGATCAGGCTTCAGGCCAGGGAGGTTCTATGACCAAGAGAAAGACGATTGTGCTCACCGCAGCAGCCTTCGCCGGTTGGGCAATATTGAGTGCGCCGGCGGCCGCCACGCCGGAGGATCCCCATCCGACGGCCGCCACGGCGGAATCAGGCAGCGGCTGCTACGTCCACGACGCGAATGGAACGACGACTTACGATCCATCCTGCTCGTACCATCTGCAATTGCAGTTCGACACGGACGGCAACCTGATCAGCGCCATGTATCACGATGAGACCCAGGCGCCGGCTGGAGCGGCACTCCCCAAGTCCGCGC
>JBKPSK010000009.1:0-12110 GCA_046734995.1 Pseudomonadota bacterium
GGCCCGGACGAAGTCTGCGACATTCTCGACCGCGACTTTGGAATCGCCATTCCGGACCGGCATGCGCTGGTCGCCAGGCTGGAAAAGCTTTCATGAGCGCCGACTGGCGCGCCGACGTCCTCAAATTCTGGTTCGGACTCAGCTACGACCAGTGGTGGGACGGCGAGCCCGGGATCGATCTCCAAATCAAACGCAAATTCCTCAAGCTTTGGGCGGAAAAGCATCGGCTGCCGGCCGAAGCTTTCCTTGGCGATCCGCTGACCGCGCTCGCGGCGGTGCTGTTGTTCGACCAGTTCCCGCGCAACATGTTCCGCGGCCATGCCGACCAGTTCATCACCGATGCGCTGGCGCTCGCGGTAGCCAAGGCCGCCGTCGATCGCGGCTTCGACGAACAGCTTTCGAAGGACGAGCGCGGCTTCATCTACATGCCCATCCAGCACAGCGAGAATCTCGACGACCAGAAACTCTCGTTGATGCTGTTCACCAAGCTCGGCGATTCCGAACAGCTGCGTTACGCGCATTTGCATCACGACATCGTCGAGCGCTTTGGCCGTTTTCCTCACCGCAATGAAATTCTTGGCCGCACCCCGAGGGCTGCCGAGGTCGCCGCCGGCGAGGTGACACCCTGGTGAGCCTGGTCGAGATCGCCCGTTTCGATAATCGCATCGAAGCCGAGCTAGCGCGCATGAACCTGGGCGCGGAAGGGATTGAGGCGGTGCTGTTTGATGCGGAAATGCACAGCTTCGGCTGGGGGCCGATGGTGCCGGTCCGGCTGATGGTGCTCGAGGAGGACGCCGAGCTGGCGCTGCGCCTGCTTCAATCCGGCTAAAGCAAATGCGCGACCGGGCCGAGGTTGAAGCCGGCGGCCTCGGCGCAGCGATGCAGCTCCTCGGGTTCGACGCCATCCTCGGCTCGGGCCACCGCCCAGGCCAGGGCCGATCGGTTGCCGGAGCGGCAGAAGGCGAGCAATTTGCCCTCGCCCGTGGCGTGGAGGGCATCGCGCATCGATTCCACGTCGGACGGGCCGATGCCGTAACGGATCGGGATGTGCCGATATTCGATGCCCGCCGCACGCGCCGCCGCTTCGAAATCTGCGGACAGAGGTTGGCCCGGATCCTCATTGTCCGGCCGGTTGTTGACCAGCATGGTCACGCCCTGATCTTTCAGCCCCGGCAGATCCTCGGGAGCCAGCTGGCCCGCAACCAGCATTTTCTCATCCAGCTGCCGGATCATGCCGCCGCCTCCTCGTGCCCCGCGACCACCGCGAGCATCGCCTCACCATAGCGCTTTAGCTTGGCTTCGCCCACGCCTTGCACGCGCGCCAGCTCGGAGAGAGTTGTTGGCTGTGCCTCGGCGATGCCGCGCAGGGTCGAATCGTGGAAGATGACGTAGGGTGGAACACCGCCTTCTGCCGCCAACTCGCGGCGCCGAGCGCGCAGCGCCTCGAACAAAGGATCGGCCGGTCCAACGGCGCGGTCGCGACGAGTTCGCTTGCGCGGCGGAGGCACGGCAATCACAAGGCTCTCCTCACCCTTGAGGATCGGCTTGGCTCCCGGCCCGAAGGACAGGCCGCCATAAGCGTCAGCGCGCAGGGCGTCGCGGGCGATCAGGGCCCGCGCGACGGGCCGGAGCAAAGCCACTTCCTCGGGCGCGGCGATTCCGAACACGCTCAAACGATGATGGCCGAAGCCGCGCACCTTTTCATTGTCGTCGCCAGCCAGCACCGCGGCGAGATGCGCGACGCCGAAGCGCATCTCGGTCCGGAATGCCGCCGACAGCAATTTGCGGGCGACCTCGGTGGCGTCGACCGTCGCCGGCGGTTCCAGGCAATTGTCGCAATTGCCGCACGCCGCCGGCGGGTCCTCGCCGAAATGGCGGAGCAGGATCGCCCGCCGGCAGGTCGCGGCTTCGACGAAGGCGGCCAGCGCGTTCAGCCGTTCGCGCTCGGCCGGTTGCCGCGGCGGCTCGACCTCCAGCTCGATGCGGCGGCGGGCGCGGGCGAAATCCTCGGCCGCCCAGAATAGCCAGGCTTCGGCCGGCTCGCCATCGCGGCCGGCACGGCCGGTCTCCTGGTAGAAAGCCTCGATCGACTTGGGGATCGCGGCATGAGCAACGAAGCGGACATCGGGCTTGTCGATGCCCATGCCAAAGGCGACTGTTGCCGCCATCACCATCTCCTCAGACGAGACGAAAGCCGCCTGGTTGCGTTTTCGAACCGCCGGATCGAGCCCGGCATGATACGCCAGCGCCGGACGACCGTTCGCGGCCATGGTTTCGGCCAGCTTCCCGGCCTTGTCGCGGCTCGGCGCGTAGATAATTCCGGGTCCGGGCTGGGCGGCGAGCAGTTGCTTCAATTGTCCGCCGATCCCGTCGCGCGGGCGGACGTGATAACGGATGTTGGGCCGGTCGAAGCCGGCGACCACTAGGCCGTCTTCGGGAATTCCCAACTGGGCAAGGATATCGGTCTGTGTGCGCCGGTCGGCGGTCGCCGTCAGCGCCAGCCGAGGTACATCGCGGTGCGCGTCGAGCAGCGGCCGCAGCTGCCGGTAGTCGGGGCGAAAGTCGTGCCCCCATTCGCTGACGCAATGCGCTTCATCAATGGCAATCAGCGCCAGCGGCACTCGTTCCGCAAGCCCTCGGAAGCCGCCGGTCGTCGCCCGTTCGGGCGCGACGTAGAGGAGGTCGAGCTCTCCGGCGAGGAGCCTTTTCTCGGTCGCATCCCGGTCACTGTCCGCCGAGGTCAGCGACGCGGCGCGGATACCGATGGTCTGCGCTGCACGGATCTGGTCATGCATCAGCGCGATCAGCGGCGAGATGACTAAGGCCGTCCCCTCGCGCGCCAACGCCGGCAATTGGTAGCAGAGCGACTTGCCGGCTCCGGTTGGCATCACCGCCAGCGTGTCCTTGCCGGCCATCACGCGGTCGACAACCTCCTCCTGGACGCCGCGGAAGGAGGAGAAGCCGAACTTTTGTTTGAGAAGCTGCTGGAGATTGGTCACGCCCTCCGTTCTTGGCCAATGGACGGCGCGGGAGCAAGGCCGCGGCAACCGGGAAGCGGTCCCAAAGCCAATTCCATCAAAGTGTAACAATGCCGCCCTAGGGCCATCGGCTTACGGCCATTGCGATTACGAACGGAGGCGGACCAGTGGGACCGGTATCTTACATCATGGTGCTTGTCGGCTGTGCGCAGGGGCAACAATGCGCAACGATCGCGACCTTGCCCGTTGCCTACCGCGACGAGACAGGGTGCCTTGCCGCCCGTTCCGAAATGGTCGCCGCCAGCTCGGACCTTGGCTTCGAACGCGTTTTCGCCGAGTGCCGCAAGCAGGCGCGACCGGGTTCGCGCCAAGCCAGCGTGCAGGCGGAGCCAACCACCTGATCGGCCCGGGCCGCTATTCGGCGGCTTCCGCCAGCGCCCGCTCGGCCGCCTGCCGGGTCCACAGATCAGCGTAAAGCCCGCCGGCACGCAACAGCTCGGCGTGAGTCCCCGCCTCGACAACCCTGCCGGCGTCGAGGACGATAATGCGGTCGGCATCGACGATGGTCGACAGCCGGTGGGCGATGATGATCGTCGTCCGGTTGCGGGCGACGGCATAGAGCGTCGCCTGGATCGCCTCCTCGGTGCGGCTGTCGAGCGCGCTGGTCGCCTCGTCGAGGATCAGAATCGGGGGGTCCTTCAACAAGGTGCGGGCAATGGCGACGCGTTGCTTTTCGCCGCCCGAGAGCTTGAGACCACGCTCGCCGACCGTGGATTCATAGCCCTGCGGCAGAGCGGCGATGAAGCGGTCGATTGCCGCCCCGCGAGCGGCGCCTTCGATCTCCGCCTGACCGGCGCCTTCGCGGCCGTAGCCGATGTTGTAGCCGATGGTGTCGTTGAACAGCACCGTGTCCTGCGGGACGATGCCGATGGCGGCGCGCAAGCTGTCCTGCCTCACCTCGCCGATATCCTGGCCGTCGATGCGGATGCTGCCGCCGGTGGGCTCATAGAAGCGGTAGAGCAGGCGGGCGAGGGTCGACTTGCCCGCGCCCGACGGTCCGACCACCGCCAATGTCGTCCCCGGCGCGACCGCGAAGCTGACGCCTTTGAGGATCGGGCGCTCGGGCTCGTAGGCGAAGTGCACATCCTCGAATGCAACCAGCCCGCGCTCCACGTGCAGCGGCGGCGCGCCGGGCGCATCGACGATCTCGGCAGGCGTGTCGACCAGCGTGAACATCGCTTCCATGTCGATCAGCCCCTGGCGGACCGAGCGATAGACCCAGCCCAGCATGTCCAGCGGCCGGAACAGCTGCAGGAGCAGGCCATTGACCAGCACCACGTCGCCTGTCGTGAAGCCGCCCTGGCTCCAGCCCCAGGCAGTGAAGCCCATGGCGCCAAACATCATCAGATTGGTGATAACCGACTGGCCGATGTTCAGCCAGGCGAGCGAGGTCTCATTGCGTGTCGCCGCCCGTGCATAGGCGGCGATGGCTTCGTCATAGCGCTTCGCCTCCCGCTCCTCCGCGCCGAAATATTTGACCGTCTCGTAGTTCAACAGGCTGTCCACGGCGCGGCCGATGGCCCGATTGTCGACCTCGTTCATCTCGCGCTGCAGCTTGGCGCGCCAATCGGTGATGGTGCGCGTGAAGGCGATGTAGGCGCCGACGATGATCAGGGTCGCCACCACCAGCCCGGGACCGAACTTGAAGAAGAAGATGACGCAGATGGCGGTCAGCTCGATCAAGGTCGGGGCGATATTGAACAGCAGGAAATAGAGCATCATGTCGATGCTCTTGGTGCCGCGCTCGACGATCTTGGTCAGGCTGCCCGTGCGCCGCTCAAGGTGAAATCGCAGCGACAAATTATGGACGTGGCGGAAGACGCGCGCCGCCAGTCGCCGCCCAGCCTGCTGCCCGACCTTTTCGAACACCGCGTTGCGCAGATTGTCCGCCAGGACCGTGCTGAAGCGGGCGGCGGCGTAAGCGGCGACCAGGGCGATGACGAGCATTGCCCCCGTCCGCGGCCCGCTCATCGAGTCGACGACCCATTTGAAGGCATAAGGGACAGTGAGGCCGATCGCCTTGCCGGCCAGCACCAGCAGCATGGCGACAATGACGCGCAGCTTCAGCTCGCCCTCGCCCTTCGGCCACAGCAGCGGCAGGAAACGGATGATGGTTTTCAGGCCTGGGTTGCGCGGCGCGGTTTCGGGGGCCTGCTCAGTCATTCACCTTACTAAGTAGGAATGCGGATGGCTGCCGGCAAACGAATCGCCGAAGCGCTTTGAACAGCGGCGTTAATTCGTGGTTGTGAGTCGGGTTAACGATACTGCGAGAGGAACATGGGGCCGGCCTATTTCGTCATTGCGATCATGGGCTGCGGTGACGGCGGCGTCGGCTGCCGGACCGTCGCTACCCCAGCCACCCATTATGCCAGCGAGCAAGCCTGCCTGGCCGCCCGCGCGGGCACCTTGATGGCCAATAACGACCTCGACTTTCCCATGCTGGTCGCCGAGTGCCTGCCCATCGCGCGCAAGGCGTCATCGGCCGAGCCGGCGTCGGCCCCTCTGGATTCGCAGCCCGGCTGAAACTGCGGTGTATTTTCCCAACTGGTCGGCGTAAATCACCAACAATCTGCACTTGCTATTTGTCGTTTCATTGATTTTGCACGAGAATTTCGATCTGGCATGCTCCCTGCATTGATAAGGGCATCATCCCGATAGAGGGGTGCAAAAAGGGAGTTAAGACCATGCTCGTTTCGCTTTCACCGGCCCGGGAGATCGCCGTCAGCTTGGCCGGCGCCCTGATCGCCTCTTTGCTGTTCGTCAGCGCCGCCGTCGGCCCGCTGCCGTACGTCGCCTGAACCATTGCCCCATCAGAAGGACAAGACCATGAACGGTCGTTTCCTCATCAACCGGCGCGACGCCAGGATCATGGGCGTCGCGGCGGGCCTTGCCGACTATACTGGCGTCGATGCCCTGATCGTTCGCCTTGCCTTTATCGCCGCACTGCTGGTCACCGGCCCGGTAGCTATTCTCTTCTATCTGCTGACGGGGTGGCTGGCCGCTGACCGTTAAGGCGCTTTAGCCCCTCCCACTACACGTCCGCTCGCCTCAGGCGTATGATCCACCGTTCGACTCTGTGTCGGGAGGCTTCAGATGGACCGTGAGGGCGAAGAAGTGCACGTCAGCCAGGAAGAAGCGAGCGGCGGCGTCCAGCCGCACATCGTCCGTTACGTCCTTGGCGTATCCCTGCTCCTGATCGTCATCCTGATGTCGGCGATCTGGATTCTCGGCTCGGTAACCCGCTAAAAACTGCGATAAATTAATAAGCGTTTCTAATCCGCAACGGTTGACCGGCGAAAACAATCAGAATAGCGTTAATCGCTTCCTTTAACGGAAAGGCGAGTTCAGCTTCGCGTCTTCAGGGGGTTTGCTCCGTTAAAGGATTGCCGATGTCGCCACGCTTGCTACGCGCGACGCTTGCTTTTGCCTGTGTCGCGGCTGCTGTTCCGGCGACGGCGCAAACCGTCGTCGGCCCGGACTCGCCGGCAGGACGCTTCAACCGCCTGCGCGACATGTCGGTAAGGCCTCAGCTTGCAATTCCGCCCGCCAGCCCTGACGTGTTCGGGACGGTCGCTGTCGGCGCCGGCGTCACTTTCTACGACGCGCGCTTCCGCCGCGTTGCCAACACCGATCGCACCCACCCGATGGTCGTGGCGCTCGCCCAGGGCCTGCAGGGCATGACTCCAGAGCAGCAGCTGACCGCGGTGCAGCGCGAAGTCCGGCAGAAAGTGCATTGGGCAACCGATCTCGACACGATGAAGGTCGCCGATCTATGGGCGAATGCCGGCGAAACGCTGGAGCGCGGCGCCGGCGACAGCGAGGACATTGCGGTGGTCGAGATGCAGGCGCTGAAGCTCGCCGGCTGGAACCCGCGCGACCTCTACATCAGCATCGGCCGCGAGAAGGGCGTCGGGGCGCATATCGTTCTGCTCGCCCGGGCGCCGAGCGGCTTTTATGTGCTGGACGACAGGGCCAGCCGGCCGATGACCCCGCAGGAACATGGCCGTTTCACGCCAGTACTGACGCTTGGCGAGGGCAAGAGCTGGGTCCACGGCCGGCGGGTCTCGGGCGTCGCTTCCCGGCTCAGCGCCCGCTAGAAATTTCAATTGACCGGAAATTCGTGGCGCGCAGCCGCGCGCCGCGCTAGCCTTGCACCCCTCGACCTTCCGGAGTCTCGACGATGCGCTGGATCCTGGCTGTTTCCGCTCTTGCACTGGCCGCCATGCCGGCTGCTGCGGCTCTTCCCGAAGGCGCCAAGGCGCCGAACATCACGACGGTCGGCGCGGTCGGCGGCAAGACCTTCAAGCTCAACCTGAACGACCAGCTGAAGAAGGGCCCGGTCGTCCTCTACTTTTTCCCCAAGGCCTTCACCAAGGGTTGCACGCTGGAAGCGCATGCGTTCAGCGATGCGGTACCCGAATTCAAGAAAGCCGGCGCGCGCGTGATCGGTATGAGCGCCGACAATGTCGAGACATTGAAGAAGTTCTCGACCGAGGAGTGCCGCAGCGCCTTCCCGGTGGCGAGCGCCAGCCCGGAGGTCCAGAAAGCCTATGGCGTCGCCTGGGCCGAGCATCCGGGAATGACCAAGCGCACCAGCTACGTCATCGCCAGGAACGGCCGGATCGTCATGGTCCACGACGACCTCGACTGGTCGCAGCATGTCGCCAAATCGCTGGCGGCGGTAAAGGCGCTGAAGCGCTAGGGTGGGCGAGGCCGATCCGTTCAATCTGGAGCGGTTCGTCGATGCGCAGGCTGGCGGCGTCTATGAGCAGGCGCTCGCCGAGCTTCACGACGGCCGCAAGCGCAGCCACTGGATGTGGTTCATTTTTCCGCAGCACGCCGACCTGGGCCGCAGCCCGACCGCGAAGAAATATGGCCTCTCCGGCGTCGAGGAAGCGCGGGCATACCTCGATCATCCTCTGCTGGCCGGGCGTCTAAGGGCTTGCTGCGACGCCATCCTGCCGCATTTGCGGGCCGGGGCGCGGGCGGAAGACGTCCTTGGTGAGATTGATGCGATGAAGCTCAAATCGTCGGTGGAGATTTTTGCAGCCGCGGACCCTGAGGCGTACCGCTTCAAGGAAATCCTCGGCCTGCTCGGCTGAATGAGGGGTTAGGGCGAGACCAGCGTCTCGTTTGGCCTGCTAAGCCCGCCTCTTCGTCCCGATGCTGAGCAGAGCCTTCAGTCGCGCCTTGATCGCGCTTGTCATCGCTGGGTCAACCGCGGGCTCGGCCGCGAAGCGGACCGACATCGGGTTCACCGCCGTGCCATTGCGCAGCACTTCATAATGAAGGTGCGATCCGGTCGACAGGCCGGAGGTGCCGACATAGCCGATCACCTGCCCCTGGCGGACGGGGGAGCCCGGCTCGACGATCATGCGGCTCATATGGCTGTAGCTGGTGGCGAGCCCGCCGCCATGCTCGATCCGGACCTGGCGGCCATAGCCTCCGGCCCAGCCGGCCCGGGTCACCTGCCCGTCGGCCGCAGCATGGATCGGCGTGCCCCAGGCGGCGCCGAAATCCACGCCGCTGTGCATTCGGGCAAAATGCAGGATCGGATGGTAGCGCATGCCAAAGGGAGAGGTGATGCGCGCATTGACCGGCCAGATCATCGCACTTGCCGCCCGGACCTGGCCGGCGGTGGCGGCGTCGACCCAGGCGGTCTTGCCGGCAACGGTCCAGGCGACCAGCTGCAGGCTCGACTGGCCGCGCCGCTCTAGTCCCGCATAGAGCAGGGGTCCCGGCTGGTTCTCGCCGCCGGCAGCGTGCTGATTGGCCATAATCAGGTCGAATCGATCGTCGGGCGCGATCTCGCCGACATCTATCGTCGTCGCCAGTGCTCGCAGGTAAGCTGCTGCCGACTGACTTGAGGCGCCGGCCGCGCGCAATGCCCAGTAGAGGCCGTCACCGGCGCGGCCGCGAATGCGAAGTGGCGTCCGGTCGACCGCGATCGGCAATTTGGTCAGGACCAGGCCAAAATCGCTGCGCTCAATCCGCATGCGCATGTCCAGGCCGGCGCGCAGCTCTACCTTTTCGACCGGTCGCAATCCGCCAGAGCCCTTGCGGCCGAGCACCACAGCGACGCCGGTCCCCGGCGCGACGCGGCCGCCTTCTCCCCGCACAAGGCCTTCGACCCGGATGGCGTCGCCGGTCGCGGCACCGATGCGCATTAGGCTGCGCGCCAGCCCGTCGGCGCCAACGGTCGCGAAGACGTCGATGAAGGTGCGCTCGGGAGCGTAGGCAATCGGCTGGACATTGGCATCGGCAGCCATGCGCACGCCGCTTGTCGATCCCTGGGCCAGCGAGCCGACGCCGCTCGCCTGCCATTGCTGGCGGACGCTCGGCGCGGGCTCGCGCGGCGTGCCCGCGGGCAGCGGCTCGATGCCGGGGCCGAGCAGCAGCGCCCAGGCGATCAGCGCGGCGAGCGTCGCAGCACCACGCCACCAGTTTTTCGAGAAAAGGTTTTCGCCGAGATCGACGATGAGGCTGAAGGGCGGGCGCGCCGTTCCGAAGACGATCGGCTCAAGCGCCGCCGCCCCCGCGAACTGCCGCTGAATCCATGCCTCGCGCAAGCGTGCGCCTCCTTGCGCTCCGCTGTGCCGAAACAAGGTTAAGAGCGGTTTAATTCAGCGCTTTGCGCTTGCGGGCGGGACTCGCCGCTGCCACATTCCCTGCCATGTCCGGTGACTCCCTCGTTCGGGCCATCCTCGGGCCGACCAACACCGGCAAGACTTATCTCGCCATCGAACGGATGTGCGGCCATTCCAGCGGCGTCATCGGCTTCCCGCTGCGGCTGCTGGCCCGCGAAGTCTACGAGCGGGTCTGCCGCATCAAGGGCGCGCAGAACGTCGCCTTGATCACCGGCGAGGAGCGTATCGTCCCTAAAGGCGCGCGCTATGTCCTGTGCACCGCTGAGAGCATGCCCGTCGTCGGCGGACGCGAGGATCGCGCGCATGAGGGCGTGTTTCCGCGTGATTTCGCCTTCGCCGCCATCGACGAGGCACAGCTCGGCATGGATCCGGAGCGCGGCCATGTCTTCACTGACCGCATGCTGCGGGCCCGCGGCCGCGAGGAGACGCTGATCCTCGGCTCGGACACGCTAAAGCCGCTCATCCGCCAATTGTTGCCCGAAGCCGAAATCGTCAGCCGGCCGCGCTTTTCGACTTTGCGCTACGCCGGGTCGGTTAAATTGTCGCGGCTGCCGCCGCGCTCGGCAATCGTCGCTTTCTCCGCCGAGCAGGTCTACGCGCTCGCCGAGATGCTGCGTCGCTTCAAGGGCGGCGCTGCGGTCGTCATGGGTGCGCTGTCGCCGGCGACCCGCAATGCCCAGGTCGACATGTTCCAGCGGGGCGAGGTCGATTACCTCGTCGCCACCGATGCCATCGGCATGGGCCTCAACATGGATGTGACTCACGTCGCCTTCGCCGGGCTCAACAAGTTCGACGGCCGCCGTGATCGCCGGCTGAGCATTACGGAAATGGCGCAGATTGCCGGTCGCGCCGGGCGCCATCAGAAGGACGGCAGCTTCGGCACCTTGAGCCTCGGCGGCGACAGCGCGCCGGAATTCTCCGAAGAGGAGATTGAGGCGATCGAGGACCATCGCTTCCGGCCGCTGGACTTCCTCTACTGGCGCAGCGCCGAGCTCGACTACAGCGACGTCGGGTCCCTGATCGCCAGCCTCGAGGCCAAGAGTGACGATCCCTTGCTCAGGCACGCGCCGCTCGCCATCGACCTTGCGGTCTTGAAGCTGCTTGCCGAGGACCCGGCCATCGCCGCCCGCCGCGGCCCGGCGGCGCGCCGCTTGTGGGCGGTGTGCGGCCTGCCCGACTTCCGGAAGATTGGGCCGATGCATCATGCCCGCATGATCCGCCGGCTTTATTCCTACATCGGCGAAGGCGGCCACGTACCGCACGAATGGTTTGCTGCCGAGGTCACCCGGCTCGACAATGTCCAGGGCGATATTGAGGCGCTTGCCGATCGCCTCGCCGGCATCCGCAGCTGGGCCTATATCGCCCAGCGCTCCGACTGGCTCGCCGACCCTCAGCGCTGGGCCGAACGCACTCGCCAGGTCGAGGCGCGCCTCAGCGACGCGCTCCACGAGCGGCTGACCCAGCGCTTCGTCGACCGCCGCACCGCCGTGCTCGTCCGCGATATCGGCGCGCGCGGCGCCGACGCCTTGCCGGTGACGGTCGCCGCCGACGGCGAGGTCAGCGTCGGCCCGGAGCCGATCGGTCATTTGACGGGCTTCGAGTTCCGGGTCGATCCCAACGCCCGGCTGGCCGACAAGCGCATGCTTCTCGCCGCCGCCGAGCGCCGCCTCGGCGACGAGCTCGACCGCCGCGCCCGCACCCTGATTGAGGCGGACGACGATGCGTTCGAGCTGGCGGTCGAAGATGACGAAAACGGACCATCACCAAATGGTCCTGGTTTTCGTCATGGTGGCTTGGCGGTCGTCTGGGAGGGCCATGTGCTGGCGCGCCTGGCGCCTGGCCGCTCCCTGCTCGAGCCGGCACTGCGCACCGCACGATCGCTGGACCGGCTGTCGGCGCAGCGACGCGCGGCCTTGCGGGCGCGGCTCGAGGCCTGGCTCGACCGGTCAATTCAACGTCATTTGGGGCCGCTCAAGGCGCTGGCGCGGACCGCAGCTGATCCCAATGCGACCGCCGGCGTGCGCGCGCTCGCGGCGATGCTGGTCGATGCCGCCGGGGTCATTCCTCGCCGCGCCGTTGCTTCCCAGATCGCTGCCTTGAACAAGGCTGACCGCCATGTTCTCGGCCGTCTGAAGGTTCGCCTCGGCGCGCTCGACATCCATGTGCCGGCGCTGCTCAAGCCAGGGCCGCAGCATTGGCGCGCGGCCTTGCTGGCAGTCCGCGCCGGATTGCCCATGCCGCGCTTGCCCGCCGTCGGGAAGTCGGTTCTCGATGGGGACGCCGATCCACGCGGCGCAAGCCTGGCCTTCCGGCGCTTCGGGCCGACCTGGCTGAGGATCGATCTTGCCGAGCGGCTCGCGTCGCACGCCCACCAGGTGCGCGGTGCCGGCGGCAGCGATCCTGTCGACCGTGGCCTGGTCACCTC
>JBKPSK010000010.1:0-9277 GCA_046734995.1 Pseudomonadota bacterium
GTCCTCACCGGAGCCGGCCGCGGCTTTTGCGCCGGGCAGGATCTGAACGACCGGGCGGTCGCGCCGGGGCAAGCCGTCGACCTTGGCGAGACGGTCGAGGAATGCTGGAACCCGCTGATCCGCCGGCTGGCGACCATGCCGCAGCCGGTTATCGCGCGAGTGAATGGAGTCGCCGCCGGCGCCGGTGCCAATATCGCGCTGGCGTGCGACATCGTCGTCGCCGCCAAGTCGGCCAAGTTCATTCAGAGTTTCTCAGCGCTCGGGTTGATTCCCGACAGTGGCGGAAGCTGGCATTTGCCGCGGCTCGTCGGCCAGGCCCGCGCTCTCGGCCTCGCGCTTACCGGCGAGCCTATCACCGGAGAAATGGCTGCCGATTGGGGCCTCATCTGGAAGGCTGTCGAGGACGAGGCGCTCAACACCGAGGTCGATGCCATCGCAACCAAGCTCGCCTCGCTGCCGCCGCTCGGCCTCGCCGCCATCAAACAGATTATCCGCACTAGCGGCGAGCGCACGCTCGACCAGGAGCTTGACCTGCAACGCGATGAAATGCGCCGCCTCGGTTTCACGGAGGATTATCGCGAGGGGGTCGCCGCCTTCCTCGAAAAGCGCTCGGCGAAGTTCATCGGTCGATAGCGCCGCATGATCATCTCATTCCGGCACAGGTTTATCTTCATCGCGGTTCCGAAGACGGGGACCCACGCCGTCCGCCAGGCTCTTCGCGAGCATATGGGCCCGGAGGATTGGGAGCAGGTCGGGCTGTTCGTCACCAAGGCGTTCCCGGTGCCTGAGCTCGCCGCCATCCGCCACGGTCATTTGACCCTGTCCCAGGTCCGGCCGTTTCTGAAGCCGGAGGACTTCGAAGATAGCTACAAGTTCGGCTTTGTCCGTAATCCGTTCGACCGCTTCGTCTCTTTCTGTTCCTTCATGACCCGCAAGCAAGGCAGTTTCGATCAGAACCCCCGCGGGGTCATGCACCATTTCCTGTTCGTTGACCCGCCACGCGGACGTATCCACTTCCAGCCACAGCACATTTTCTTCGAGGATGATGAAGGCCGGATCATCGCCGACCAGATCGGCCGGGTCGAGGAGATGCAATCGTCCTATGAGGAGGCCTGCCGGCGGATCGGCATCCCCGCCCGCCGGCTCGACAGGGTCAACACGTCGCGGCGGTCGGATTACCGCGACTATTACACGCCGGAACTGAAGGATGCCGTCGCCAGGCTCTACGCCCGCGATCTGGAATTGTTCGGCTACGAATTCTAGGATCGCGGCCATGGAAGCCAATCCGCGCAAGACCACCTCGGTTCGGAGGCTCGGCACCGTCGACATCGCCGACCTGCGGGCGGCCGTGCTGGCTATTCCGGAGAGCGTCTGGGACGCGGAAGACGCCGACAAACCCAACAAGTTCGACGCCCTCGACACTACGCGGCACATCATCTTCCGCTTCGTCACCAAGCTGCGCGACTGGCGCGAATCCTATGACCGGCCCCTGTGGGCGGAGTGGCGACCGCTCGTCGAGCCGGTCCTCAGCGCGGCAACGGCCCCTTACAATTATGCGAAAGGCGCTTTTCCCCGCGTCATGCTGGCAAAGATGGCGCCAGGAGGGATCATACGACCGCACCGGGACACGAATCCGGCCGCCAAATGGCCGCACAAAATCCATGTCCCCATCGTCACCAACGACCGGGTCGCGTTTTACGTCGATGGCACCGCCTATCATTTCCCCGAGGGGGAGGCGGTCGAGGTGAACAACATGGGCGTGCATGCGGTCGAGAACCGTGGCGAAGGCGACCGAATTCACCTCATCTTCGAATATTTCGACCTGGATCAGCCCGAGCCCGACTGGATCAACCGGCTGACCGCAGCCTGAGCCGGCCTTAGACGACCAGTTCTGCAAATTTCTTGAGGTCGATGTTTCCGCCCGAGACGATGCAAACGACCGGGCCTTCGCCTATCTCGCCGCTAAGGGCCGCGGCGAGCGCAAGCGCGCCTGCCCCTTCGGCGATCACGCGCGCCTTGTCCGCGGTCAGCCGCATGGCGTCGCGGACCTGGTCGAGCGAAACAGTGATGGCGCCGTCGACCAGCGGTCGCATCCTGTCCCACATGCGTGCGGTAACGCTTTGCCCGCCGGCGCCGTCGACGAAGCTCGCCTGCCAATCGGGGAACTTCCGTGGCCCGCCCTCGCGAAGCGACAGGGCATAAGGGGCGGCCGTGACCGGCTCTGAACCGAGCACCCGGACGTCGGGACGGAGCGCCTTGATGGCACTGCCGACGCCGGTAATCAGGCCGCCGCCACCGATCGCCGCTATGACGGTGCGCACGTCGGGCGCATCCTCAAGTATTTCGAACCCCATCGTGCCGTGGCCGGCGATAAAATCGTGGTTGTCGAACGGGTGGATGAAGGTGCCGTCCATTCCCTCGAAAGTATGCGCCTCGGCGGCCTTCCACGCCGCTTCATAGGAAACCGGGACGATGGTCGCGCCAAGGGCTCGCATCCGATCCAGCTTGGTCTGCGGCGCGGTTTCGATCGCCACCACCGAGCAGGGGACGCCGGCCTCTCGCGCTGCGTACGCGACCGCCTGGCCGGCATTGCCGGCGCTGATCGTCCAGACGCCGCGCGCCCGCTCGTCCGAGCCGAGCATTGCGACAGCATTGGCGGCACCGCGGATTTTATAGGCGTTGGTCGGCTGTAAATTTTCGAGCTTGAGGCGGATATCGGGTCCGTCGCGTCCAAAGTCGAGCCGGACGAGCGGCGTGCGCATAGCGGTGTCGGCGATCCGCTTGCGCGCCAGCTCAATATCTTCGAGCGAAATCGGCCTTACGGGCTGAAGCATCCTTCCCCTCCGGCGCCGACTGCTCGGCCCAAATCCAGCGTCGGTCAACCTTGCAACTGGATGACAGTTTGGCTCGTTACTCCGCTCGAATATCTCGCAACTGACGGAGGCCATCCATGCTTTGGACCATTCTCGTCGTCCTGCTCATCCTCATGCTCATCGGCGCCTTGCCGCGCTGGGGACACAGCGCCAACTGGGGCTATGGCCCGTCGGGTATCCTCGGCGTCGTCCTCATTATCATCGTCATCCTGCTGCTGATGGGCCGCATCTAAGCACCACCAGCTACAAGCGGATTGCGTCCGCGCCTCCTTGCCCGCAATGACGCGGGCGAAGAGGTGATGCGATGAAGACTCCGCAATTGCTCAATTACGCCCGCGACCAGTGGGTGCCGGGCGAGTCCTCAAGCCTGTCCGAGATCGCCAGCGCCATCGACGGAGCGCTGGTGGCCCGCACCGGCTCCGGCGGGCTCGATTTCGCCGCCATGCTCGACCATGCCCGCCAGGTCGGCGGACCGGCGCTCAGGAAAATGACGTTCCACGAGCGAGCGCGAATGATCAAAAGCCTCGGGCTTGCCGTCCTGGCCCGCAAGGAAGAGCTGTACGAATTGAATTACCAGACCGGCGCGACCCGCAAGGATGGCTGGATCGACATCGAGGGCGGCGCCGGAACGATGCTGTCTTTCTCGTCCAAGGGCCGCCGCGAGCTGCCCGACGCCCATGTCCTGCTCGACGGCCCGGTCGAGCCTTTGTCGAAAACCGGATCCTTCATCGGCCAGCACATTTTCACGCCGCTGCAGGGCACGGCCGTGCACATCAATGCCTTCAACTTCCCGGTCTGGGGGATGCTGGAGAAGCTGGCGCCGACCCTGCTCGCCGGCATGCCGGCGATCGTCAAGCCGGCCAGCGCCACCGCCTATCTGTGCGAGGCGGCCTTCCGGGTGATGGTCGACAGCGGCCTGCTGCCGAAGGGGGCGGTGCAGCTGGTGGTCGGCGGCGTCGGCGATCTGTTCGAGCATCTCGGCGGCCAGGATGTGGTCAGCTTCACCGGCTCGGCCTCGACCGCCCTGAAACTACGCTCGCACCCGATCGTCCAGCGCGAAAGCGTCAAGTTCGTCGCCGAGCAGGACAGCTTGAACGCCTCCTTGCTCGGTCCCGACGCCGGCCCCGGAACGCCCGAGTTCGACCTGTTCGTGAAAGAGGTCGTCAACGAGATGACGGTGAAGGCGGGGCAGAAATGCACCGCCATCCGCCGCGCCATGGCTCCGGCAGAGCAACTCGACGCGGTCGAGGCGGCGATCCGCGAGAGGCTGGCGGCGACGCGCGTCGGCGACCCCCGCGACAAGGACAGCCGCATGGGCGCCCTGGTCTCAACGGCCCAGCGGGACGACGTCCGTTCGCAGATAGGCAAGCTGACCGCGGCCGGCGCGCGCATCGTTGCCGGCGATCCCGACGCCGCGCCGGGCGTTCCGGGCGGCGCCTTCATGGAGCCGATCCTGCTGCGCACCGACGACCCTTGGAGCTGCGGCGCGGTGCATGATGTCGAGGCCTTCGGACCGGTCTCGACCGTTATGCCCTACAGGGACCTGCCGGATGCCATCGCCCTTGCCAATCGCGGCATGGGCAGCCTGGCCTTGTCGTTGTTCACTTATTCGCCGGAGGCGGCCCGCGAGTTCGTGCAGGGAGCTGCGGCCTATCACGGCCGGATGCTGGTCCTGAATCGCGACAATGGCGCGGAATCGACCGGCCACGGCTCACCCCTGCCAGTGCTCGTGCACGGCGGCCCGGGGCGCGCCGGCGGCAGCGAGGAGATGGGCGGCATCCGCGGCGTCAAACATTACATGCAGCGCACCGCGCTTCAATCGACGCCGGCGATGATCGCGGCGATCAGCGAGCAATATATACCGGGCGGTCCCAAGCATGAGGTGACGACTCACCCGTTCCGCAACCGGATGGGCGAACTTCACATCGGGGACACTCTGAAGACGAAGTCGCGGACCGTCACGATCGAGGACATCGAGCATTTCGCCGAATTCACCGGCGACAAATTCTACGCACACATGGACGAGGAAGCGGCCAGGGCCTCACCGATCTTCGAGGGCCGGGTCGCCCACGGTTATCTGATCCTGAGCTTCGCCGCCGGCCTGTTCGTCGACCCGGATCCGGGCCCCGTGCTCGCCAATACGGGCCTGGAGAATTTGCGCTTCCTGACCCCGCTCTATCCGGGCGATTCGATGCGGGTCGAACTGACCGTTCGCTCGAAATCGCTGAAGAGCGACGAAACCGGCGTCGTCCGCTGGGCGGTCGAGATTTTCAATCAGAAGGACGAGGTGGTCGCCATCTACGACCTGCTGACGGAAAACGTGCCCTGATCCGCGGAACGCCGCCTTCCCGCCGTTCGTTTACGCGGCGAACCAAAGGAGGGCTTCCGATGAAGATCAGCGAAGTGATGACGACCGACGTCCAGACGGTCAACGCCGACCAGACCGCGCGCGAGGCGGCCACCTTCATGCTCCGCGCCGAGGCCGGCTCGATCCCGGTGTGCGAAGGCGACAAGGTTATCGGCATAATCACCGACCGCGATATCGCCGTGCGCGGAGTAGCCGAGGGCCGCAGTCCCGACACGCCGGTGCGCGAATTGATGAGCGACGGCATTATCTGCGCTCGCGAGGACGACGACATCGACGAGGTCGCCCGGCGCATGAGCCAGGAGCAGGTGCGGCGGTTGCCAGTCCTTGATGCCGAGGATCGGCTTTGCGGGATCGTCAGCCTGGGCGACCTGGCCCGCGAAACCAATGGAGAGACCGCCCAGGAGGCGCTCGAAGGCGTCAGCCAGCCCGGAGGCGAGCACGAGCAGTGACGGATCATCCTCCCCACGATTTCGTGGGGAGGTGTCAGCGCAGCTGACGGAGGGGTTCCAGGCAAGATCGGAAAGAACCCCTCCACCATGCTCCGCATGGCCCCTCCCCGACAAACCTCGGGGCGGATGATATCCTAGCCGGCCTTACCCAATCCGGCGATCGTCTGGTCGACAAGCCTGGCGTCGGCTGCCTCGTCGTGCCGCTCGGCGATCAGCTTCTCGGCCGCCCGCGTCGCGGCGGCCGCGGCTGATGCGCGCAGCTCGTTGATCGCGTTGCGCTCCTCGGCGGCGATCTTCTCCTCCGCCATGCGGGTACGCCGCTCGACCATCGCTTCGGCATCGGCACTGGCCTTGGCGACGATCGCCTCCGCCTCGCTCCTGGCGCGCTCGATCATTGCCGCCGCTTCCTTGTCGGCCGCCTTGGCCTTCTTCTGATATTCCTTGCGCAGCTTCTCCGCGTCCTCGCGCAAAGATGCCGCTTCGGCCAGTTGCGAACGGATGGCGGCGATCTTGTCGTCGAGCACCTTGGCGACGATCGCCGGAACCCTTTTCCAGACCATCACCGCCAGGACGACGATCATCGCCAGCGCCACCCAGCCGCCTGCGCTGAAGCCGAGTGCCGTAGCCTCTTCGTGATGCTCGACAGGAGCTTCGGTTGCGGCGACGATGTGTCCGGCCTCAGCCATTCGCCAGCTCCACGGCCTTCAGGGCCTCATCCTTGCTGACCTTGAGGCCGGCGACCTTCGCCGCCACGTCCTGGGTCATCTCGGCGGCGACGGCGGCGATCTCTTCGCGGGCGGCTTCGGCGGCGGCGCGGATCCGGGCTTGTGCCTTTTCCACCTTCGCCTGGTTGGCTGCGTCAGCCTTGGCAGCCAGCTTCTCCGTTCGGAGGGCCGCATCCTGCTTGGCAGCGGCGGTGAGCTTCATCGCTTCGCCACGGCTGGCGTCCATGCGCACACGATAGGCCTCTTCCATCTTGTCGGCTTCGGCGCGTGCGTCTTCGGCCGCCGCTAAGTCCTGCGCAATCTTGGTATCGCGCAAGTCGACGGTCGACTGGATCTTCGGCAGCATGCCGCGCCCGATGACAAAATAGATGAAGCCGAGCGTGATCGCGAGCCAGAAGAGCTGCGAAAGGACGACATCCGTGAGCTGACTAAACTGGGGCATCTGTGCCTCGTTTGGGCCGGGGGCGAGCCCCGGCGCCAATCCTATTAGCGAGCGTAGAGGATGATCATCGCCACGGCGAAGGCCATCAGGCCCAGCAGCTCGGCGGCCGCAAAGCCGATGAACAACCGGCCCTGCTGGCCGTCGGCCGCGGCCGGATTGCGAAGCGCGCCCTGAAGGAACGCACCGAAGACGTAACCGACGCCGGCGGCGGCGGCGCCAACACCGATGGCGGCGAGACCGGCGCCGATGACCTGGGCTGAAGCGAGTTCCATATTCATGCTCCTTGAAGAAAGACCAAATTGCCTAGTGAAGATTGACCGCGTCGCTGATGTAGAGCGACGTCAGCAGTGCGAAAACATAAGCCTGGATGGCACCTATCAGCAGCTCGAGCGCGTTGACGAAGACGACGAAAACGAAGGCCAGCGCCGAAACGCCGTAGCCCATCGCGGACTGGCTGTTGATCCCCTGGACGACGAAATTGCCGAACACGTCGAGCAGGATATGGCCGGCGAACATGGCGATGAAAGGCCGGAGGCCGAGGCTGAATGGCCGCACCGCAAAGCTGATGATCTCGACCGGCGTGATTAGCAGCTTGAGAAGGAATGGCGTCCCCTTTGGCACGAACAATGAGAAGAAGTGCAGGCCGTGCTTCCAGAAGCCGACGCCGAGCACGATGGCGAAGCTGATGATCGACATGGCGCCGGTCACCGTGAACTGGCTGGTGACCGTGAAGGGATGCGCGCCAGGAACGACCGCAAATGGCATGGCGCCGACCAGATTGGCGAACAGGATGAAGATGAACGCGGTGAAGATCCACGGCAGATAGGCCCGCCCCGACGGTCCGATGCTGGTTTCGACCATCGAGTTCACGAAGCCGACCACGCCTTCGGCGGCGACCTGCCAGCGGCCCGGAATCAATTCACGGCGCATGCCCATCAGCATGAAGCCGGTGATCAATGCCAGTAGCAGGAGCATCCACAACGAGCTGTTGGTGAAGGCGAACGGATTATGGGGTCCCAATTGTCCATAGATCGGGTCGATCATGAACTGGTGCATCGGATCAATTTTGGTCTGTGCCGCCACGTCTTACTTCCCTGCGTCCCTGTCCGCGCCCTGCCTTGAAACTTTCATCACGTCCAACACCGCACCGGCAAAGCCGGTGAACATCAGCCCCAGCATGATCCACGGCGCCGTATCGAACAGCCGGTCGAGCAGCCAGCCGATAATGGCGCCGCCCAACGGCATTCCGATCAGGCTTTGCGCAACCCTCAGCCCGGCGTTCTTAATCACCGTCGATGAATCGATCGGCTTGGGCCTGCGCTCGCCTTCCACCCGTTCCGCCCGCTTCAACCGCTCGTCGAGCGACGCCAGGCGCGCGTCCTGGGGGGACGTCGGATCCTGTTCGGTCTCCTCTTCTGCCATGTGCCCAACTCCGTATGTGCGCGGCCATGCTTCGGAAAGCGCGGGCGCGAATGGCAAGGAACATGGCGGCCAACGAGCCCGCCAAGGCGCCGCCCCTTTATGAAGGGGCCGGGACATAGTCAACCGGGGCTTCGCTGCCCGTCTATCGGTATTGTCGCTTATACGCGGGAGGGGCGAGTTCCGGCCCGGCTTCTTGAGCTCAGTGCCCGCAATAGGAAGGCACGGGCGGCCCTTGGCCCGCCGTGCGCCGCCTCCAGACATTGTCGGCCAACAGATACGCCTCGCCGACCTGGACCGAAGCGAGAGTCACACAGCCGGCGGTAACCCCCACATCCTGAGGGCTGACTCCCTTGGCGGCGGCAAGGTTCGAATAATGTGTGCGGCGGCGGATGTTCACCGCCTCGACTTCCCTGCGTGCCGCCGCAGAGAGGTATGAAGCATAGCCCAGGAAGCCGTCGTAACGCTCACCGACCTGCCCTGCCGCCTTGGCGGCACGGATCATTGGTGAATTCTGAGCCGCGGCCGGCACCGCCAGGCAAAGCGCCAGGAACGCGGCCAACCTCAACGCCTTCACTGCGGGCTCCCCGGCTGCTTCGGTGTCGGGAAGTCCTGCGGGTTCTCTCGAATGATTTGCTCGACGTCGCGTTGCAGGCGCACCAGCACCTCCTGCTCGATCTTGACGTTGAGATTGATCTCGATCGGCTTTTCGGGCGCGCTGAGGCTGATGCAGCTGGCCAGCGGCGCGCTCAACATGGCCGCGGCCAGCAGCGATGCTCGTCTTTTCAGTCGGTCAGGCATGACTCATCTCTCGCTTGGGCTGGTTGCAGGTGGAGTTGTCGGGGGGTTGGTCTTGATCTCCTCGACCGGGGTCTGCGTCTGCTGCTTCTCTTCTTCCTTGCGACGGACTTCGGTAACGATTCCCGGTACTTGGTCGAGCGGCCGAGGGAGCACGTCCTCGATCACCTTGCGCGGGTCGCGGAACGCCTTGGCGGTGGCGA
>JBKPSK010000011.1:0-4243 GCA_046734995.1 Pseudomonadota bacterium
CAGCAACGCTGCGGCCCGAGTCCCCCGTCATTCCCGCGAAAGCGGGGAATCCAGCCCTGACGGGGCGGCTATCGATCTAAGGCTGGTGGACTCCCGCAAACGGGGGCCCATCGAAGTAGTACTTCGATGGGAGCCCTAAGCGGGAGTGACGGAATTTGTTGGTCAAGCCTGCCCCTCGGGACAGGCCTCTGAGAGAAAGGATTGGTCATGCGCACCGGCGTGATCGCGAAGAAAATGGGGATGACCCGCCTGTTCCAGGCGGACGGCCGGCATGTGCCCGTGACCGTCCTGCAGCTGGAAGATGTGCAGGTCCTCGCCCGCCGCGAACAGGACAAGGACGGCTACACCGCGGTGCAGCTGGGCGCCGGCAAGGCGAAGGCGAAGAACATCGCCAAGCCGCAGCGCGGCGCGTTCGGCAAGGCCGAGGTCGAGCCGAAGGCGAAGGTCGTCGAATTCCGCGTCGCCGAGGATGCGCTCCTCGACGTCGGCGCGACCATCACCGCCGACCATTTCGTCGCCGGCCAGCTCGTCGACATCAGCGGCATCACCCAGGGCAAGGGCTTCGCCGGCGCCATGAAGCGCTGGGGCTTCAGGGGTCTGCGCGCCACCCACGGCGTCTCCGTTTCGCACCGTTCGCACGGTTCGACCGGCAATCGTCAGGACCCGGGCCGGGTCTTCAAGAACAAGAAGATGGCCGGCCACATGGGCGCCCGGAACCGCACCCAGCAGAATCTGGAGATCGTTCGCACCGACGCCGCCCGCGGCCTTATCTTCGTCAAGGGCTCGGTCCCCGGCTCGAAGGGCGGATGGTTGACGGTCTATGACGCGGTCAAGGTGCCGCGTAACGAAAACGTGCCTTATCCGGCCGCCATCCTGGAGATGAATGCTCCGGAGGTCGAGGTCGAGCACGCTCCGGCGGGCCTGGTCGACGAGGCTGCGGTCCACGAGATTCCGGCGCTGCCGAGCGACGAGGAAGTCGCCGCCATCGCCGCCGAGCAGGAAGCCGGCGCGGCCGCTGAAGCAGCCGCCGCCGAAGCAGCGGCGGCCGAAGAGGCTGCTGAAAACACTGATGCCGGTTCGGCCGACAAGGGTGACGGAAGCCCTGCCGCCGACGAGAGCAAGGAAGGCTAAGCGATGAAGGTCAAAGTTCAGACCCTCGACGCCAAGGCGGCGGGCAGCGACATCGATCTCAACGACGAGATCTTCGGTGTCGAGCCGCGCGCGGACATTTTGCACCGCGTCGTCACCTGGCAGCTGGTCAACCGCCGCGGCCCGGCCCGCGCTGCCCGCGAGCGCAGCGAGGTCAACCGCACTGGCAAGAAGTTCGGCCGCCAGAAGGGCGGCGGCACGGCGCGCCACGGCGACCGCCGCGCCCCGATCTTCGTCGGCGGCGGCAAGGCCCACGGTCCCCGCGCCCGCGTCTTCACGTCCAGCCTAAACAAGAAGGTCCGCGTCCTGGGCCTGAAGATGGCGCTGTCGTCGAAGGCCAAGGAAGGCAAGATCATCGTCCTCGACAACCTCGACGTGAAGGACGGCAAGACCAAGGCGCTGCAGGCGCAGCTTGGCAAGCTCGGCTTTGGCAAGACCGCGCTGGTGATCGACGGCGACGCGCTGAATGTCTCCTTCGCCCACGCTTCTTCGAACCTTGAGAGCATCAACCTGCTGCCGGCGGTCGGTGCCAATGTTTACGACATCATGCGCCACGAGACGCTGGTCCTGACCCGCGCCGCGGTCGAAAAGCTGGAGGCCCGGTTCAATGGCTAAGAAGCAAGCCGCGGCGGTCGAGACCCGCCACTACGACATCGTGCTCGCGCCGCACATCACCGAGAAGTCGACGATGCTGTCGGAGCAGAATGCGGTCGTCTTCAAGGTCGCCTCGACGGCCTCGAAGCCGGAGATCAAGGCCGCGGTCGAGGCGCTGTTCAACGTCAAGGTGACGGGCGTCAATACGTTGGTCACCAAGGGCAAGACCAAGAAGTGGAAGGGCAAGCCCTACCAGCGGTCGGACTCCAAGAAGGCGATCGTAACCCTCGCCGAGGGTAACTCGATCGACATCACGAGCGGGATCTAAACCATGGCACTTAAAGCATATAAGCCGACCTCACCGGCGCGCCGCGGCCTGATCCTGGTCGACAAGTCGGCACTGTGGAAGGGCAAGCCGGTCAAGTCCTTGACCGAAGGCAAGCGCAAGACCGGCGGCCGCAACAACAAGGGCCACGTCACCTCGCGCGGAATCGCCGGAGGCCACAAGCAGAAATACCGGATCATCGACTTCAAGCGCCGGACCTGGGACGTGCCCGCGACCGTCGAGCGGCTCGAGTACGACCCCAACCGGTCGGCGTTCATCGCGCTCGTCACCTACGAGGGCGGCGAGCAGGCCTATATCATCGCTCCGCAGCGCCTGGCGCCGGGCGACAAGGTCGTCGCCGGCAAGAAGGTCGACGTGAAGCCCGGCAATGCGATGGAGGTCGGCCAGATGCCGGTCGGTACCATCGTCCACAATGTCGAGCTGAAGCCGGGCAAGGGCGGCCAGATTGCCCGCGCCGCCGGCACCTATGTGCAGGTCGTCGGCCGCGACAAGGGCATGGTCATCGTCAGATTGAATTCCGGCGAGCAGCGCTATGTCCGCTCGGACTGCATGGCGACAGTCGGCGCCGTGTCCAACCCGGACAACGGCAACCAGACGCTCGCCAAGGCCGGCCGCAACCGCTGGCTGGGCAAGCGCCCGCTGACCCGCGGCGTCGCCAAGAATCCGGTCGACCACCCGCACGGCGGTGGCGAAGGCCGGACCTCGGGCGGGCGTCACCCGGTTACTCCGTGGGGCAAGCCGACCAAGGGCGCCCGTACCCGTCACAACAAAGCGACCGACAAGTTCATCATCCGGTCGCGTCACGCGAAGAAGAAGGGCTAAGCAATGGCTCGCTCCATCTGGAAAGGTCCGTTCGTCGAGCTGTCGCTCCTGAAGAAGGCGGAAGCCGCTCAGGAGACCGGCGGCCGTGCGCCGATCAAGACCTGGTCGCGCCGTTCGACGATCCTGCCGCAGTTCGTCGGCCTGACCTTCAACGTCTACAACGGCCGCAAGTTCGTGCCCGTCTCCGTCAATGAGGACATGGTTGGAATGAAGCTCGGCGAGTTCGCGCCGACCCGCTTCTTCCCGGGCCATGCTGCCGACAGGAAGGGTAAGCGCTGATGTCCAAGTCCGTCTCCCCCCGCAAGGTCGGCGACAAGGAAGCGCTTGCCGTCGGCAACACCATCCGCGGCTCGGCGCAGAAGCTGAACCTCGTCGCTGGGCTCATCCGCGGCCGCAAGGTCGAGGAGGCGCTGAACATCCTGAAGTTCTCGCCAAAGGCGATGGCCGAGGATGTCCGCAAGGTGCTCGCTTCGGCGGTCGCCAATGCCGAGAACAACCATAACCTCGACGTCGACGCGCTGGTCGTCGCCGAGGCGAGCGTCGGCAAGTCGATCTCGATGAAGCGCTTCGCGACCCGCGCGCGCGGCCGCTCGTCGCGGATCGTCAAGCCGTTCAGCCGAATCCGCGTCGTCGTGCGCGAGCAGGAAGAAGCGTAATGGGTCAGAAATCCTCTCCGATCGGCCTTCGGCTGCAGATCAACCGTACCTGGGACAGCCGCTGGTTCGCGGAAGGCCAGGATTACGGGCGCCTGCTGCTCGAAGACCTCAAGATCCGCAAGTTCGTGATGGAGAGCCTGCCGCAGGCCGCGATCTCGAAGGTGGTGATTGAGCGGCCGGCCAAGCTGTGCCGCGTGTCGATCTATGCCGCCCGCCCGGGCGTCATCATCGGCAAGAAGGGTAGCGACATCGAGAAGCTGAAGAAGACGCTGTCGAAGATGACCGACAGCGAGGTCAGCCTCAACATCGTCGAGATCCGCAAGCCGGAGATCGACGCGCGCCTCGTCGCGCAGGGTGTCGCCGATCAGCTCGAGCGCCGCATCGCGTTCCGCCGCGCCATGAAGCGCGCCGTGCAGTCGGCCCTTCGTCTGGGCGCCGAAGGCATTCGCATTACCTGCTCGGGCCGCCTCGGCGGCGCCGAGATCGCGCGCACGGAATGGTACCGCGAAGGCCGCGTGCCGCTGTACACGCTGCGCGGCAACGTCGATTACGCCGAAGCGCAGGCGCACACCGCTTACGGTGTCTGCGGCGTCAAGGTTTGGGTCTTCAAGGGTGAGATCCTGGGTCATGACCCGCTCGCCCAGGACCGTCTGATGATGGAAGCGCAGACTTCGGG
>JBKPSK010000012.1:0-4763 GCA_046734995.1 Pseudomonadota bacterium
CCAGGCCGCCGACATCCTGCTCTACAATGCGACGCATGTCCCTGTCGGCGAGGACCAGAAGCAGCATGTCGAGCTGACCCGCGACATCGCCATCAAGTTCAACACCGATTTCGAGACCGAGCTGTTCGTACCGCCCGAACCCTATATCGGCGGCGGGACCGCTGCGCGGGTGATGAGCCTGCGCGACGGCCAATCCAAAATGTCGAAGACCGATCCGTCCGACATGAGCCGGATCAACCTGACGGACGATGACGACACCATCGGCCAGAAGATCCGCAAGGCGAAAACCGATCCCGCGCCATTGCCCGCCGATCCCGTAGATCTCGAAAGTCGACCAGAGGCGCGCAACCTTGTCGGCATTTACGCGGCCGTCACCGGCGAGAGCGTCGAGGCCGTCCTCGCCCGCTTCGCCGGCCAGGGCTTCGGCGCTTTCAAGCCGGCGCTGGCCGATGCGCTGGTGGCACTGATCGCGCCCCTTCGCCAACGTTTGTCCGACCTTCGCGCCCATCCCGAGGAGCTCGACCGGATTCTCGCGCAAGGTGCCGACAGGGCGCGCGTGCTGGGCGCGCCGACGCTTGCCGCCGCCTACGAGGCCGTCGGTCTAACGCATTGACATCACGCTTCATCGCACATTCAGCGGGTTTCATGGTATAAACCCCGAGATCAGTTGGACTTTGCCTCGATTGAGGGTGGGTAAGATGCGTATCGACAAGCTGGCAGCCGCCGCGCTGCTTGGAATTTCGGCGCTCGGCCTTTCCGGCTGCGCCACCGGCCTCAAGACCGAAGTGTCGCGCTATCAGGCGATGCCGGCGCCGCAGGGCCAAAGCTTCTTCATTGTAGCGTCGCATCCGGGAGACACCGGCGGGCCCGAATTCACGCGTTATGCCGGACAGGTCGCCCAGGCGCTGCAGGCCAAGGGCTATGCGCAAGCGCCGAGCCTCGAGGCCGCGACCATGGTCGTCAACCTGGATTACGGAGTCGACGAAGGCCAGGAACGGGTAGAGCGCGACCCATTCGGGCGCGGCTACGGCTACGACCCCTTCTGGAACGGCCGTTATGATCCGTTCTACGGCGGCTATTACGGCCGGCCCTATTATTCGCGCTTTGGTTACTGGGGTCCGCGCTCGCCCTTTTATTACGGCTGGAGTGATCCCTATTCCTATGGCGGAGCCTTCGACGGCCCGTACGGGCAGACCCGGGTCTATACGGTCTACCAGAGCTTCCTGGACCTCAACATCCGGCGCAAGGCGGACAACACCCCCTTGTTCGATGGCCACGCCCAGGCGCGGTCGGCCAACGACAATATGGGAGTGCTCGTCCCGAATTTGATCGAAGCGATGTTCACCGGCTTCCCGGGCAACAACGGCGAGACGATTAAGATCACCGTGCCGCCGGCCAAAAAGAACTGACAAAGCCACTGATCGACCGTTCGACGAAAAAGCTCGTCCGGATGCTCTCCGGTCTGGCTTTCTGGTAGTCCTCCCCCGCCCGCGGGCATGGGCGGGGGAGGTCGCGGCCACCGGGGGCCGCAATCGGCACGCCTTACGGGACTAAAAGCAAACGCACACGGACCGGGACCGCCCCTCCCCGCGGCCCGGCCTAACCTTCGAGCTGTCTCGTTAGCAGGCGAATGTCGGCGTCGAGCTCGGCGTCCGCCGCCCGCAATTTCTCGATCTGCCGAACGGCGTGGATGACCGTCGTATGGTCGCGCCCGCCGAAGCGGCGGCCGATGTCGGGCAGCGATTTCGGCGTCAGCTGCTTCGACAGATACATCGCCACCTGGCGCGGGCGGGCGACTTCGCGCGCCCGCCTGGCCGAAGTCATCTCGGCCTTGCGGATACGATAATGCTCGGCAACCTGGGTCTGGATCTCGTCGATCGAGATCCGCCGCTGGTTGGCGCGCAGGACGTTGGCCAGCACTTCCTCGACGAAGGCGAGGTCGATCGCCCGGCCGGTCATCATCGCATAAGCGGCGATGCGGTTGAGCGCGCCTTCAAGCTCGCGAATCGAGTTGGTCAGGCGCCGGGCGAGGAATTCAACGACATTCTTCGGCATGTCGATGCCGGGCAACGCCGCCAGCTTCGCCTCGAGGATGTTGAGCCGAAGCTCATAATCGGCCGGGTTGATGTCGGCGACAAGGCCCCAGGAAAGGCGCGACAGAATGCGCGGCGCGATTCCGTCGAGGTCCTGCGGCGCCCGGTCCGAGGTGATCACCAGACGCCGCCCGGCGGTGATGATCTCGTTCATCGTGTGGAAGAATTCTTCCTGCGTCGAATCCTTGCCGGCGATGAACTGGACGTCGTCGATCAGCAGCAGGTCGGCCGAGCGCAGCCGGCTCTTGAAGCCGATCGTGTCATTCTCCTTCAGCGCACGGACGAACTCGACCATGAACTTCTCGGCCGACATCGACACGACTCGCGCCGAGGGCCGGCGGGCGAGGAAATCCTGGCCGATGGCATGCAGCAAATGGGTCTTGCCGCGGCCGGTGCCGCCATGAATGAAGAGCGGGTTGAAGCTGACGGTCTCCGCGCTCGCCAGCGTCTTGGCGGCCGTGCAGGCGACCTCATTGGCCTTGCCGACGACGAACGTCTCGAATCGATAGCGCGCATCGAAATTGGGCGCGTTGGCATCGCGCACCGTGGCCGCCGCTACCGGCGCCGGGATTTCCTCGAGGATCAGCAACGGAGAGGGGCGCGGTGCGTCGGCGGCCGCCGAAATGCGCACGTCGCGCACCAGCGGCAAGGCGGTCCGCCAGGCAAGGGTCAGGCGCTCGCCGAAATGTGAACGGACCCAGTCGGCCATGAACTTGCTCGGCAGGACAAGCTCGAGCTCACCCGAGTCGGGGTCGAAGGCACCGAGCTCGGCGGGCTTCAGCCAGCCGTCGAAAGTGCGGGCGCCGCAGTCGCGGCGAAGACCTGTGCGGATATTGTCCCAGGCCGCGGAGAGCGGCGTGTCGAGGACCGCCGAGCCGGGATCCTGCGACGCAACTTGCCCAACCCCGTGCACTTGATGGCGCCTCCTCATATCCCGTTCGGCAGGGCGCAAGAAGGCTTCCGCGCCGGTCCCCGAGTCGCGGCGCCTTTTGCTTTCTCTACGCGGTGTCCCCCCAGTGGAATCACTGCCGGAGCGAGTGGTTTTGAAAGCGATTGCACGCACGTTCAAGCGGGATTTTTCACAAAAGTGAAAATAAATCGCCTTGACACGGAAAACCCTCGGAAATCCGTTAATTTGGCAGTAACGCACGGTTTTTCGGGGATTTGCGGCAATGCGCAATGTGCGAATCGCCGGAAAAGCTCGACTTTTTGCGGATGCGAAACAAACCCCCGCCGAACTATCGTCGTCGGACTCGTTTCAATGCGGGACTGGATTGAACCTGCCGGCGCTCAGCCGAGCGCCGAAACCCGCTTGGTCAGGCGCGAGAATTTGCGCGAGGCGGTGTTCTTGGGAATGACTCCACGAGCGACTCCGCGCGCCATCTCCGGCTGCGCCTGCTTCAGCGCCTCGGCAGCCGCTTTCTTGTCGCCGGCGTCGAGCGCCGACTCGACGGCCTTGACGAAAGTGCGGATGCGGCTGACGCGGGCGCCATTGATGTCCGCCCGCTTGGCGTTGCGGCGGATGCGCTTCTTGGCTTGCGGCGTGTTCGCCATCGTGTCGTTTCCAAATCTCTGTCGGTCTAAATGAAAGCGGCGCGCGCCACTTGGGCCGCACCGGCGTGGCGTTCCCCTATAAGACAGAGGCGGCCGGGTCAACCGGTGCCGCAGGCGCCGACCCGGCGAAGGCCGGGGTCCAGTCGAAAAGAATCTACCGCTGGCACTTGGGGCAGAAGAAGGTCGAGCGGCCGCCCTGGACGATGCGCTTGATCTTGCCGCCGCACGAGCAGGGCTGTCCCTCGCGGTCATAAACGGCAAAGTCCTTGGCGAAATAGCCGAGCTCGCCGTCCGGGCTGACGAAATCGCGCAAGCTCGAGCCGCCAGCGGCGATCGCCTCGTCGAGCACGGCTGGGATCGCCTCCGCCAATGCGTCGAGCTTGGCCCGCGACACCTTCCCCGCCGCCTTGCGGGGATCGATCTTCGCCCGATACAGCGCTTCGCAGGCATAGATGTTGCCGAGTCCGGCGATGACGCGCTGGTCCATCAGCATGGCCTTGACCGGCGCCATTCGGCCAGAGAACTTCTTTCGGAGCCAGGCACCGGTGACCTCGCCGGTCGGCTCCGGGCCCAGGGCGCGAATCGCAGGCCATTGCTCCAGCTGATCCGTGCGCACGAGATCCACGTTTCCGAAACGACGGGCATCGTTCAGCGCCAGCCGCCTGCCAGCGTCGGTCTCCAGCACGAGGTGATCGTGCTTGCCGATCTCGGCTGGATCGACTCGCCAGTGGCCGGACATGCCGAGATGGAAGACCAACGTGTCGCCGCGGTCAGTGTGGATCAGGCCATATTTGGCGCGGCGCCCGAGGCCAGTGACCTTGGCGCCCGTCAGCCGCTGACCAAGGTCGGCCGGGAAGGACCGACGCAAATCTTCGCGGCGCATTTCGACGCGAGCGACGCGCCGGCCGTCGAGAACCTTCGCAAGCCCCCGCACGGTGGTTTCGACTTCTGGGAGCTCGGGCATGGGCGCCGGATATGGCGGACCTTCGCTTCGCCCGCTAGAGGCGCTCTCGCGATGCAGGATAAGGTCCAGTTCGGCGACCAGCTGGTCAGCCCGGAGGAAAAGACGCGGCGCGTCGGCGGAGTCTTCTCGTCCGTCGCCCGCCGCTATGACCT
>JBKPSK010000013.1:0-9142 GCA_046734995.1 Pseudomonadota bacterium
TTAAGGATCCGACGATGACCCGCCGCCTCTTGCTCACTGCCGCCGCCGTTGCCCTGCTCGCTTCGCCGGCCTCCGCAGGAGCTCTCTCCGACGCGATCCGCGGCGACATGCCGGCGCTGATGGGCATCTACAAGGACCTGCATGCCAACCCCGAGCTGTCGATGCAGGAAGTCCGCTCGCCGGCCAAGCTCGCCGCCGAGGTGCGCAAGCTCGGCTTCACGGTGACCGAAAAGGTCGGCAAGACCGGCGTCGTCGCGGTAATGAAGAACGGGCCGGGGCCGGTGTTGCTGATCCGGGCCGACATGGATGCCTTGCCCGTCGCTGAGCAGACTGGCCTGCCGTTCGCTTCCAAGGTCCGCGCCATCGCCCGCTCCGGCGTCGAGACCGGAGTCATGCACGCCTGCGGCCACGACACGCACATGACTGCTTGGCTCGGCACGGCGAAAAGGCTGGCAGCGATGAAAGACCAGTGGTCGGGGACCCTGGTGATGATCCTCCAGCCCGGCGAGGAAACCGGCGAGGGCGCCAGGGCGATGCTCGAGGACGGCCTCTACACGCGCTTCCCGCATCCCGATCACGTGCTCGCCTTCCACGACGCCGCGGCCCTGCCGGCAGGGATGATCGGCGTCACGTCCGGCTATGCGCTGGCCAATGTTGATAGCGTCGACATCACCGTTCGCGGCGTTGGCGGACATGGTGCCTATCCGCAGACGACCAAGGATCCGATCGTCCTTGCCAGCCGCATCGTCACCACCCTCCAGACACTGGTCAGCCGCGAGAACGATCCCGCCAATCCGGCCGTCGTTACCGTCGGCAGCTTCCAGGCCGGGACCAAGCACAACATCATTTCCGACGAGGCCAAGCTGCAGCTGACGGTGCGCAGCTACAAGCCAGAAGTGCGCAAGCTGCTGCTTGACGGCATCAAGAGGATTGCTCGCGGCGAGGCGATCGCGGCCGGCATGCCCGAGGACAAGATGCCCGTCGTCACCATCCGCGAGCAGGAATTTACGCCGGCGACCTTCAATACCGAGGAATTCAGCAACCACGCGCTGGCCCTGTTCACGCAAAACTTCGGCGCGCAGCGGGTGACGAAGACCCCGGCCGTGATGGGCGGCGAGGATTTCTCCCGCTTCTACCTGGCCGACAAGTCGGTGCAGAGCCTGATATTCTGGGTCGGCGGCACGCCGCTCGCCCAATACCAGGCAGCTGGGGGCGACCAGGCCAAGCTGCCGTCGCTGCACAGCCCATTCTGGGCGCCCGAAGCAGACACAGTCATTTCGACGGCGATCGAAGCGCTGACCCTGACTGCGCTGGACGTGCTAAAGAAGGCCTGAATGAATCGAGCTCAGCAGCAGCTGGTCTGGTCCGGCGCCGTCGTCGCGGCGCTGCTCGGGATCGCCGCTGCCAAGGAGCTGAGCAAGCCCGGGTTCAACTGCAAGGACCAGCTTGAAGGCTTCGTCGACCGCCGCGGCCGCTGGGTGATGACAAAGTCACGCGTCTGCGAGTGAGCTTGCCTCAGTGAGCCGTTCGAGCTGGCCGGGCGTCAGCTCCAGCGTCATTGCCGCGATCAGCTCGTTGACCTGCTCAAGGCTCGTCGCGCTGGCGATGGGGGCAGTGATGGTCGGCTGCGCCATCGTCCAGGCGAGTGCAATGCTGGCCAGCGCCGCGCCTGTTTCGGCGGCGACCTCGTCAAGCGCGTCCAGAACCTTGGGGCCCATACCTTCAAGGTAGGAGATATTGCGCAGGCCGCGCGGACTTTTGTCGAGATCGTCCCTCGAGCGGTACTTGCCGGTCAGGAAGCCGTTGGCGAGGCTGTAATAAGAGAAGACCGCGAGGCCCTCCCTGACCGCGACGTCGCGCAGGGCGCCCTCATATTTCTCGCGCTCGAGCATATTATACCAGGGCTGCAGGGCGCTTACCGCCGGGAAACCGTCGACCCGAGCGATGATGCAGGCTTCGGCAAGGCGGTCGGGCTCGAAGTTCGAGAGGCCGATGGCGCGGATCTTGCCGGCCTTGGCCTGGTCGTCGAAGGTCTTGAGGCTGTCGACCAAAGGCACGTTTTGGTCGTCCTTGTGCTGGTAATAGATGTCGATCGTGTCGATGCCGAGTCGCTGCAGCGACGCATCGCATGCGGGGCCGATGCTGTCCGGCTTGAGGCCCGCCATGAAGCCGACCTTGGTGGCGATGACGACCTTGTCGCGTTTGGCCGGGTCGCGCTTCAACCAGCGGCCGATCACTTCTTCGCTTTCGCCGCCTTTGTGGCCGGGGACCCAGGCTGAATAAACGTCGGCGGTGTCGATCATCGTTCCGCCGGCGTCGACGAAGGCATCGAGGACTCGGAAGCTGGCCGCCTCGTCCGCGGTCCAGCCGAACACATTGCCGCCGAGCGCCAGTGGCGCGACCTTCAACCCGCTGCTGCCCACGGCTCGCTTTTCGATATTCGCCATGACCGGCCTTTTAGCGCGTCGTTCAATCTTTGTTTGTAAATTTATCCGACACTGCCGGCATGTCGGCGGATTTGACACTGACGAGCTTCTGGAGCCACGGGATCGCGGCGGCGCTTTTCGTGTCGCTCATCCTCTGGCGGCTGCACACCGGCGTCCGCCAGACGGCGCAGCGGCTGATGCTCGCCGGCTTCGCACTCACCGCCTGCTGGGCCTGGCTGTCGGCAATCATGCCCGCCAGCCAATTGCCGGTCTTCGCCGAGACGATGCGCAATCTCATCTGGGTCGGCGTGCTGCACAGCCTGTCGAGCGGCGGCGAAGGCGAGCGCCAGCACGGCGTCCGCTGGGTCTATGCGGCGGTCGCGGCCGTGCTCGGACTCCAGGTCATGGTCGATGCGCTGCCGCTCCTGCTCGGGGCGCAGGCGGCCGGGATCACCGTCACTGCCACTTCGACCATTCTCAGGATCACCGCAGCGGCAGGCTCCCTGGTGCTGGTCCACAATCTCTACGGCCAGGCGGCGCCGGTCAGCCGGGCGGCGATCGGCACGGCGATGCTCGCACTGGTCGCAACCTGGGGATACGACCTCAACCTCTACACGCTTTACTACCTCGATCCGCAAGCGGCGCGCGGGCTGATCGACTGGCGCGGGGCGGTGATCGCGCTGACCGCGCCCTTGTTCGCATTGGGTGCCGGGCAGGAAGACGGCTGGAAGATGCGGTTGTCGCGGGCCGCCACTTTCCAGTCTTTGTCGCTGCTCGCAATCTGCGGCTATTTCGCGGTCATGACCATCCTCGCGACCGCGCTTCGCGGCACCGGCTGGGACTGGTCGCGAACGCTGTTAATCCTCGTCCTGTCCGCTATGACGCTGGCGGCGATGGTCCTGCTGCCGTCGGCCAAGGCGCGCAGCTGGACCAAGGTCAAGCTCGCCAAGCATCTGTTCGAGCACCGCTATGACTATCGCGCCGAATGGCTGCGCTTTGCTGCCACTATCGGCCGCAGCGGGCCGGACGCACCGCTGCTTGGTGAGCGGCTGGTGAAGGCCTTCGCCGATATCGTCGATTCGCCCGGTGGCCTGCTGCTGGTCGCCGACGAGAATGGCGTGATCTCGGAAGGTGCCGACTGGAACTGGGAGGGGCGTCCATTCGCGGCAGACCCGAGCGACGGCCCGCGTTGGCGCGAGCTGGAGAAGAAGCCGCTGATCCTGGACATTGACGCGCTGCGCGACGGCTCGCTCAGCGGCGGCTCGGACCTGCCGCTGCCGGAATGGATGGCCAGGGACGAAACCGCCTGGGCCGGGGTGCCCCTGGTCCATAATGACCGTCTTGTTGGTCTCGTCCTGCTGGCGGCGCCAAGCTACCGCCGCTCCCTCGACTGGGAGGATTTCGACCTCTTGAAGACAGCCGGCCGGCAGGCGGCGAGCAGCCTTGCCGAGGCCCATGGCCAGCAGGCATTGTCGCAGGCGCAACGGTTCGACGAGTTCAACCGGCGCTTCGCTTTCATTCTCCACGACATCAAGAATTTGGTCAGCCAGCTGTCGCTAGTCGCGCGCAACGCCCAGCGCCACGCCGACAATCCCGAGTTCCGCGCCGACATGGTGGCGACGCTGCAAGATTCGGTCGGCAAGATGAATGACCTGCTCGCGCGGCTGGCGCCGCAGGCTGCATCGCGGCCGCTCAACCCCGAGGTGCAGCCGCTTGCTCCGATCCTCGAGGCGGCGATCGAGGCAAGCAATCGCGGCCGCGACGTGCGGCTGCGCGGCAACCAAAGCTTGTGGGCGGTGGCCGACGCGGCGGCGCTCGAGCAAGCGGTGAGCCACCTGCTGCACAACGCGCTGGATGCGAGCGGGCCATCAGAGCCTGTGATGATCGACGTGCTGGCCGACGGCGCGGAAGTCGCGATCAGCGTCGTCGACAGCGGCAAAGGCATGAGCGCCGATTTCATCCGCGATCAACTGTTCCAGCCCTTCGCTTCGACAAAGGACAGCGGCTTCGGCGTCGGGGCCTTTGAGGCGCGGTCGCTTGTCGCCGCCATGCGCGGGCGGCTGACCGTCCAGAGTCGCCCCGGCAAGGGCAGCCGCTTCACCATCTTTCTGCCGGCACCGGAGCCGGCCGCTGAACCGAAACGGAAACGCGCATGAACGACCTCAACAACCTTCCCGTCCTGCTGGTCGTCGAGGATGACGAGGGCCTGCAGCGCCAGCTGAAATGGGCCTATGACGGATATCGCGTGGTCACTGCGTCGGACCGGCTGCAGGCAATCGAGATTCTGCGCCTGCACGAGCCGTCGGTCGTCACCCTGGATCTCGGCCTGCCGCCCGACCCTGACGGCACCAGCGAGGGATTCTCGACGCTTAGCGAGATCCTAAGCTTGAAGCCCGATACCAAGGTCATCGTCGCTTCCGGCCACGGCGCGCGTGAAAGCGCGCTCAAGGCGATCGCGCTCGGCGCCTACGACTTCTACCGCAAGCCTGTCGACATCGACGAGCTCGGCCTGATCGTCGCCCGCGCCTTCCACCTGCATGGCATCGAGGACGAAAACCGCCGCCTGGAAGCGCAGGGGATTCCCGGTGGTGCCGTCCTCGGCTCAATCATCAGCGCCGCGCCGGAAATGCTGAAGGTGGCGCGCACCATCGAGCGCGTCGCATCCGCCGACGTTTCGGTGATGCTGTTGGGCGCCAGCGGTACCGGCAAGGAACTGCTCGCCCGCGCCGTCCACGAGCGGGGCTCCCGCGCCAAGGGCGCCTTCATCGCCATCAATTGCGCGGCCATCCCGGAGAACCTGCTTGAGGCCGAGCTGTTCGGTTATGAGCGGGGCGCGTTCACGGGCGCTGTCAAGACGACGCCGGGCAAGATCGAGCTGGCGCAAGGGGGCAGCCTGTTCCTCGACGAGGTCGGCGACATCCCACTGGCGCTCCAGGTCAAGCTGCTGCGATTCCTCCAGGAACGCGTGATCGAGCGCATCGGCGGACGCACTCCGATCGCGGTCGATACGAGGATTGTCTGCGCGACGCATCAGAACCTGGAGGCGATGATCGCCGGCGGGCGCTTCCGCGAGGACCTCTATTACCGACTCGCAGAAATCGTCGTGAAGATCCCGAGCCTCGCCGAGCGCCCCGGCGACGCGGTGCTGCTGGCCCGGCATTTCGTCACCCGCTTCGCGCGGGAGATGAACCCGAAGGTCCAAGGCCTCGCCGTCGATGCGCTGGACGCGATCGACGCCTATGCCTGGCCGGGCAACGTCCGCGAGCTCGAAAATCGGCTGAAGCGGGCGGTGATCATGTCCGATGGCAAGCTCATTGGCGCCGCCGATCTCGACCTCGGCCATGCCGAGCCGAGCGGCGAGACGCCGGTCCCGATCAACCTCCGCGCCGCGCGCGAGGTCGCCGACCGCCGGGCTATCCGCCAGGCGCTGGCCCGCACCGACAACAATATCTCCGGTGCTGCCAAATTGCTCGGCATCAGCCGGCCGACACTCTACGACCTGCTCAAGCAATATCATCTGCAAGCGTAGGCCAGGCGTCGACCAACAGCATTGCGCATGGCGAACCGCGATTTAAGGTCCGGCGGCGAAAGGATCCGCTTATGGACCGCCGCCAGTTCCTCGTCACTTCTTCGACCGCGGCCGGCACGGCCCTGCTGCCGATAGCGGTCAAGGCCGCCGCGCCGAAAACTCCCGCCGCCTCCGGAGACGCGAAGCTTAATGCGATCTTCGAGGACATCTTCCAGGATCGCGTCAAACGTAATCCGGAGCTCGCCACTTCTCTCGGTCTCGACAAGGGTGCAAACGCGCACCTGAAGTCAGAGCTCGATGTCCGTCCCTATCCGCAGGCGCGCAAGGAAGACACCGCGCTCGCCAAACGGGAACTGGCGCAGATCAAGGCGGTGGCGCCCGCGAGCCTATCGGACGCAGGCAAGCTCAACCGCGACGTCGTCGTCTATCAAATCGAGACCGGACTCATATCGAACGAACGATTCGGCATCGACTCCGTGCAGCGGCCCTATCCGATCTTCCAGCAGGGCGGCGTCTATTTCTCGACGCCCGACTTCCTGAATTCGGCCCACACTATCGACAATGCCGCCGATGCCGAAGCTTATCTTTCGCGCCTGGGATTGGTCGGCAAGTCGCTGGACAATGAAACCGACGACCAGCGTGCACAGGCCGCCCGCGGCTTCCTGGCGCCGGCCTGGTCGATCGATCTTACGCTTGGCCAGATGCGCAAGCTGCGTGAGCCGGCTCCGGAAGCCAACACGATGGTCGAATCCATCGTCAGCAGGACCAAGGCCAAGGGCATCGCCGGGGATTGGCAGGCGCGCGCCGCGAAGATCGTCGCGGACAGTGTCTATCCGGCGCTCGACAGGCAGATTGCGCTGATGGCGCGCCTGAAGCCGACGACCAGGCCCGGCGACGGCGCCCAGCGCCTGCCCAATGGCGATGCCATTTATGCCGAGGCGCTGAAGCAGGCGACGACCACCAATTTCACGCCCGACGAGGTGCATCGCCTCGGCCTTGCCCAGGTCGCCGAGATTGGCGCCCAGCTCGACACGATCCTGCAAGGTGCCGGCTTCACCAGCGGCACCGTCGGCGAGCGGCTGAACGCGCTCAACAAGACGCCGGCGCAGCTTTACGCCGACACCGACGCCGGCCGCGCCGAGCTGCTCGCCAGCCTGAATGCCGGCGTCAAGGACATGTACAGTCGCCTGCCCCGCGCTTTTGCGACACTGCCGACGCAGCCGCTCGAGATCCGCCGCGTTCCGGTCGAGATTCAGGACGGCGCTTCGAACGGCTATTACCGTCGTGCCGCGCTCGATGGTTCGCGGCCGGCCATCTATTTCATCAACCTGAAGGACGTCGGCGACTGGCCGAAATATACGCTGCCGACTTTGAGCTATCACGAGGGCGTCCCGGGACATCACCTCCAGATCAGCATCGCGCAGGAATCCAAGGACATCCCGACCTTGAGGAAGATCGGCGGCTTCTCGGCTTATTCCGAAGGCTGGGCGCTTTATGCCGAGCAGCTGGCCGGCGAGCTTGGAGTCTATGACGACGACCCTCTTGGCCGCGCCGGCTTACTACAGTCCTTCCTGTTCCGCGCCACTCGCCTGGTGGTCGACACCGGCCTGCATTCCAAGGGCTGGAGCCGCGAGAAGGCAACCGATTACATGGTGGCGACGACCGGTTTCGCCCGGCCGCGCACGCAGCGCGAGGTCGAGCGTTATTGCACGCAGATGGGCCAGGCATGCAGCTATAAGGTTGGGCACACGGCGTGGATGCGCGCCCGCAGCGAAGCGCAGGCGACTCTCGGAACCAGGTTCGACCTGAAGCAGTTCCACGAAGTGCTGAAGGACGGCGCCATGCCGCTATCGATCCTCCAGCAACGGATCAAGGAACGGACGGCGGCGCTCCGGGGCTGAACGTCATCGCGACGGCCCCGGATCAGGTCCGGGGCACCCAGTTGCCGTGGAAGCCGGACGGAACGCGATGCGGAATACGGATGCTGGCCTGGGGCGGCCCCTCGAAATTGCGCGCGTCCAGCATGACCAGGTCGGTAGTCTGCGCTTTTGCGTCGATCACCAGCCCAATCAGCCATCCTTCATCCTCGCCCGCGTGCGCATGCGCCGGCACGAAGACGAACTCGCCCGGATGCCGTTCCGGTCCGAAATCATGCTCCTGTCGCGCGCAGCTATCCAGATCATGCTTGTACAGCCCGGCGCCCAGGAACGGCCCGGTCAGCGCCATCGTATAAGCAAAACGATAAGGCAGGCCGATGCGCCGCTCGTCGGGCCGCGGGAACTCCTGTGGCGTGGGGTCGATGGTGATGCTTCGCACGCTCCGAGCATCCGGATCGATGATCCAGCGTTCCAACCCGCCACGCTCCGAATCCGGCCCGGACTTGCCGGTGGAGAACATATGGTCGTGGGCGACGACGTCGAGGATCACGTTCCCGTTCGGCAAGTCATAGGCATTGACGGTGTGGAAGACGTAGCAGGGTTCGACGGGGCACCAGATGATATCTTCCGCCTCGCCCTCGCGCGGCAGCAGGCCCACGCGCGCCTGGTGCGACGGGTTCCAGCGATAAGGGAAGGAATGGCCTGCAATCGCCGTTTCCAGCGATAAGGTGACCGGCAGGTCAAGGATGATCGCGAAACGCTGAGTAATGGCGCAATCATGGATCATCGGCCCGTGCTCGACCGGAATTTCGACCTCCCGCCGCACCTTCCCGTCGCCGCTCACGACGACATAGCGGATCGCGGCCGGATTGCCGGCGTCATAGCAGATGCCGTGCATTTCCCCGGTCAGCGGATCGACGTGCGGATGCGCTGTGAAGCTGCCGTGCAACGTGCCGTCGAAATCGGTGTAGCGGAGCGTTTCCAGCGCCTCGCCGATCTCGACCGGCGTGCTGCCTGCCTCGACCAGCGCCAGCGTCTTGCCGGCAAAGCCAAGAATGTTGGTGTTGACCGTATCGAACAAATGCCGCGGGCCTTCGGTGCGAGGCTCACCGAGCGCGGCGGTAACGGCTTCGGAGCGAACCCAGCGGTTACGATACCAAAGAGCGCGGCCATTCTCGATCCTCAGCCCGTGGATCATCCCGTCGCCAGAGAACCAATGATATTTGGCCGGATCAGCTTTCATCGGATTCGGCCCGATCCGCAGGTACCGGCCGTCGAGCGCCGCCGGAATGGCCCCGGTAACCTGCAGG
>JBKPSK010000014.1:0-11915 GCA_046734995.1 Pseudomonadota bacterium
GGATCTTGGCGAGGCGCTGCGCGAGCGCATCGGCCTGCCGACCTTCCGCATCTATCTGACCGATGACGTCACCGGCGCCGAGATCGGCGGCGCGGTCAAGAATGTCCTCGCCATCGCCTGCGGCGTGGTCGAAGGCTGCCACCTGGGCCAGAATGCCCGCGCCGCCTTGATCGCCCGGGGCTTTGCCGAAATGGCGCGTTTCGGCCTCGCGCACGGCGCCCGGCTGGAAACTTTGACCGGCATGGCCGGGCTCGGCGACCTGGTGCTGACCTGCACCTCGACGAGCTCGCGCAATTTCTCGCTCGGCAAGGCGATCGCGCAAGGTCGCTCGATCGCGGAGCTGATGAACGACCGCCGGACCGTGGCGGAAGGCGCCTTCACCGCGCCGGTGCTGCGGCGGATCGCCGACGAGCGCGCGATCGACATGCCGATCGTCACCGCCGTCGACGACCTGCTCGCTGGCCGGCGCGACCTTCCCGAAGTGCTCGAGGCGCTGCGCACGCGTCCGCCCCGTCGCTCCGAAACGCATTAGGCGATGGCTGGGGTCGAGGGCCTCGGGGCGCGCCGTGCGGCGCTGAACCTGCTCGATGCGGTGCTGCGCCAGGGCCGGACGCTCGATTCGGCGGGGCAGGGGGTCAAGCTTCCGCCCCAGGACGCGGCTTTGGCCGTCGCCATTGCCGGTGAGACCCTGCGCCGGCTTCCCGATCTCGACGCCTTGATCGATTCGGCGACCCGCCAGCGGCTGCCGGACGACAGCAAGGCGCGCATGGTCCTGCGCCTGGCGCTGGCGCAAAAGGCCGGGCTCGGCACGCCCGATCACGCGCTAGTCGCCACTGCTTTGCCACTCGTCGCGGGCGGGCCGCGGCGGCTGGTGCATGGCGTGCTGGGCACCTTGCTGCGGCGAGGCGTGTCATTGCCGGAAGCACCGACTCTGCCATCGGAGGTTGAAGAGCGCTGGCGCCAGGCGTGGGGCGAGGAGACGGTCCTGGCTGCCCGCCGCGCGATCGGCCACCGCCCGCCGCTCGACCTAAGCTTCGCCAGCGACGAGCAGGCGCGGGCGTATCCGCTTGGCGTCTCGCTGGCGCGGCGCCATCGGCGAATCGACCATGCCGGCAACGTCACCGAGCTGCCGGGCTTCGGGGATGGCATCTTTTGGGTGCAGGACCTTGCCGCTTCGCTGCCGGCGCGGCTGATCCCCGCTGAAGCCCAGGACGTGCTCGACCTGTGCGCGGCGCCGGGCGGCAAGACCATGCAGCTTGCCGCCGCCGGCCACCGCGTCACGTCGGTCGATCGCTCGGAAAGTCGTCTGGCACGACTGGCCGACAATCTCGCGCGCACCGGGCTCGAGGCGGAGCTGGTCGTGGCAGACGCGCTCATCTGGCCCCCGCCGCGCGCCTTCGATGCCATCCTGCTCGACGCGCCCTGCTCGGCGACCGGCACGTTCCGGCGCCATCCCGAAGTGCTCTACCGGGCGCGGCCATCGATCATCACCGAAAGCGCCGAGCTGCAGGCTCGCCTGCTCGGCCGCGCGGCCGCCATGCTAAGTCCGGGCGGCGTGCTCGTTTATGCGGTTTGCTCGCTCGAGCCGAAGGAAGGCGAAGAGGTGATTGCTGCTTTCCTCGACCGGCATCCCGGCTTCGCAATCGATCCGCCCGCGGCCGGCGAACTGCCCGACGCCGTGACGCCCGCCCCGCAAGGCTGGGTCCGCATCCTGCCCGGCATGCTGGAATCGGAAGGCGGCCTCGACGGTTTCTTCGTCGCCCGCCTTGTCCGCGCCCGCGCATGACGGCTAATGACCCCATGCCCATCATCGCCCCCTCAATCCTCTCCGCCGACTTCGCCCGCCTCGGCGAGGAAGTCCGCGCGATCGACGAGGGGGGCGCCGACTGGATCCACATCGACGTCATGGACGGCCATTTCGTGCCCAACCTCACCATCGGTCCTGCCGTGGTGAAAGCGCTGAGGCCGCATACGGGCAAGCCGTTCGACGTCCATCTGATGATCTCGCCGGTCGACAATTTCCTCGATGCCTTCGCCGCGGCCGGCGCGGACATCATCACCGTCCATCCCGAGGCCGGGCCGCACCTCCATCGCACAGTGCAAAGAGTGAAGGCGCTGGGGAAGAAAGCCGGCGTGTCCCTGAACCCGGCAACCCCGGCCAAGGCCTTGGACTACGTGCTCGAAGAGCTGGACCTCGTCCTCGTCATGACCGTCAACCCGGGATTCGGCGGACAGAAGTTCATTGCCGGCCAGCTGAAGAAGATTGAGGCGATCGCCAACCGCATCGCCAAGGAGGGACTCGCCGCCACCCTGGAGGTCGACGGCGGCATCGACGAGATGACCGCTCGCCAGGCCATCGATGCCGGAGCCACGGCCCTGGTCGCCGGCACAGCAGTCTTCCGCGGAGGCCCCGGCCATTATGCCGCCAACATCCAGGCTCTCCGGGGAGAGGGATGAACGGCGCCGACGCGGCCAACCACGACATCGTCGGCAAGCTGGCGCGGGGCTCCCTGCTGTCGCGGCTAGTGGGCTCGCGCAAGCACCCGCTACGCCTGACCGCCGTGCCCCGCGACCATGTCGCCGGCAACCGCGCGCGAGGCGATGCCTTGCTCGCCGGCAAATACGTGCTCGGCGATGAGATCGTGCCGCTTGCCGATCTCGATTTCGCCGCCATCGGTGCCGCCGGCCGGCTCGCCGAGGATTTGCAGGGCTTTGCCTGGCTGCGCGATTTGGCCGCCGCCGCGGGACGCGAGAAAGGTGCGCGACTGGCTGAAGCGCTCGCCGCCCGCTGGCTGGTCGCCCATGGCAGGCGGGTTGATCCGGCCTGGGCGCCAGAACTGTGGGGTGAACGCATCCTGTTCTGGACGGCCTATGCGCCCTATGTCCTCTCCAGCCGCGACGGCGGCTATCGCTCGGCCTTGCTGAACACCTTGGCCCGCGGTGCGCGCCACCTTGACGCCACCGCCGACAAGGCGCCGCCCGGCCTGCCGCGGATCACCGCCTGGGCGGGCGTCGTCGCCGCTGCCCTGTTGATCCAGGGCGGACTGCCGCGCGTCGCCCGCAGCGAAGCGGGGTTGATGCGCGCGCTCGCCGCCTCACAGTTCGAGGACGGCGGGCTGATGAGCCGCTCGCCGGAAGAGCAGGTGCTGTTGGTCGATCGGCTGGGCCTGCTGCGCGCGGCCTATTTCGCCGCCAAGCAGACGCTGCCCGATGCGCTGGAAAGCGCGGCGGCGGCGGCGCTGGCGGCGCTTCATGGCGTCACCATGGGCGATGGCCGCCTGTCGAGCTGGCAGGGCGGCAATCCCGGCGACCCGGCGCGTCTGGCGGCTTTGATCGAGGGCTGTGGCCTGCGCGCCCGGCCGCTGCGCCAGGCGCGCGGTTGGGGATACCAGCGGTTGTCGGCGCTCGGCACGATCCTGGTCGTCGACGCCGCGCCGCCGCCGCCCCAGCAGATGGCGGTCGCCGGCAGCGCCTCGACCCTGGCGTTCGAAATGAGCGACGGCGCCCAGCGTCTGGTGGTCAATTGCGGCGGCCCGGGCCGGCTGCCGCATGCGCTGCCGCCCGAGCTGGTGCAGGCGCTGCGAACGACCGCCGCGCACAGCACGCTGATCCTGGCTGACACCAATTCGACCGCGATTCTCGACGATGGCTCGCTGGGCAAGGGCGTCAGTGACGTCGGCATCGAGCGGTTCGAGGATAATGATTCGAGCCGCGTTCAGGCAAGCCACGACGGCTACGTCCGCGGCTTCGGGCTCGTCCACCAGCGCACCATCGTGCTCGGCAATGACGGCAAGGAAGTCCGCGGCAACGACCAACTCTTGCCCAAAGGCCGCAAGAAGATCCGCGAGGCGGCGCCATTTGCCATCCGCTTCCACCTGGCGTCGGGAGTCGAGGCGACCAGCACCGCTGACGGCATGGGCGCGATCCTGCGCCAGCCCGGCGCGCCGCCGTGGAACTTCCGTTGCCGCGGGGCGATGCTGTCGATTGAGGAAAGCCTGCACGTGTCGGGCACCGGAGAAGTGAAGCCGACCTTGCAGCTGGCGGTCGTCGGCGAGGTTTCTGCGCTGGGCGGGTCGATCGCCTGGCAGTTTCGCCGTTCGAGCTGAAGGAAGAATGATGACCGACCTGGTGCCGGTAAAGCGCGCGCTGATTTCGCTGTCCGACAAGAGCGGGCTGGAAGAGCTGGCTGCGGGCCTGGCGCGCCACAATGTCGAATTGGTCTCGACCGGCGGCACGGCCGCTAAAATTCACGAATATGGCCATCAAGTCCGTGAAATTAGCGAACTTACCGGCTTCCCCGAGATGATGGACGGGCGGGTAAAGACGCTGCATCCGAAGGTTCACGGCGGCCTGCTCGGCATCCGCGACAATCCCGATCATGCGGCGGCGATGGCCGAGCATGGGATCGGGGCCATCGACCTGGTCGTCGTCAATCTCTACCCGTTCCTAGAGACGCTGATGCGCGGGGCCGGCCGCGACGAGGTCATCGAGAATATCGACATCGGCGGCCCGTCGATGGTCCGCTCGGCGGCCAAGAATCATGCCTTCGTGGCAATCGTCACAGACCCGGGCGACTATGCTGAGCTGCTTGCCGAGATGGATTCCACTGGTGGCGCAACGACCCCCGAATTGCGCAGGCGTCTGGCAGCCAAAGCCTTCGCGCTGACCGCCGAATATGATTCGATCGTCTCTCAATGGTTTTCGTTCGGCGACCAACGCAAGCGCTGGCCGGAAAGCTGGACCTTCGCGAGCCGGCTGAAGATGCCATTGCGCTACGGCGAAAATCCGCATCAGGAAGCCGCGCTCTACATTCCCGTCGGCCCGAAGGCAGCCGGCATCGCCCAGGCCGAACAGGTTCAGGGCAAGGAGCTCAGCTACAACAATCTGAATGACGCCAATGCCGCGCTGGAGCTCGTCGCCGAATTCTGCGACGGGCCGCCGACGGTGGTCATCGTCAAGCATGCCAATCCCTGCGGTGTGGCAACCGCCGCCAGCCTGATCGAGGCGTGGCGGCAGGCGCTTGCCTGCGACAGCGTGTCGGCCTTCGGCGGGATAGTCGCCGTGAACCGCCCGCTCGACGCCGAGACCGCCGAAGCCATCACCGGCATCTTCACCGAGGTCGTCGTCGCGCCCGAGGCCGACGATGCCGCCAAGGCCGTCTTCGCCAAAAAGAAGAATCTACGATTGCTGCTTACCGGCGCGCTTCCCGATCCGGCGAGGGGCAGCCAGAGGATGACCGTGATCACCGGCGGCTTGCTGGTGCAGGACGGCGACAACGGCCGGATCACGCGCAATGATCTGAAGGTCGTGACCAGGCGCGCACCGACGGATCAGGAGCTGGCCGATTGCCTGTTCGCCTGGACCGTCGCCAAGCACGTCAAATCGAACGCCATCGTTTATGCCAAAGACGGGGTCACTGCCGGCATTGGCGCCGGACAGATGAACCGCCGCGATTCCGCCCGGATCGCCGCCATTAAGGCGCGCGAAGCGGCGGAAATCCACGGCTGGCCGGAATCGCGCACCGTCGGCTCAGCGGTCGCGTCCGACGCGTTCTTCCCCTTCGCCGACGGGCTATTGGCGGCAGCCCAAGCCGGGGCGACGGCGGTCATCCAGCCGGGTGGTTCGATCCGCGACGACGAAGTCATCGCCGCCGCCGACGAGGCCGGCCTGGCGATGGTGTTTACCGGGATGAGGCATTTCAGGCATTGAGAAACCCTCTCTACGCCGGGGAGAGAGGGCTACCTTGGAGCGTCGGGGCTCGTGCTCGGGTCGGGCAGGCGCAATTCCTCGATCTCGTCCTTGCCCATCCGGAACAGCTCGCGATCCTCGGGCCCGAAGCCCTTGGTCCAGATGACCAGCCCAAAGGCGATCAGGATGGCTGGAATGCCGCCGACCAGCTCCAGCCATTCGAGGCTCGGCGGCAGCAGGGTGAAGAAATAGCCGACGGCGATCCCGGCCGCGCTCGCCCAGATGAGCGCCCAGCGCCAGCCGGACACGCGCGCGTCGAGCAAGCGGTGGAGCAGCCGCGACTTGACGATCGCCGCGAAGCCCAGCGCCAGCAGCAAGGCGACAGCGGGCCCGGTCGCCTGGACCATCGGCCTCCAGCCTTCCCGCTGCATCGCCACGATGAGCGCGACGGTAAGTACCGCCTGCAAGGAGATCATCGCCAGGCTGATCAGCATGTTGCGCGCTCGGGCGCAGTAGATGAGCGCGGATTCGCTGACCGCGGCGGTGGCGGCGACGACTTCGGCCGCCAGCAGGAAGGCGAGCGCTGCGGTTCCGGCGACGAAGTCGGGACCAACCAGGCCCATCACCGCCTCGCCGGGGATGCCGAGCGCCAGCGCCACCGCGCTCTGGGCCGCGATCACCCAGAAGCCGACTTGACGGACCTGCCTGGCCACCGCTGAACGATTGCCGGCAGCGATGTTGCGGGCGATCACCGGCCCCAGGATCGGGTCGAAGCTGGTTTTGAGCTTCGCCGGCAGCGAGGCGACATTCTGCGCGACATAATAAATGCCGACCACCGCCGGCGAAGCGAACAGGCCGAGAATGGCGAGGTCGACCCTTCGCGATCCCCATTCCACGGCATCGGCGGCCGCCACCGGCAAATTGCGGTGGGCCATGCGCCATAGGGTCGCCGGATCCGGGCTCCACTCGCGCGGGAAACCGTAGTTCTTGAGAAACGGCACGATCGACGCGCCCAGCGCGCCGACCATCGACAGCACGTAGGCGATGATCAGCCCGTCGCGGGTCGAGATGAACGACCAGGCGAAGGCGGCGATGCTGATCGTCCACGGCTCGACGACGGCTCGGGCCCGCACGGTGGCGCCGACGTCATGGCGATAGGCGAGCGCCGCCAACATGATGTCCGACCAGGCCAAAGCGATGATCGTTACCGGCAGCAGCCACTCGAGGCCGGTGATCCGGCTGTTCGGGAACATCGCCTGCGGGAACAGCATCAGCAGGCCCATGGCGAACGCCGAGCCGATCGCCGCGACAATTAAAGCGTCCCAGACGACGCAGACGTGCGGCTTGTCATGCGTATGGGCAAGCTGCTGCGCCAGCCCGCGCTTGAGGCCCAGGGTCGCCAGCTGCGCCGCGAACTCGACGATCAGCACCGCATAAGCGAAGCGACCGAGCGCCTCTGCGCCGTAAATTCGGCCGGCGATGAACAGGAAGGGCAGGCGCGCCAGCAGCCGCAGGATGAAGCCGAAGAAGTTGATTCGCCCGCCCCGTGCCAGCGCCGCCAGGTCTGCGGTCTGCCCCCCCAGTTCCCTCTCCTCGCTCAATGCGCGGCGCCCCAGTTCGCGCCCCAGCCGACTTCGACGTCAAGCGGCACGTCCAAGGTCAGTGCCGGCTCGGCGGCTTTGGCCATCACCTCCCGGACGACGGCCGCCGCTTCCTGCTCGCGCCCGTCCGGCACTTCGAACAGCAATTCGTCGTGCACCTGCAGCAGCATTTTGACGCCTTCCAGCCCGGCGGCCTCCAGGGCCGCATCCATGCGGTTCATCGCCCTTTTGATGAGATCGGCGCTGGTTCCCTGGATTGGGGCGTTGATCGCCGCCCGCTCGGCGCCGGCGCGGAAGCTGGGATTGCCGGCGCGGATATTGGGGAAATGGGTCTTGCGGCCGAACAAAGTGCGGGTGAAGCCGTTCGCGCGGGCGAAAGCAAGGGTCTCGTCGATATAGCTGCGGATGCCCGGGAATCGCTCAAAATAGCGGGCGATGATCGCCTGGCCCTCCTCCCGGCTGACGCCAAGCCGTCCCGCCAAGCCCCAGGAGGAAATGCCGTAGAGGATGGCGAAATTCACCGTCTTCGCCTTGCCGCGCGTGTCGCGGTCTACCGTCCCGAACAATTCCTGCGCGGTCAGCGCGTGGATGTCCTGGTGGCTGGCGAAGGCTTCTTTCAGCTGCGGAACGTCGGCCATGTGCGCCGCAATTCTCAGCTCAATCTGGCTATAGTCGGCGCTCATCAGCTGGTAACCGGGCTCGGCGACGAAGGCGTCGCGGATCTTGCGGCCGATCTCGGTGCGGATCGGGATGTTCTGCAAATTGGGCTCGGTCGATGAGAGCCGGCCGGTCTGGGCACCCGACAGGCTGAAGCTGGTGTGGACCCGCCCCGTTTCCGGGTTGATCTGCGCCTGGAGCGCGTCGGTGTAGGTCGAGCGCAGCTTGGTAAGCTGGCGCCAGTCGAGCACCAGCCTTGCAGCTTCGATGCCTTCGGCGGCCAGCCGCTCCAGCTCGTTGACGTCGGTCGAGTAAGTGCCGCTCTTCCCCTTGCGACCGCCTTTCAGGCCCAGCCGCTCATAGAGCACCTGCCCGAGCTGTTGCGGCGATCCGATGGTGAACGGCCCTCCGGCGGCATCGTAGACCCTGGCCTCCAGCGCCGTGATCTCCTTGGAGAACTCGCTCGACAGCTTCGCCAGATAATCGCGGTCAACCTTGATCCCGCGCCGCTCCATGCGCCCGACCGTGGCTACCAGCGACCGATCTACCATTTCATAGACGCGCGTCACATTCTCCGCCGCCAGCCGCGGCTTCAGCCGCTGCCACAGGCGCAGGCAGATATCGGCGTCCTCGGCGGCATATTCCGTCGCTTTGTCCAGCGGCACCTTGTCGAAGGTGATCTGCTTGGCGCCGGTGCCGCACAGCGATTTGAACGGGATGCATTCGTGGTTGAAGTGCGTCTTGGCCAGCTCGTCGAGCCCGTGGCCGCTGCGCCCCGCGTCGAGGTCGAAGCTCATCACCATGGTGTCGTCGTAGGGCGCGACCTCAATGTCCTGCTTGGCGAACATCACCCAGTCATATTTGAGGTTATGGGCGATCTTCAGTACCGCCGGATCCTCGAGCAACGGCTTCAGCCGCTCGAGCACCTCGGCCATCGGCAGTTGGTTTGGCGCGTCTGAATAAAGGTCGCCGCCGCTGTGGCCGACGGGGATGTAGCAGGCCTTGTTGGGCGCCGTCGCCAGGCTGATCCCGACGAGCCTCGCAATGACGCAGTCGATGCAGTCGGTCTCGGTGTCGATCGCCACCTGGCCCAAAGCGGTCGCCTCGGCGATCCAGCGGTCCAGCGCCTCCAGGGTCGTCACCGTCTCATAGGCCGATCGGTCGACCTTGATCTCCTCGGCCTCCGGAGGCGTGGCCGCCGCCGGCTTTGACGCCATGACGTCAACCGGGCGCGCCCCGCCCGAGGAAGCTCCACCGCCGCCCTGCAACCGGGCAAGCATGGTCTTGAATCCTTGGTCCTCCAGGAATGCGGCCAGCGGCTCCTTGGGGATGCCCTTCAGCGCCAGATCCTCGAGCGGCTCGGGCAAGGGCGCGTCGCACACCAGCCGCACCAACTCGCGACTGAGCCGCGCCATTTCGGCATGCTCGATGAGATTTTGCTTCAGCTTCGGCTTGCTGATCTGATCGGTGCTTGCGAGCACCGTCTCCAGATCACCGAACTGCTGGATCAGCTGGCTCGCCGTCTTCGGGCCGATGCCCGGCACGCCCGGCACATTGTCGACGCTGTCGCCCATCAGCGCCAGGACGTCACCGACCTTCTCCGGCCCGACGCCGAACTTCTCCATCACCTGCTCGCGGCCGATGCGGCGGTCGTTCATCGTGTCGAGCATGTCGACCCTGCCGTCCTCGATGAGCTGCATCAGATCCTTGTCGGAGCTGACGATCGTCACTCGCCAGCCGGCCCCTGTAGCCGCCATCACATAACAGGCGATGATATCGTCGGCCTCCAGTCCCTCCTCCTCGATGCAGGGGATGGAAAAGGCACGGGTGGCGACGCGGATCAGCGGGAATTGCGGGACCAGGTCTTCGGGCGGCGGCGGCCGGTTGGCCTTGTACTGGTCGTACATCTGGTTGCGGTGCGTGTGCTCGGACGCATCCAGGATCACTGCCATATGGGTCGGTCCGTCGGCCTGCTCCAGGCCCTGCGCCAGCTTCCACAGCATCGCTGTATAGCCATAGACGGCGCCCGCCGGCTGGCCGTGCCGGTTGGTCAGCGGCGGCAGCCGGTGATAGGCGCGGAAGATGTAGCTCGACCCGTCGACGAGATAGAGATGGGGCTGGGCATCGGACACGGCCGCGGGTTTAGCAGGGCGCGCCGCCGATTCCAGTGTGCTCAAAAGCCGTAGGTGACGCTGGCCATGATCCGCCGCCCGGGCAGGCGATAGAATTGCGCGTCGCCGAGCTCGCTCTCGGTCACCGGATCGCGCCTGTCGGTGAGGTTTTCGCCGTCGAGCGCCAGCCCCATGCGGTTGCGCAATTTCCAGCCGAGATGCGCGTCGAGCGTCGCATAGGCGTCGGCCTTCACCGTATTGCTCTTGTTGAGGAAGCGGCTGCCGACATAGCGCAAGGTGGCCGATGCCTGCAGTCCGGCGGCCGGATGAAAAGTGACGATCGCGCTTGTCAGGTCCTTGGGCGACAGCTCCAGCCGGTTGCCGCCCAGCTGCTGGATGCTGCCGTCGGGGCGCAGGCGGGCGTAATCGGTGAACTTGGCGAGGTGATGGGCGTAAGAGGCAGCGATGGTGAGATCGTCGCGCGGTGCCCAGCGGACTTCTCCCTCAATGCCCCGGAACCGCTCGCTGCCTGCATTGGCGAGGCCGGGCAGGCCGTCGATATTCTCGCGGATGACGAGGTTCTTGAAGCGCGTGTCGAAATAGCTGAGCTCGGCGCGCAGTCGGCCCCCTTGATGCTCCGCCTTCAAGCCCACCTCCCAGCCGTGGGCCGTCTCGGGGTCGAGGATATCGGGCTCCGCTTCCGGGCCGAAGTCGATCGCCGCCGGCTTGTAGGTGTTCCGGTAGTCGGCAAAGAGGGCGATGGTGCTTTGCCCGGATCGCCAGAAAGCATAGTTCGCGCCAGCCGAACCGGCGAGGCGTGTCTTCTCCTTCGTCTGGCATTCGTCGGCATCCGGGCTCGCCGCGCCTTCCTCCTCGCCGCCGCAGCGCTTCTCATCGGTATGGTTTAGCCGCAGGCCCGCAAGCAGGGTCAAGACATCGGTCGGCCGGACGATGACCTGGCCGTAGAGGCCGACGAAATCGCGCCGGTCTTTGAGCACGGTCGACTCATCGATCGGCAGCGTGTCCGAATCCAGCGCGTTCGACCCGTCGGGCAGCACCGCATATTCGAAATTCGCGCTTTGCTGCCGGCCTTTGCCATGCAGCCAGTCGACGCCGGCGACCCAGTCGAGCCGGGCGCTGGTGCTGGATAAATGCGTGTCGGCGTAGAAATCGGTCAGGCGCACCTTCTGGCGGAAGCCATCGGCGTTCGATGTCGCGCCCGTGTCGTCGAAATCCTCGCGCAGGAAGCCGCGGATGTTGCGGTTCCAGGTACGGGCTCCCGACAGCATCGTCGACCATTTGACCGATCCGAAGTCTTTCTCGAAGCCGAGGTTGGCCTGGATCCGGTCCTGGTCGGCCTTGGCGTCGGCCGGGTTGATGTTGGCGTCGCGCGGAAAGCGATCGGACAGGCCATCCCCTTCGCGCAGGTGCGGACTGTAGGGGGTCTGGTCGAGCGTCATGCCATCGAGGTCGAGGTGCAGCCGCCCGCCGCCAAGGTCGGTCGCGGCGCGGTAAAGCAAATGGCCGCGCGTGAAATCGCCGCGGTCCTGGGAAAATTCGCGGGATTCGAGGCTGGCGAGCAAGGACTGGCCGAAATCGCCGGTCGACAGGTTCGTGGCGAAGGCGCCCCGCGCGCTGTCGCGGGTTCCGATCTGGGCCATGCCGCGCGTCCCCTGCTTGCCCGCCTCGGGTCGGATGACGTGGATGACGCCGACGAAGCTGGTGGCGCCATAGCTGACCGGCGCCGCCCCGCGCAGCACCTCGATGCGGTCGACGTCGATCAGGTCGAGCGCCGCCGTCGCCGGATTGAACGCGCCGCCGAAGGGCACGCCGTCGACGACCAGCAGATAGGCGTCCA
>JBKPSK010000015.1:0-5004 GCA_046734995.1 Pseudomonadota bacterium
GACATGGCCGGGTCGAGAGCAAGCTTTTCCCGTTGTTTTTGTTCGATGAGGCGCGAGACGCCATACAGAGCCACGCGGCGGTAGTCGCCGATGATGCGCCCGCGGCCGTAGGCGTCCGGAAGCCCGGTCAGCACGTGCGAACTGCGACAGCGGCGGACGTCGGCGGTGTAGGCGTCGAACACGCCTTCGTTGTGCGTCTTGCGGTACTTGGTGAAGATCTCGACGACCTTCGGATCCGGCTTGTAGCCGTAGGCTTCGAGACCGTTCGTGACCATCTTCAGCCCACCGTTCGGCATGATGGCGCGCTTCAGCGGCGCGTCCGTCTGCAGTCCGACGATGATCTCGTTCTTCTTGTCGATGTAGCCGGCGTCGTGCGCCGTAATCGAGCTCGGGATCTGCGAGACGTCGAGAACGCCCTTCTTGCGCTCCTCGACGAAAAGATCGGTCAACTTCTTCCAGATGCCGAGCGTTCGTTTCGTCGGGCCGGCAAGGAAGCTCTGGTCGCCGAAATAGGGCTCAACGTTGAGCACGATGAAGTTGCGGACGTTGATTTCCTTCGACCACAGCCCGGGCGCGAAATCGGCGCGTGAGCCGCCTTTCGTCTTTGCCTTCGCCTTGGGTTCCAGAACCGTGGTGGACATGGGAGGTCTCCGTGCTGGGGATTAGCTCGTCGCGAGTTCAGGGGTTGGAGTGCCGCTCCGGCCACGCGCCCTCGGGCCGGTTTCGCGCAGGATTAGGGTGAGGACGATCGCCAGGGCCACGCCGTAGAGCAAAGGCGTGAAGGTCGTCTGGTAGTGCGCGATGCCGCGCTCTCCTCCTTCGCTCGCCCGCATCAGCGAGCCGGCGAAGATCGGACCGCACAGCGCAGTCAGCGAGAAGTTGAGAAAGTTGATGACGCCGGTCGCCGTGCCGCTGTGCTCGGGCCGGTTGGCTTCCTTGATGACGGTGTAGGGGATCATCGCCGCGCCCGAGGCAATGCCGGCGAGCAATGCCAGGCTGAAGGGCGGGAACAGCCCGGCGGGCGCGAACAGGATGAGCGCGAGGGCGCCGAGCAGGACCAGGCTGGCGCCGATGATCACCGGCTTGCGGCGGCCGAGGCGGTCCGTCAGCCAGCCGAGCAACGGACAGCCGATGATCCAGCCGAAGGGCACGGCAGCCGAGCGCAGGACGGCAACCGAATAGGGCAAATCGTGCGCTTCCTGGAGGTAGCGCACGCCCCAGACCATGTCGAAAATGGTCGTCGGGATGAACAGCAAGCCGGCGATCAGGCCGCAAAGGATCGACTGCGGATTGATGAACACCGTGCCCATCGCCCGGAGGGCAGGACCGAGCCCGGCGCGCTGCTGGGGCGCCGCTGCGTCCGGGGCCTGGCGTTTGGGGATAAGGATGAAGAGCAGGATGGCAATGGGAATGCCGATCGCGCCCATGGCCAGCCAGAACTGGTCCCATCTGACTCCCGAACCGATCAGCGGACCGACGACGAACTGGCCGGCAGAGCCGCCGGCCATGCCGAACATCTGCGTCACGCCGACGAGCGTTGCCGCTCGCGCAATCGGCATGAAAGTTGTGACCAGATAGACAGCGCCGATTAACGCGAAAACACCGCCGGCTCCCTGCATGAATCGGCCGATGCTGGCGAGCATAGGATCGGCGGTCGAGAACAGGAATGAGCCAATCGCTACAGATGCAGCGCCGAGCGGCACCACCTTGCGGGGGCCGAGCTGGTCCATGGCGACCCCCGCGACCAGGCTGAAGGGCGCGTAGCCGTAATAGAAAAGGCCGACGAGCGAAGCGATGCCGACGGCGCTCATTCCGAACGCGCTCGACAGTTCCGGCACCATGACGGCGGGAGCGGACCGCATCGAATATTGGTAGAAATAGAAGACCGCGGTCAGAAGCCAGGCAGCAGTGATCGCTGCTCCCGCTCCCGACCGCTGTCCGGGCTCGCTCACCCGTGGTCAGCAGAGCGTCAGGGAGACGGCAAGGCCGCCTTCCGACGTCTCCTTATACTTGGAGTTCATCTCCTTCGCCGTGATCGCCAGCGCCTGCACGGTCGAGTCGAAGTCGACGCGGCGATTGGCTGGGATCTCATTCTTGGCAATGAGATAGCCTGTCCAGGATTTGACGGCTCCGAATGCGCAGCGCTCGATGCAGGGTATCTGGACATAGCCGGCGACCGGATCGCAGGTCATGCCGAGATGGTGCTCGAGGGCGCCTTCCGCCGCGTTGGCGATGACCTGCGGCGGCGCGTCCAGCGCTTGACCGATCATCGCCGCGCCCATTGCCGACGCCACGCCGATCTCCGCCTGGCAGCCGCCCTCTGCAGCCGCCAAGGTTGCATGGTGCTTGCAGAGATAGCCGATCACCGCAGCGGCAAGCAGGCCTTCGCGCAGCTTCTGGTCGGACACTTTGGCGCCGGCTGCATCGAGGGAATAGAGAACCGCGGGCATGACGCCGGCGGATCCGCCCGTGGGCGCGGTAATCACCAAATGGCCGCGCGCATTTTCCTCGGAACCCGCGAGAGCGGCGGCCGACACGAGACCGATGCCTTTACGGGCAAGCAACGGCTCGTTGATCGCGCTCTTGTAGACGTCCCCTGCCTTTGTCTTGAGCTTGATGGGCCCAGGCAAGGTTGATGTCGGCGCCGCGAGACCCGTCTTAACGGTGGCGCGCATCGCACCGATGATCTTGTCAAGAAAGGCGTTGACCTCTGCTTCGCTGCGGCCGGAGATCGACGTCTCGTTGGCCATGGCGAGCTGGGCGATCGAGATCTTGTCGCGCTTCGTGTAGTCGATGATTTCCTTCATCGTTTCGTAGGGATATTTGGGCGGATTCTTCTTCGGCGGGGTATAGCCCTTCCATTCGATGAAGCCGCCGCCGACGGAGTAATATTCCTGCTCCAGCAACACCTTGTCGCCGGCCATCAGCTTGGCGGTCATGGTATTGGCGTGCGGGAAATCGCCCTTCTCGTCGTCGTAGATGATGTCTTTGAGCGACGCGTTGATCGTCTTCGTTCCGAGCTTGACCGGGTAGGTCTTGTTCGGCTCGGCCTGCATCTTGTCGAGGACGGCAACCGGGTCGATTGTCGCCGGCTCATAGCCGATTAGGCCGGCGAGCGCCGCCCGCTCCGTCCCATGGCCTTTGCCGGTTGCGCTGAGGCTGCCGTAGAGGTGGACCTTGAGCGCCGTAGCCTGGTCGAGCGTTGCCTGAGGCAATTTGATCGCCCGCTGGTAAAAGTCATAGGTAATCCGCATCGGGCCGATGGTATGCGATGACGACGGTCCTGGACCGACCTTGTAGAACTCGTCCACCAGGGTCATCACCGGGCCCTTCGATTGTTTAGTGACGTTCAGGTTTGGATTTTCCTTCCCCTGAAGCGGCGGCTCGGCAGCTGTGTGCGCGAACAACGGATTGACCTGGCCCCCAAGCGCAGCGATTGCCGTAGCCATGGCACTGCGCACCATGAAGGCGCGGCGGTCGGAACCTTCCGGCGGTTCCGAATAATCGAGCTCGGGAAGCGTCAACGCTTCGTGGCCAAGGCTTTCGCTATCCATCTTCTTCCCTCCCAAAATGCGGACGCGGGAGTCACGAGCAGCGGAGTGCCCCAAATCCTCTCGTGAGCGTCATGCCGAGCTATAGGTTTCCCAAGGGCCGCCGATATCGGGGTGAATCCTCAGATTGCCCTCAGCCAGTTGCTGATGGAGCTTGCCGCCGAGATCGCAATCTGGCGGTTTTTGTGCGGTGCGTCAGGGGATATCCGGATTAACGGCGCGGCGCGGTTGCCTATCTTTCAGCACAGCCCCCTGGAGACCCTCTGATGCCCGACCGGCAGAACCTTGGCCCTGCGTACGATTACTTCCTCGACGCCTGGCAGCGTTCGATCCTGTTCCTCGACGTGCTTCGACAGCGCGGCAACATCTATCGCGAACAGCAGGCGAAGGAAGCGCCGCACGTCCTGGAGTTCGAAACCGAGCTGATCCTCGACGGCCGCACGCTTCCGCGGCCGGTCAATTACGGGCTGGTGCGAATCCTGCCGCCCAAGGACATTCCGACCGATCCGGCGAAAAGACCGTTCGTCGTCGTCGATCCGCGCGCCGGCCATGGGCCCGGCATCGGCGGGATGAAGAAGGACAGCGAGATAGGCGTCGCTTTGGAAGACGGTCATCCCTGTTATTTCATCGGCTTCCTGCCCGAACCGGTGCCGGGCCAGACGATCGAGGATGTTTGGAACGCGGAGAGCCTCTTCATCGCCGAGGTCGCGCGGCGTCATCCGGACTCCGGCAAGCCCGCGGTGATCGCCAATTGCCAGGCTGGCTGGCAAACGATGATCATGGCCGCGACCCATCCGGAAGTGCCGGGCCCGCTGCTGCTTGCCGGCGCGCCGTTGTCCTATTGGGCGGGGGTCCATGGCAAGAACCCGATGCGCTATCTCGGCGGGCTGCTGGGCGGCACCTGGTTGACAGGCCTCAGCGGCGATCTTGGTGGCGGCAAGTTCGACGGCGCCAACCTGGTTGCCAATTTTGAATCGCAGAACCTTGCCAACACTTATTTCGAGAAACCCTACAACCTCTATTCGAAGATCGACACCGAGACCGAGCGCTTTCTCGATTTCGAAACCTGGTGGGGCAGCCCGGTGCTGATGAACGCCGGCGAGATCGAGTGGATCGTCAATAACCTGTTCGTCGGCAACAAGCTGACCAACGGCGAGTTGCGCACGTCCGAAGGCATTCAGATCGACCTTCGCAACATCCAGTCGCCGATCGTCGTCTTCTGCTCCTGGGGCGACAACATCACGCCGCCGCAACAGGCGCTCGGCTGGATCACCGACATCTATCGCAGCGACGAGGATCTCGTCGCCAATGGTCAGACCATCATCTATTCGGTTCACCAGGACGTTGGCCACCTCGGCATCTTCGTGTCGGGCAAGGTCGCGACCCGCGAGCATGACGAGTTCGCGAGCGCGATGGACATGATCGACCTGATGCCGCCCGGCCTCTACGAGGC
>JBKPSK010000016.1:0-6614 GCA_046734995.1 Pseudomonadota bacterium
AGCCCAGGCTGCGCGAAGGCGTGGCCCGCTCCATGGCCCGTCGCTTCGACGAGAAGCAGCTCACCGATATCAACGCCTTTCTCGCCACCGACAGTGGGCGCGCCTTCGGCAGCCAGAGCATTGCGATGTGGGTCGATCCCGACGTCCTGCGGGCGGTGGTCGGTTCGTTCCCCGAGGTCCTGCAGGCAATGCCCGCGGCGATGAAACGGCTCGAGGCTGAAACCGCGCATCTTCCCAAGCCGAAGAAGAAGGGCGACGACGACAAGAAGGACGCCAAGGCGAAATAGCTGGCAATGTAGGAATTCGCCTGACAGCCTCTTGCCCGGCTGTTTGACAGGTCAGGACCACAGAACCGGCAAGGACTTGGCGTCACATAAGGTCGCACCGAATGGCGCTTCTCCACGAGACTTTTGTGAACATATGGGACGCTAAGGGCGCCAACTCGGCCACCTCGACAAGGCCCTCGCCGCCCCTTATCGCGGCGCCAGATTCAGCCGGGAGCCGCGCCACATGATTTCCGCCAGCCATATCCTCGATCGGGTCCTGGTCCTGGAGATGGTGCGCGTGACCGAGGCCGCCGCCATCGCCGCCTCACGGCTCATCGGGCGCGGCGACGAGAAGGCCGCCGACGCCGCCGCCGTCGAGGCGATGCGGGCTGCGCTCAACGAGCTGCCGATGGACGGCACCGTCGTCATCGGCGAGGGCGAGCGCGACGAGGCGCCGATGCTGTTCATCGGCGAGCGGGTCGGCCATGCCGATGAAGCGGCCCCGAAGATCGACATCGCCCTCGATCCCCTGGAAGGCACGACCATCACGGCCAAGGCCGGGCCCAATGCGCTCGCCGTCCTTGCCATCGCCGAGCAGGGCTGCCTCTTGAATGCGCCCGACGTCTACATGGAGAAATTGGCGATTGGCCCGGGCTATCCGGAGGGCACCATCGATCTCAGCCGTTCGCCGGCCGACAATGTCCGCTCGCTGGCGAAGGCCAAGGGCTGCGACCCATCCCAGATCACGGCCTGCGTCCTCGACCGCGACCGGCACTCAAGCATCATCGCCGAGCTTCGCGCGCTTGGCTGCGGCATCCAGCTGATCCCGGACGGTGACGTCGCCGGCGTCATCGCAGTCACCAATCCCGAAACCGGCATCGACATCTATCTTGGCACCGGCGGCGCGCCGGAGGGCGTGCTGGCGGCCTCGGCGCTCCGCTGCGTCGGCGGCCAGATGCAGGGGCGCCTTCTGTTCCGCAACGACGACGAGCGCGCCCGCGCCGCTCGCTGGGGCGTCACAGACCTCGACCGCATCTACAATCTCGAGGACATGGCTGGCGGCGACTGCATTTTCGCCGCCACCGGGGTCACCGATGGCTCCCTGCTCGAAGGCGTCCATCGCCACGCGGGCGGGTGCATCACCACCGAGAGCATCGTCATGCGCGCCAGTTCCGGCACCGTCCGCCGGGTCCGCACCGAGCATCGAAAAGGCGCTTGAACCGCTCCCCGACCCGACTCATAACCGGCTGATGGGGCGGGAAGATTTTGCCTGCGGCGTGGCCGCATCCGTGCTCGGCCAGCCGTGGCGCTGGCGGCGCAACGGTGGCGATGATCTGGGCGTGCCGCTGATCGATCAGCTGCTGCTGGCCCGCGGAGTCGAGGCTGCCGACCTCGCCCGCCATCGGCAGCCGACGATCCGCGACTTCCTCCCCGACCCCTCGGTTTTCAAGGACATGGACAAGGCGGCCGCCCGCCTCGCCGACGCCGTCGAGAGGGGCGAAGCGGTCACCATCTTCGGCGATTATGACGTCGACGGTGCGACCAGCGCGGCCTTGCTGGTCATCCTGCTGCGCCGCCTCGGTCTTCGGCCCGGCACCTACATCCCGGACCGGCTGATGGAAGGCTATGGCCCCTCCGGCGACGCCTTGGTCGCTTTGAAGCAATCGGGCGCCGATCTGGTCGTCACGGTAGATTGCGGCGCCCAGGCCTTCGACGCCCTCGAAGCCGCGACCGGGGCCGGCCTCGACGTCATCATCTGCGACCATCACCAGTGCGCCGCTGAGCTGCCAAAAGCCTTTGCGATCATCAATCCGAACCGGCTTGACGAGAGCCAGGATGGCGCCGCTTTCGGCCACCTCGCTGCTGTCGGCATGGCCTTCCTGCTCGGCGTCGCTGTGCTCCGCGAGCTGAGGACGCGTGGCCGCTTTGCCAACGGCACGAAAGAGCCGCCGATCATCGACCTGCTGGATCTGGTCGCCCTCGGCACAGTCGCCGACGTCGCGCGCTTGAAGACCCTTAATCGCGCCTTCGTCACCCAAGGGTTGAAGGTCATGGCCGGCGGCCAGAATATCGGCCTCACGGCGCTCGCACAGGCGGCGCGGCTGGTGAAGGCGCCCTCGTGCCGCGACCTCGGTTTCGCGCTCGGCCCCCGGATCAATGCTGGCGGCCGGGTCGGCAAATCCGACCTCGGCGTCCGCCTTCTGACCTCCGCCGACCCGGAGGAAGCCCGAACCATCGCTATCGAGCTTGACCGGCTGAACGAAGAGCGCCGGGCCATCGAGATGCTGGTCACCGAAGCCGCCGAAAAGCAGGCAGAAGTGCACCGCGATGAGCCTCTGCTGATCATTTCCGGCAGCGGCTGGCATCCCGGTGTCATCGGCATCGTCGCCGGTCGCCTGAAGGATAAATTCCACCGCCCGACGATCATCATCGCCGAGCAAGAGGACGGCACCGGCAAGGGCTCGGGCCGCTCGATCGGCGGCGTCGATCTCGGCGCCGCCGTGCTCGCCGCCAAGGACAGCGGGCTGCTGATTGCCGGCGGCGGCCATGCCATGGCGGCCGGGTTGACCGTCGCACCCGGCGGCGTCGAGGCGTTGCGTGCCTTCCTGTGCGAACGACTGGCCAGTGACATCGGCCAGGCGGTCGGTGCCCGTGCGTTCTTGCTCGACACGGCGCTGGCCCCCGGTGGTGTCGTCGGCGGCCTGTGCGACGAGCTTGACGACGGGGGACCCTATGGCGCCGGCTGGCCGAGCCCCAAGGTCGCCGCCGGCCCGGCGCGGCTGATGCGTGTGGGCATCGTCGGCAACGGCCATGTTCGGGGGATCGCCTGCGGCGACGACGGCAAGAGCTTCAAGTGGATCGCTTTTCGCTCGGCCGGGACGGCGCTCGGCGAGGCCCTGCTGGCTTCGCCGGGCGACAAAAAATGGTGGCTGGCCGGCTCGATCAAGCGCGATGAGTGGAACGGCGGCAATGCGGCGGAAATGCACCTCGACGACGTTGCCCCGGCTTGACCGGTGCGGGACCCTCGCCTAATCGCGCGCCCTGCCTGTCGGCATGGCCCCTTCGTCTAGCGGTTAGGACGCGGCCCTTTCACGGCTGAAACACGGGTTCGATTCCCGTAGGGGTCACCAAATTCGACATGCCGTGGGCATGTCGAAGCTTGGGGTGAGCGCACGGGACCGCCGGGGCAGTCCGAGCACTGGTGACATTCTTCAGTCAAAGCCGCAGCCATCCCACCGCCAGGCTCGCCGCCAGCGCGACCATGCTCGCCAGTAGCGCCAGTGCCGGCTCCTTTGCCCTGCTGCGAGCATAAGCAAGCGTGATGCCCAGCTTCACCGTCATGTTCGCCAGGATGGTGCCTCCCAGCGCCAGCGCCGCCAGCTGGGCCGTGATCGCTTCCGGCGGCAAATTGCCGGCCGTGACGATCGCCGCATCGACATCGAGGCTGCCCATGAACAGCAGCAGCAGCGCGATCCCCTGCTGCCCGAAGCGCGCCTCGGCCCAGCGTGCCGCGACCGCCGCCACCGCCAGGAAGACGACGAACGCCAAGGCCGGCAACATCGCGATCGGGTTGCCGGGCGGGGCCGGCGCATCGCAGCGCGGGGCCCGCCGGTAGAGCAGCCAGCCTGCGAGCCAGGCAACGATCAGCGCCGGCGCGACGATGATGGCAAATGGCACCGTGAGCCTGGTCGCCAGCACCAAGCCCAGCAACGGCACCCGCAGATACATGACCGCGGTGGCAAGCGCGATCCCCGCGGCCTCGGCCCCGCCCTGCGCTTCGCTGCCGAGCCGTTGCGCCAGCGACTGGGTGACCGCCGTCGAGCTGTAGGCGCCGCCGATCAGCGCCGTCGCGATCGTCCCGTTCCGCTCGCCGAACACGCGATTGGCGACGTAACCGGCAAAGGAGAAGCCGGTGACCAGGATGACGATCCACCACAGCTTGGCCGCGTTCCACGCTCCATAGGGCCCGAAGCTGTGGTCGGGCAGGAACGGCAGGACGGCGAGGGCGATGATCGAGAAGCGCGCCAGCGCCTTCACGTCCTCCTCGTCGAGCCTGTCGAGAAGGCCGTGGATTTCTTCGCGCAGCGCCAGCAGCGAGACGGTCACTGCTCCTGCCGCGACGGCGAGCCCGGCGCTGCCGCTGCCCGCCAGGAAGCCGATCGCCAGGGTCACCAGCGCTGCGACGGCGGTGGTCGCATCGCGTTGCTTCATGACCGAGCGGCTGTAGCCGAGCACGATCAACGTGGCGGTCGCGGCCGCAACAGCCCCGGCTGCCAGGCCGGAACCATGCACGCCGATGAGCCCCGCGATGCCGCCGTTCAGCCCGATCAGCGTGAAGGTTCGAACCCCGGCCACCCGCGTGCCAGGCTTCTCGCCGCGAAGCTTCCAGCCGCGCTCGATTCCAATCAGCAACCCGACGGCCAAAGCCGCGCCGGCCGCAAACGCTTCATCCCCCCACGTCATCGCCACAGCATGCGGCCAATGCGCCAAACCCGCAAATCGCCGCCAAATCATTGCCAGATTGGGACATTTTTGAAGACCAACTTGACCCTAGGGGCGCAGGTTGCTTGCATTGGCGGTTCGCACGCGTAAGCTTGCGTGCTCTGATTGGTGATTCCCGCCGAGTTCGGCGGCCCGTCCAGTAAGCTGCGTAAAAGAGGGGTGCCAAAGACATGAGGAAGCATTTGCTCGCCGCGACCGCGGCTATGGCGACATTGACAGTCGCTCAACCTGCCCAGGCCGAAAGGGCCGGCGACAAGATCGCAAACAGCTACATCTGCGTCTTCAAGAGCTCGGTTGCGCGCGGCAATGTGCGGGCCGAAGCCAATCGTACCGTCCAGGCCAATGGCGGCCAGGTCAAGCACGTCTACACGACCGCGATCCACGGCTTCGCGGCCAATATCTCCGAGCAGGGACTGGCCTATATGAGGGCCAACAATCCAAATATTGCCTATTGCGAGCAGGACCAGGTGGCTGTCGCAAGCCAGGTCCACGGCAAGGCACAGCCGGGCAGCGGCACCCAGCCGCCCCAATCAACCCCGTGGGGAATCTCGCGCGTCGGCGGCGGCATTGCCGGCAATTATGCGACCGCATGGATCATCGATACCGGTCTCGATTTCAGCCATCCGGATCTCAACACGGACTCGGCCAGGAGCCGCAACTTCGTCGAGCGGGAAAGCTCGCCGGCCGACCTCAACGGTCACGGTACCCACGTCGCGGGCACAATCGCCGCCTTGGATAATGCGATTGGCGTCATTGGCGTTGCGCCAGGCGCGCCGGTCGTCGCGGTGCGCGTGCTCAATCGCCGTGGCAGCGGCAGTTACTCCGGCGTTATTGCCGGCGTTGATTACGTCGCGCAGGTCGGCAATGCGGGTGATGTCGCCAACATGAGCCTGGGCGGCGGAGTAAGCACGACGCTGGACACGGCGGTGGTAAATGCGGCCGCCGGAGGCGTCCGCTTCGCACTGGCCGCGGGCAACGAGAGCGACAATGCCAACAACCATTCGCCGGGCCGCGCCAACGGTCCGAACGTCTACACTGTCTCGGCATTCTCCTCCGGTGACAAGTGGGCGAGCTTCTCGAACTACGGCAACCCGCCGATCGACTTCGCCGAGCCGGGCGTGTCGATCAAATCGACTTGGCTCAACGGCGGCTACAACACGATCAGCGGCACTTCGATGGCGACCCCGCACCTCGCCGGCCTGTTGCTGCTCGGTGCCGTCCATAGCGGCGGATCCGTCAGTGGCGACCCGTCGGCACCGGCGGACACCATCGGCGTCCACTAAGGCGCCGTTTGCACGAACTTCGGGTGGTCCAGCTGTCCGGGCCGCCCATTTTCGTGCCAGATTGCGACTGAACGGCCTGAGGTGATTAAGTCGCGAAGCCCGTCGACCTTCTCTCTTAGATTGCCAGCCCCGGATCGCCTTGGAGCACTTCCTGGCGCAGTTCCGGCCGCTCACCCGGCGCCCAGAGACGGGCCGTATGCGCTACGCGATAGCGCAGAGGGCCCCCGTCGGGCCGCTCGCTGCGCGTGACCGGCCTGGGAATGCAAACGAACTCCGTCCGCATCTCATTGCCGCTGAGCCGCACCTTGGCATAGCCGTGACCACCCATATCCACGAAGGCGAGATGCGGGGACAGCTCCGGGTTCGAAAGGGCTCGCGCCCGCGCAAGGTCGAAGCTCTTGGCATATTCGAGGCACGAACGAACGCCGTGCTTAAGCAACATATTATAAGTCCAGTCGGGTTTCGCTGCTCCCGGCCGGTCGGCGAGGTACAAGGCGCGCAGCGGATCGTCCTTCTTCAGATTGTGTTCGAATGATTCCATGGCGCCGGGACTGACCATCGA
>JBKPSK010000017.1:0-19446 GCA_046734995.1 Pseudomonadota bacterium
ATTGGTCGCCGAAAAGCCGAAGCTGATGGGAATGCCCTTGGTCGAGCCGTAAGGCGCTGCGAACTGGCCATAGAGGCCGCCGCCGCCGCCGGTCTGGGCTCCGTAGAAATACGCGGGATTGTCGAAAACGCAGTGCGCCGCGGTGATAACAGTCCGCGGATTGATCAGCGTACCAGTGCACAGACCAAGGAAGGCTTGGCTCGAGCTGACCTGATTGACCGTGATCATCTGCCCAATGCCCGTAACGCCGGTGTCCAGGACCTGCGGGCTGTTCGCGTAGTTGGCCCCGGTTGCGGGGTTGCCCGGTCCAGGCGCGACCTCGTGATTGGTGACGATTTGCTCGTCGGCGCCAGGCAAGGAGATGATCGATTCCTGCGCGAATGCCGGTGCTGCGAAGCTCAGACCAATGACGGATACCGCCGCGAGCAATGAGCTGCGGCGTGACGCAAACAATTGACGCATGGCTACTCCCCTTTCTCCAGGAGGAGCAGAAGCACGACTCTCTCCTGTAGGTCTTTCAGATTACGGGGAAATTTCGAAACGCCAAGCGATTCTTAGGTTTTCGTTAACCACTGTTTTTCGCGGCGCTTTCAAAGCGCTCAGGCTGCTAACCGAGAATTATGATCTCCTCGAAATCTGAATTTTTCGGCCAACCGAATCCTTTGGCTGGCCGGGATCGTCTCAGTAGCAAGCGTCCGCATATGGCCGCCCAACCAAGGAGAAGCGACATGCCAGTTATGACGATCAAAGGTCCGACGGGGCTCAGCAAGCAAGCGAAGAAAGAGCTGATCGAGGGATCGCTCCAGGCTCTTACGAATGCCTACGAAATGCCCGACGACCGCGTGTATATTCTGGAAGTCCCATCCGAGAACGTCGGTCACACGCCCCTTCTCGCCATCACGCATGGCAAAGATTGGGCAGTTCAGTCGGAGCCTGCCCGCATCATCATGGAGATCGTCGCGCCACCGGGAATCCCGCTCGATACCAAGCGGACGCTCGTGCGTGAGCTCGCCGAGGTCGCCAAGCGCGCCTACGGTCGTGACGACGGGCGCGACGTGCTCATCTCGATCGATCAGCATGCCGTCGAGGATTTCGCCAGCAACGGCTTTCTTCAAACCGAGAACCCCGACATGGCCGCCTTCGCGGCATCGCTCAATCGCGGCTGATGGGGAGATTGTAAGATGAAACGCATGCTCGTGCGCTACAAGACGAAACCCGAAGCGCTGGCGGAACATCGGCGCCTGATCGAGGCCGTGTTCGAAGCTTTGCACGCCAAGGCACCCAAGGACATCAGCTATATGGTGCTCGAGCTCGGTGACGGCAGCTTCGTGCATCTGAAATCGGACGCCGTCGAAGGCGCGTTTCAGATGAGCGGGCTGCCCGCTTTCCAGGTCTTCACGAGCGGCATCGGCGAGCGCACGGAAGAGCCGCCGCAAACGCAGGAGGCAAAGCTGGTCGGCAGCTACCGGATAGCAGTCGACGGATGACGTGGCGGTGACGCCAGCGCGTCCGGCAACGGCCGACGTGGCGCAGCTCGAGCGGCTCATCGCCGAGCTGCGCCCAAAGCTGCACCGCTATTGTGCCCGCATGACAGGATCGGTCATCGACGGCGAGGACGTTCTGCAGCAGGCCCTGGTCAAGGCAGTCGAAGCCTTTCCTGGCGATCAGACCATCGCTCGGCCGCAGGCCTGGCTGTTCCGCATCGCTCACAATGAAGCGATCGACTTCATGCGTCGGCGCGCCCGTCAGGACGCTTCTTATGCGGAGGAGGAGGATCCGGACATGATTGATCCCGCGCCGACACCGGAGGAGCATCTTGCTGCGGCAAGCAGCCTTAGAGTTTTCGCCCGACTGCCGGTCGTGCAGCGTAGCGCGGTGATCCTCAAGGACGTGCTCGGCTACTCGATAGAGGAGACCAGCGGCATCATCGCCGCGACCGTGCCTGCCGTGAAGGCGGCACTACACCGCGGCCGCGCGCGACTTCGGGAGCTTGCCGGGGAGCCGGACGACAAGCTGCCGCCGGTTCTCGCCGGGCACGAGCGCGCCCGCCTGGCCGCCTACGCCGAGCGCTTCAATGCCCGCGACTTCGACGCGGTCCGGGAAATGCTCGCCGAGGATGTCCGGCTCGAGCTGGTTTCCCGCACGCGGATGAGCGGCCGCGAGGTCCACAATTATTTCGGGAATTATGCGTCGGTCGACGACTGGCGCTTCGTTCCCGGGCAGATTGAAGGTCGACCGGCCATCCTGGTCTACGATCCCGGCCAGCCACGGCAGGCGCGGCCCAACTATTTCATCCTGCTGGAATGGGATGACGGCAAGCTGATCACCGTCCGCGATTTCCGTCATGCGCGCTACGCCGTCGAGGACGCGGAGATGGTCGACGCATCTTCGGGCCCGGCCCTATAGGGAAATCCCATTATGCGAAGACTCGTGGAATCCATGCTCGTTTCATTCGACGGCGCCTTTGGCGAACCACGTATGTGAGGAAACGAATTCGAGTTGGTTTGAGGAGAGCCAGATCATGCCCACCGCGTCCCGTCTCACTCCCGCGATCATCACCCTTGTCGTGTGGGCGGCGATCAGTGCCCTATTGAGCCAGCAGGGCTTCTTCACCAACCCGCCGGACCAGCCGCCGCTCATGTTGCTGCTTGCGGTTCTTGTCCCGCCGGTCCTCTTCGCGCTCGCCTACGCTGGATCGGAGAGCTTCCGCCGCTACGTCCTCGGGCTGGATCTCAGGTTGCTAACGGCGATTCAGGCGTGGCGGATCATCGGCGGCATGTTCCTCGTCCTGATGAGCTTCGGGATGCTCCCCGGTACCTTCGCCTGGCCGGCAGGGATCGGTGATATGATCGTCGGTGTTTATGCGCCGTTCGTGGTCTACGCGCTGGTCCGGCGTTCGCCCAACTGGCGTGGTCATGTGATCCTCCTCAGCGTCTTGGGCCTGCTCGACTTCGTTGGAGCCATTGGTGGCGGAGTGCTTGCCGGCAACAATCCGCTCGGCCTTCTGCGCGGCGATGTGACGGCTGAGATCATGCAAGACCTGCCGCTGGCGATCATTCCGACGTTCGGCGTTCCGGCCTGGATTCTGGTGCACATCATCTCCCTGCTCAAAGTCAGCCGGAACGAGGTGCCCGAACTCGGCCTCGACACCTGACTAGGAGGTGACGATGAGAAAGCTGGTTGTATCAACACTGGTCTCACTCGACGGGGTGGTCCAGGATCCGGGCGGCTTCGGCGAAACCGCGCAAGGCGGCTGGGCCAGTCCGTATTTCTCCGAAGATGCCGTGCAGGAATCGTACGAGAATTTGATGGACAGCGACTATTTCCTGTGCGGGCGTGTCACCTACGAGCTTCTTTCCAAGGCGTGGGGCAGGATCAAGGAGGGGCCATATCTCGAGCGGATGAACGCGATTCCGAAGCTCGTCGCTTCAAGAACGCTCAAGGAACCGCTTGAGTGGAACGCCACGCTCATCAAGGGCGATGTCGCTGAGGAAGTCGCAAAGTTGAAGCAGGAGGGCGGCCGGAACATCGAGATGTACGGCAGCACCACTCTGATGCAGACGCTGATGAAGCACGACCTGATCGATGAATACCGGATCTGGGTCCACCCATTGGTTCTGGGCAGTGGAAAGCGGCTGTTCCCGGAGGAAGGACAAAGTGCCAGGCTGAACCTCAAGAACACCAAGACACGCAGTTCAGGCGTCGTAGGCCTGATTTTTGAGCCTGCGCGTAGCGGCTGAGGATCACAAGCCGACTACCTTTTCACTTAGTGGGACCATCACGGCATGCCTTGCACCGCCTTCAGCACCTCGGCGGCATGGCCCGGCACCTTGACCTTGCGCCAGGCCCTCGCGACGCGCCCGTCCTGGCCGATGAGGAAGGTCGAGCGCTCCATCCCCATATATTTGCGTCCGTACATCGACTTTTCGACCCAGGTGCCGAAAGCATCCGAGATGCGTCCGTCCTCGTCGGAGGCAAGGGGCACCTTGAGGGCGTATTTGTCGATGAACTTCTCATGTTTTTTCATCGGGTCGCGGGAGACGCCGACGACCTTGGCGCCGGCGGCTGTGAAATCGCCGGCGAGCGCGGTGAAGTCCTGCGCCTCTTTCGTACAGCCCGAAGTGTCGTCCTTCGGATAGAAATAGAGCACCAGCGGCTTTCCCGGCGCGGCCAAATTGACGCTCGATCCATCGCTGGCAGTCATCGTCAGCTTGGGAAGCCTGTCGCCTTCGTTGATCATGTTTCGCCTCCCTTGATCCTTGCCCAGAGGGCCGCAACCCTTTGCCGAGCCTCCTCGTGCGCCGCAAGCAAGGCGTCCCAGTCAGGATAGCCGCAGACTTCGGCGACCAAAGGCCGCGATTCCGGGGGGGGAACGCTGCCGTCGGGCGCGACCAGGCGCATGGTCACCAGGATCCGCGAGAGCAAACGCAAATCGGCGTCGGCCTGCATGTCGAGAAAACCGCCATCGACCAGAGCGGCGATGGCATATTCGAGGCGCGGGTCGAAGCCGATGCCATGGGCCAGCTGCAGCACGTGCACGGCGAATTCCAGGTCGACCAGTCCCCCTGGGCCAAGCTTGATGTCGAGCGGCCCCGCGGGTGGCTTATGCTTCGCCATGTCTGATCGCATTTTTGCAGCGTCCACCCGTACTTTGTCGGGGTCATGCGGCGCGCCGAGCACCGATTTAATGGCGGACTCCAGCCGCTTCCGGCTCGCCTCGGATCCGTGCACCATCCGGGCGCGGAGCAGCGCCATATGCTCCCAGGTCCACGCCTCGTCGCGCTGATACGCCTCGAAGGCGTCGAGCCGCACCGCCATCATTCCCTCCGACCCTTGGGGTCGCAACCTCGTGTCGACCTCGTACAAACGGCCGGACGCGGTCGGCACCGATAAAGCGGCGACGATGCGGCGAGCGAGGCGGTTGTAGTAATCGGTCGCGCTCATGGGCTTGTCGCCGTCCGAGATGCTTCCCTCGGCGGCATCGAAGATAAAGATGAGATCGAGGTCCGAGGCATGGGTCAGGGCCCGCCCCCCCAATCTGCCGAGACCGAGTATCAGCAGCTCGCCGCCGGCGATGCGCCCGTGCTCCCGCTCGAACTCGCGAATGGTTGCTTCGGCAAGTGCCTGGATCGTCCCTTCGGCGATATTGGCGTAGCCCATCATGATGTCGAGCGGGTCGCGGTGCTTGAGGATCAGTTGAACGCCGAGCGCGAAACGGCGCTCGTTGACCAGGCGCCGCACGCGGTCGAGTTGCTGATCGTAGGTTTCGTCACGGGGACCATTCGCCAGCCGTTCGGCAAAATCGGGCGGCTCGGGCGGGGTGGCGAAGCTCGATGCGTCGATCAGGCCGTCGAGCAGCATCGGCCGCCGTGCCAGCTGGTCGGCCAGCACCGGCGCGTGCGCCAGGATCAGCGACAGCATGTCGGCGAGCGGCGCCTGCGCCAACAGCAGACGATAGAGATTGACGCCACTCGACACCCTCTCGACGATGTCACTGAAACGGTTGAGCGCATGGGTCGGGTCGGGGCCTTTGGCGATGGCGCGCAGAAGGACCGGCAGCATAGCCTCGAACGCACGGCGCGCCGCGGGCGAACGCAGCGAACGGATTTGGCCGGAACGCCACTCGGCGATGCGTTTAAGGGGTGTATCGATGTCCTTGAAACCAATCGCCGTCAGCTCGTTGGCGAGGATATCGGGATCGTTGGACAAATGCCGGCCCTTGTCGGCGGCCAGCTCATCGAACTTTCCGCCGACGAACTCGACATGAGGCAGCAGCAACTGGATGAGGGCGCCGCCGCCCGCGAGCCCATCAAGGCGGGCGACCGCATCCATCTCCTCGGGATCGACGGGGAGCCGATGAGTCTGCTTGTCGGCGATCATCTGCACGCGATGCTCCACCGTGCGCAGTCGGCGATAGGCAGCGGCGAAGCCCTGAGCGACCTCCGGTTCCAGGCGGCCTGCGTTCGCCAGCACCGCGAGCGCATTCAGCGTCGCCGGTTCACGCAAGACTGGCTCGCGGCCGCCATGGACCAGCTGCTGTACCTGGGTGAAGAACTCGGCTTCTCGAATGCCGCCTCGGCCGCGCTTCAAATCGTAGCCGGGACCGAAGACCTGTCCCTGCGCATAGTGGTCGCGGATGCGCACGCTGATGTCGCGGATCTCGTCGATGGCGCCGAAATCGAGCGCCCTGCGCCAGATGAACGGCTGGATTTCATGGAGGAAGCGGTTGCCAAGCGCGCAGTCGCCGGCCGCGGCGCGGGCGCGGATGAAAGCCGCCCGTTCCCACGGAAGTGCCTGCGATTCATAGTAAGAAATGGCGGCATCGACCGGCAACGCGATCGGCGTCACCTCTGGCGATGGCCGCAGGCGCATGTCGACACGGGCAACATAGCCGTCCTCGGTTCGCTGCTGCAGCAATTCGACGAGCCGCCGGGCGATGCGCACCGCCGCTTCACCAGGCTCGTCCCGCTCGCGTCGCGGCAGTGTTGCCGGGTCGAACAGCAGGATCAGGTCGACATCGGACGAGTAATTGAGCTCGCGGCTGCCGAGCTTGCCGAGCGCGAGGATCGCAAAACCTTGGCTCTCGGCACCCGGAACTCGCTCGGCGATCGCGGCCGCGAGCGCGCGGTCGATCGCCCCATCGGCAAAATCCGACAAGGCGGCGGTGACGTCCTCGAGCTCCAACTCGCCGGCAAGGTCCCCAAGCGCGACTGCAAGCGCGAGGGCGGTCCGTCGCTGGCGCAACTCGGCGCCAAGGTCACCGGCCTCGATCGCGAGAGACAAGGCGATCGCCTCGGCGGCGCCCCCGTCCGCAAAGGCTTGCGCGATCGCCGGAAAGGCCCGAGCTGTCTCGCGCAGGAACGGCGAGAAGGCCGAAGCGCGCTCCAACGCCGTTTCCCGCCCTGCTGTTGTGTCCATGCGACAGGCTCTGCCCGATTTGGCCCCACGGCGAAACCCGCGGCGCTTGGCTGCGTTAAGTCACTAAATGGCAGTAGAGCTCACATGAAGGAGGCGGCGCCTGAGCTTCACATGGACCGACGAGTCATCCGTGTCGAAAGCTTGCCCGACCAGGCCGGGATCGCTGCGGCGCTTCGCCGTGCCTTTGCCGCTGGACAGCCGCACGAAGACGATTCCGACCGCATGTTCGGAGACTTGCTAAAGCGGCTCCACTAGCCGCTCAGCCTTCCCCATCTTCCGGCTTACCATGGTTGTTGATTGCGTCGCTTCCGGCGCTCAATTCGTCAACTTCGCCCATGATGGCCTGCAAGGCCGACTTGTTGGGGTCGGTCTTATGCTGGCGCCGCGATGGCAATTTGCCGCCTGACAGCAGGGCTTCCAAAGCTACTCGGCCCCGAGCGACGCGGCTCTTGATCGTGCCGACCGCGCAGCCGCAAATATCGGCCGCTTCCTCATAGGCAAAGCCGCCGGCGCCGACCAGGATCAGGGCCTCGCGCTGCGGCTGCGGCAGGTGCATCAGCGCCCTTTGCATGTCGCCAAGCTCGATATGCCTGTCCTGGCTGGCCGGCGCGGCGAGGATCTTCGAGGCGGTAATGTCGTCCCACTCTCCCTTGAAGCGGGCGCGGCGCATCTGGCTGAGGAAGAGATTGCGCAGGATGATGAAGGTCCAGGCGCGCATGTTGGTCCCGGCCTGGAATCGCTTCCGCGCCGCCCAGGCCTTGAGCAAAGTCTCCTGAACCAGATCGTCTGCCAGGTCGCGGCTGCCTGAAAGCGATCGGCCGAAGGCGCGCAGGTGCGGAATGACCGCTGCGAGCTGTTCCTTGAAGTCCGGATCCGACAGCGGAACCGGCTCGGGGCGCGCCTCGTCGACTGACTGATCCTCTTTGTCGGACACTCTACCCCACCCCGTTACTCGGCCGGCAGCCTCTGGCGCATTAGTCATCGATCGGCCCGTGAAAGATAGGGATTCAGCCGGCAACGAACAATATGATCGCGAATATAGCGATCACCAGCAGCAGCCCGACCCCAAGCACCACACGAGTGACGTGGGGAGTCGTACCGGCGCGCGCTTCGGTCGTTGAAACATGCTCGCTTGGCTCGGCCATCGATTGGTTTTCCCTAGAGACTGACTTTCCCCGCCAACGCGGCGCGGAGCCGACTGTTCCCTTAGGGAAACGAACTCAGCCGGCGGGAACGGTGGCGGCGTCGAAGAATAGCGCCTGGCTGATCGCCGCCTTCACCGTCGACCGCTGGAACGGCTTGGTGATGAGGAAGGTCGGCTCGGGCCGGGTGCCGGTCAGCAGGCGCTCCGGGAAGGCGGTAATGAAGATCACCGGCACCGAGAATTCGGCCAGGATGTCCTTGACCGCGTCGATGCCGCTTGAATCGTCGGCCAGCTGGATGTCGGCCAGCACCAGGGTCGGTGGCGACTGCCGTGCCTGCGCGACCGCTTCGGAACGAGTGACCGCGACGCCAGTGACGTTGTGACCCAGGTCGCGGACGATCATTTCGATGTCCATGGCAATGATCGGCTCGTCCTCGATGATCAGCACATCGGCATGGGTCTGACGCTCGATCTCGGCGAGCGCCTCGGCGACCAGGCTGTCGACGTCCTCCGGCGACACGCCGATCAGGTAGGCGGCGTCCTCTGTCGAGAAACCTTCGAGCGAGGTCAGTAGCAGCGCCTGGCGCGACATCGGCGTGATCCGCGACAGGCGCGCCTGGGCGATGCCCTCGGCGCCCCCGAAACCGATATTCGCGGGGTCCTCGCCGGATTCGATGTTCGCGGTCGACCAGATGGCATGGAAGGTGCGGTAGAGGCCAAGGCGCGGATCGACGTCGCGCGGGAAGTCGCCGGGTGAGGCAACTATGGCTTCCAGGGTCGCGCGGACGAATGCGTCACCATGTGCCTGGCTGCCGGTCAGGGCGCGGGCGTAGCGGCGAAGGAAGGGCAAATGCGGGGCGAGTTCCTGTCCAAGCGACATTGGTGATGACACTCCCTGAAATCGTTGGCGGCCCTATTGGGCGCACCCGTTTTTCGTTGCAACCCCGGAACCGACCGTCACGCGTCCGCGCCGCATGCCCATCCCCCGGTGTTCGCTCGAAGGTTGGAACAAAGCACCGCCCTTTTGGTTTCCACGCTTCAATTGGGGGCATGCATCCGTGAGATTGACGAGTTGCGAAGCGGGGATATAGGTGCGCGCCGACGCTGTTATCGACCCGTCTCGAATTTGGGGTGCGGATAGGAAGACGGCCGACAAGCCTGTGCACCCGCGCGAGGGGGACGAGGATTTGAGTGAAGGCAGCAGCAGCGATCCTCCCGCCGGCGGTAGTCGTGACAAGCGCCGCTCAAAGCGGACCCGCAAGTCAGACGACACCCGCCGCTCAAAGGCCAACGAGCTCGGAAAGGCGCTGCGTTCGGTTTACGACACGACCCTGCGCGAGGATGTTCCGCGGGACTTTCTCGACCTCTTGGGCAAGCTCAGCTAGGCGCGCCGCGCGAGCGGAGCGGCATTGATGGCAGGGCGACTTTCCAACTTCGACCGCTGGCCAACTGGCACAAAGCTCCTCCTGATCCTGTCCGCCGCCTTGCTTCCGCTCGGCCTGGCGCTGGCCTGGGCAGCGCGCGACAGCCTCCACGATGCCAATTTGGCCAACCACGCCGCCGCCGAGGAGCAAGGGCGTGCCGTCGCCCGCGCCATCGAGAGCCTCATCGCGCGCAATACGCTAGCCTTGCGCATCGCCGCCAATGGCGCTCTTCGCGACCACCCCGCAGACCCGTGCGACGAAGCTGCGCGTTCGCTGGCCCTGACGCCGGCGATCGCCAACCGGTTCGTTGTCCGTCGTCCCGACGCAACCGTGATCTGCACGCACGGCGATATTCAGCCGCAAATGAATAACACGCTGGTTGCTCCGGGTGACGTCCGGCTCTGGGTGTCGCCACCGCTAAGGCGAGTGGATTTCCGCGTCGGCGTAGTCGGCGGGATGGCTACTGGAGAACTCAATGCTGAGGAGCTCCGGGCCGAGGTCAAACAGTCGGCCGAGCACGTGAATGAAATTACACTTAGCGATGGCGGGTCGGAACTGGACATAATCGCCAACGGAACCGCCGATGAGCTCGGCCGGCAAGTGCTGGGACGTGTCTACACGATCGGTGGCGGACAACTGCGGGTCCGCACCGTCACGGAAGTGAACAGCACGACCATCTTTGACCAGATGGCGACACTGCTGCCGCTCCTGATGTGGGTGATTGCGGCGCTTCTTAGTTGGTACTTGGTGAAGCGCCTGCTGATCCTCCCTCTCGGGCGACTGAAGAAGGCGGTGCTCACCTACCAGCCGGGCGACGACCGCCTCGAACTGCCTGAGAAGCTGGGACCCGCGGCCGAGATCCACGAGCTGGGCCAGGCCTTCGAGCGCGCGGTCGAGCGGATCGAGGAATCGGAACGGCAGATGGCGGACGCCTTGTCCGGCCAGCGCCGGCTGGTGCGAGAGGTGCACCACCGGGTGAAGAACAACCTGCAGGTGGTGGCCTCGCTGCTCAATATCCATGGCCGCAGCGCGACGACGGGCGAGGCCCGCGATGCTTATGCCGCCATCGGCCGCCGTGTCGACGCCCTTTCGGTCGTGCACCGCAATCATTTCGCCGAAGTGGAGGAAAGCCGCGGCATTTCCTTGCGGCCATTGCTGGTCGAGCTCTCGGCGACCTTGCGAGCCTCGGCGCCCGACAATGCCCGAGCGACCTCGATCCAGCTTGACGTCGACAATGTCTACACCACTCAGGACGCCGCGGTCGCCAGCGCCTTCTTCGTGACTGAGGTGGTGGAGTTTGCCATGCTTCGCCAGCCGGGCGATGCCATCGAGATCGAGTTGCGCCGGGTCGGCGAGCTGGCAGGGCGGCTGACCATCTCCAGCAACGCACTGATGACTGAGGGCGATGGCGACCCGGAACGCCTGCAATTCAGCCGCATTATCGGCGGCCTGGCACGGCAGCTGCGCTCTCCGCTCGACGAAAAAATCGGGCGGTTGAGCGTCGATATTCCAGTCTTTCCGGAGTGACGAAGGCTACCGGTCCGATTTGCGGCGATTTTTTTTGAAAGGGCGCGGAACCGGGGCGAAACCCGGGACGTTATGCGCCTTGGATAGTGACCTTTTGCCCCCCCGCTCTCGCTATCCGCTTAAATGGGCCCGGACTCGCCAACCCTCCCCCCCCCCGGTGGCGAATCCGGGCCCACGTCTGTCTGGGGCTCCTCTCTCCCTCTTGATCCGGAGGCCTTGGCCGCCCGCGCCGCGCGCCAATGGGTGATGCGGATAGCGATGATCGCGAACTCATAGAGCAAATAGAGCGGCACCAGGAGCAGCAGCATCGAAACGACATCGGGTGGAGTCAGCACCGCCGCCACGGCCGCGGCGGCGACGATCGCATAGCGCCTTGACTTGGCGAGCTGCTCCCTGGTCACCAGTCCCGCCCGTTCGAGGATCATCAGCAGCACCGGCGTCAGGAAGGCGACGCCGAAACCGAACAGGAAGCGGGTCGAGAAGCTCAGGTAGTTGCCGACCGCCGGCAACGCTTCCTGGGTGACGCCGCCGACATTGCCTTCGAATCCCAGCAGGAACTTCAAGGCCCAGGGCATGGCCACGAAATAGGCAAAGGAAGCGCCGGCCGCGAAGAAGAATGGCGTCATCAGGAGGAATGGCAGGAACGCCTTTTTTTCCTTGGCATAGAGGCCGGGCGCGACGAACTTCCACAGCTGAGTGGCGATCACCGGGAAAGTGATCATCCCGGCCGCGAACAAGGCGACCTTCACTTCGGCGAAGAAGGCTTCGAAGATGTCGGTGTAGATGAGCTTGCCCTGGCCTGCTTCGAGCAAAGGCTGGACGAGCACCGCGAAGATATCGCGAGCGAAATAGAGGCAGATGAAAAAGGCGGCCGCCAGGGCCGCCAGGCACCACATGAGCCGGCGGCGGAGCTCGATCAGATGCTCCATCAGCGGCGCCTTGGTCTCGTCAATGTCCTTCACGGCAGCGGCCGCTCCGAGGGCGGCGGCGTCTCCGGCTCGTCGAGGGGCAGGCTGGCCTGGTCGTCAAGGGGTGGCGGCGGCGTGGCGCCGGGCAGCATCATCTGGTCGGCATTGCCCGGAAACTCGCGCATGATACGCTCATTTTCCTCACGCCACTGCTTTTCCATTTCCTCGAGCTCGGCCTCACGAACCATCGCCTCGATGCCGCTGTTGAAGTGGCGGGCCATGCCGCGCACCTTGCCGACCCAGCGGCCGACCTGCCGCATTACCCGCGGCAGGTCCTTTGGACCGATAAAGACGAGCGCGACCACCGCGATCAGCAACAGCTCGGACGTGTCGACGCCGAACATCGGCGTTACTCCGACTTAAGTGCGCGGCGTTTCGTCGCCGGACGGCGGCGGCGGGACCGGCGCCGAGGGCTCGGCGGGCGGCGGCGCGCTCGGCGTGATGTCGATCGGCCGCTGCTCGCGCGGCAGTTGGCGTTGCTGCTCGGGGCGCGTCGGCTTGTCCTCGTCCTCGGCCATGCCCTGCTTGAAGCTTTTGAGGCCCTTACCGAGGTCGCCCATCATGTCCGAAATGCGTCCCTTGCCGAACAGCAAGAGGACGAGAATGATAACGACGAGCCAATGCCAGAGGCTCAAACCACCCATGATGTTCTCCGATCTCCGTCTTGGAGGGCCTTCTAGACCTCCTCCTCGTCGCTTTCCAGTTGCAGACTGAACATTGCTTCCTCGAGCGGGTCGAGAAGGCCGGCGGCCTTCAGATCCTCGATTCCCGGCAGGTCGCGGCGCGAGCCGAGCCCGAAATGCGTCAGGAAATCGTCGGTGGTCGCGTAGAGCAAGGGCCGGCCCGGCCCTTCCCGCCGGCCGGCGGTGCGGACCCAGCCTGCCTCCATCAGCACGTCGAGCGTGCCCTTCGAAATCTGGACCCCGCGGATCGCCTCGATCTCCGCTCGGCTGACCGGCTCGTGATAGGCGATGATCGCCAGCGTCTCGGTGGCGGCGCGCGACAGGCGGCGCGCCTCCTCGCGCTCGCGGCGCAGAATATGGGCAAGGTCGGGCGCCGTCTGGAAATGCCAGCGGCCGCCACGCTCAACTAGCTCGATGCCATGGCCCTCGTAGTGCGCCGACAGCTGGCCGAGAGCGATCTCGACCTCGCCTTCGCCGACATAGGCGACGATTTCATCGACAGTGAGCGGCACCGCCGAGGCGAACAGGGTCGCTTCCACCGAACGCATGAACTCGTCCATCCTAGGCGGCTCTCACTTTCAATGGTGCGAAGGCCGCTTCCTGGGCAATCTCAAGCCGCCCCTGCCGCGCCAGCTCCAGCGCGGCGACGAAGGACGATGCCAAAGCTGATTTCAAGAACGCCGCATCCTCGCTTGTCGGCAGGAAGGCCTCCAGCATCGTCCAGTCGAGGTGGGCGCCGATCAGCCGCGACACCCGCTCGATTGCGTCGTCGAGGGTCATCACCCGCCGGTCGTGGACGACGTGCATTGCCGGCTGGGTGCGCGCCTTGACCACGCCATAAGCGGCGAACAGGTCGAATGGGGTGACCTGCCAGTCGGACTTGCGCACCAGCCGCAGCCCTTCGGGAGCGCCGCGCGCGAAGACATCGCGCCCCAGACGGTCCCGCCCCATCAGCCGGGCGCCGGCTTCGCGCATCGCATCGAGCCGCTGCAGGCGAAGCTGAAGCCGAAGCGCCAGCTCCTCCGGGCTTGGATCGGCTTCCAGATCCTTCGGCAGCAGCAGGCAGGATTTGAGGTAGGCGAGCCAGGCTGCCATGACGAGGTAATCGGCGGCGATCTCGAGCCGGAGCTTTCGGGCGCCTTCGAGGTAAGCGAGATATTGCTCGACCAAAGCCAGGATCGAGATCTGGTGGAGATCGACCTTCTGCACTCGCGCCAGGTTCAAGAGCAGATCGAGCGGCCCTTCCCAGCCGTCGAGGGTCAAGTTCAGCGCTTCCTCCTCGCGCGCCGGCCCTTCGAAGAATTCGGATTCCATCGGCGACGAACCTATCGCAGCGGTCACACCAGCGCCAGCAATGCGTCGCGCTTGGCGACAGCTTCGGCGTAATCCACGTCGTCCGCCTCGTTGAGCGTGATCGCCATGGCCCGGTCGAGCCGCGCCAGCCCGTCGGCTGAAAGGGTTGGGGCGGCATCGGCAATCGCCTCCATTTCGTCCATCCTGCCCGAACAGTGCAACGCCACGTCGCAGCCGGCGGCAATGGCTTTCGCCGCGCGCTCGCCAAAGTCGCCGCGCAATGCCTCCATCCCAAGGTCGTCGGTCATCAGGAAACCATCGAACCCGATCCGCTCCCGCACCACCGAGCCGATCACGGTCGGCGACTGGCTCGCCGGCAGCTCAGGATCCCAGGCGGTATAAACGACGTGCGCCATCATCCCCATCGGCGCCCAGCGCAGCCGCTCGAAGGGCTCGATGTCGACGTCCAGCTCTTCATCGCTGGCGCTGACGATCGGCAGTTCCTTGTGGCTGTCGACCAGAGCCCGGCCGTGGCCGGGCATGTGCTTGATCACACCGACGACGCCGGCCGACGCCATGCCGTCAAGCACCGCCCTCCCCAAAGCGGCGACCTGCATGGGCTCATTCCCGAGCGCACGGTCGCCGATAATGTCGCTGGCGCCGGGCTGGCGGACGTCAAGCAAGGGCAGGCAATTGACGTTGATCCCCGCGGCGCGGAGCGTCAGGGCAATGGCCCGGGCGTTAACCCGCGTCGCCTCGATCGCCGAAGACGGCGCCAACTCATACAAAGCAGCGAAAGCTTCGGCGCGCGGGAAAGCCGGCCATTCCGGCGGCTGCATGCGCGCCACCCGGCCGCCCTCCTGGTCGATCAGGATCGGCAAGTCGGGACGTCCTGACAGCTCGCGAAGGTCGCTATTTAATTTACGCAACTGTTCGGCACTGAAACAATTGCGCTTGAACAAAATATAGCCGGCGGAATCCGCATCGCGGAAGAAATCACGTTCATTTGCGGTCAGTTCCGGGCCGGCAAGGCCGTAAATGACCGCCTTCATTGCGCCACGAAACAATTCTCGCCGCCCGCGACCACGGCCCGGCAGGCGGCCTGAGCCTCGGCCGGCGAGCCGGCGGATGCGCGCAGGCGATAGCCGCCGCTGTAGGGAACGACGATCTTGGTCAGGCCGGCGACCGCAGGGAAGCGCGACGACAGGAGCCGCCACGCCGTTTCGGCTTTGCCGGTTGAACCATAAGCGCCGAGCTGGATGACCGTGCCCTTCGTCCCCGGCGCGGCTGGCGGCGGCGTCACCGGCTTGGGCGGAGTAGGCGCCACCGGCTCCTTGATCTCATTGGGCGGCAGCTTCTTGGGCTGATCCACAGGTGGCGGCAGCGGCGTGTCGCTCAGCCGGCTGACGTCGAGCAGCGCGTCGCTGTCCTCGCCGGCGCCGGTTGCATAGGCAGTGCCGCTGTCCCCGGCGACGTCGAGCCCGCCGGGATTGTCGGGCCGCACTTTGTAGGGCCCGGGTTCGGCCTTGATCAGCTGCGGCGGCCCGGAACCGGTATCCTGCCGGCCGATCCAGAAAAGAGTTCCGGCGACAATTGCCACGCCGACCAGCACCAACACCAAAGCGGCCAGCATCTTGCGCGCCGACACTTTCGGCGCGTCGTCCTCGTCCTCGACAGCCTCCAGCCAGGGCAGGGCCTCGGCGTCGCCGGCGGAGCCAATCTCGCTCATCGAACAATCTCCATCAGCCGATCACCAGGCAGTGATCGCCGCTTGCCTTCAAATTCCGGCAGACGGCTTTCGACTGTTCGCGCGAGGTGGTGCCGAGGCGCAAGACATAAAGAATGCGGCCGTCCGGTTTGGTGACGACCGGCACCACCACCTTGGGCATGCCGGCAAGCGATTTGTAGCGGGCGATGCGCTGATAATAGGCATTGTTGGCCCGCTCCGCGGTGGTGAAGGCGCCAAGCTGGATCACCTGGCCCGCCGGACCCGGCGAGGGCATTTTCGGCCACGGCCGGCTGAGCGCCTGGCGTTCCTGCGCCGCCCGGACGGCATCGATCTTGGCGTGCTGGATGCCGGCGCTGTGGATTTTCTTGCGCGGCGACGCGCGATGCCTGGCCTTCTTCTTAACTGGCGCGTGCTTTTCCGCCAACGGCGGTTCCGGTGAAGTGACGACCGGCTCGGCGACTGGCGGAGCTTCGACCGTCTCGACCGGGCGCGGCTTTGGCGCGGGCAAGGCTACCGTCGTGGATTGGCTCGGCTCATTCGTCGACTTGCTGATTTGACCGTACCAATAGCCGCCGGCCCCGGCTGCGAGCAACAGACCAATCACGCCGCCAATCGCCAGCGGCTTGCCATAACCGCGACGCGGCAGGGGCTTGCCCGGCTTCTTCGTCTCGCGGTACGGCTCCAGCCAGGGCAGCCGGTCCTCGTCGGCCGGCCGAACGCCACGCATCAGCGCATCTCCTCGACGGCCTCGACTCCCATAATCCCGAGGCCGTTCCTGATGATCTGCCCGATCCCGCGCGCCAGTTCCAGTCGCGCGCGTGATACTTGTGGATTGTTTTCAAGGAGAAAGCGCCGGGCCGGGTCGTCGTTGCCGCGGTTCCACAGGGCATGGAACTCAGCTGCGAGATCGTAGAGGTAAAAGGCGATCCGGTGCGGCTCGTGCGCTATGGCGGCGCTTTCGACGACCCGCGGATATTGCGCCGCCGCCCGGACCAGGGCCAACTCCTCGGAATCAAGCAATGCGAGGTCCGCCGACGCATCAAGGGAAACCCCCGCCTCGGCCGCCTTGCGCTGCAGCGAGCGGATCCGCGCATGCGCATATTGGACATAGAAGACCGGATTGTCCTTCGATGCTTCGACCACCTTGGCGAAGTCGAAGTCGAGCATCGTGTCGGCGCGCTTGGTCAGCATCATGAAGCGCACGACGTCCTTGCCGACCTCGCGCACCACGTCCGCCAAAGTCACGAAATTGCCGGCGCGTTTGCTCATCTTGATGGGCTCGCCGGCGCGGAACAGGCGAACCATCTGGATGAGCTTGACGTCCAGATCGACGCGGCCGTCGGTCAGCGCATTGACCGCCGCCTGGACGCGCTTGACGGTCCCGGCATGGTCGGCGCCCCAGATGTTGACCAAATGATCGGCGGCCTGCGCCTTCTGCCAGTGGTAAGCGGCATCGGTGCCGAAATAGGTCAATGACCCGTCCGACTTCTTCATCGGCCGATCCTGGTCGTCGCCGAACTGGGTCGAGCGGAACAGGGTCAGCTCGACCGGCTCCCACTCGTCATGCTCGTCCAGGCTCTTGGGCCGCTCGAGCTGGCCCTCGTAGACAAGGCCCTTGCCGCGGAGCACGTCCATCGCTTCGTCCACCTTGCCCGACGCCTGCACCTGGGCTTCCGAGGCGAAAATGTCGTGATGGATGCCGAGCAGGCCGAGGTCGTGACGAATGAGATCGAGCATCGCCGCGACCGTCTTCGCCCTGAACAGACCGAGCCATTCGCTCTCGGGCGCTTCGGCATATTTGTCGCCATATTCGGCGGCGAGGATCGCCCCGACCGGCTTCAGATAATCGCCCGGATAAAGTCCTTCCGGGATCCCGCCGATGTCGTCGCCCAATTTCTCGCGGTAACGAAGGTGCGCGGAGCGCGCGAGCGTGTCGACCTGGCTACCGGCGTCGTTGACATAATATTCCTTGGTGACCCGGAATCCCGCCGCCTCGAGCAGCCGGGCGAGCGAATCGCCGACCACGGCACCGCGGCAATGGCCCATGTGCATTGGGCCGGTCGGGTTGGCCGAGACATATTCGACATTGACCCGTTCGTTATTGCCGGCGCTCGACAGGCCGTATTCCTCGCCCTCGGCGAGGATGGTCGTCAGCTCGTCACGCCAGGCTTCGTCGGAGAGCCGCACATTGATGAATCCCGGTCCCGCGACCTCGACGGAGGTAACGCCGGGAATCGCCTCCAGCTTCGGCTTGATCGCTTCGGCCAGCGCCCGCGGGTTGGTCCCAGCGCCTTTGGCCAGCACCATCGCCGCATTGGTGGCGAGGTCGCCATGCGCCGCATCGCGCGGCGGCTCGACGGCGACTGCCTTGCGATTGGCGTCGCCCGGCAACGTCCCCTCGGCGACCAATTCGTCAAGTATGCTGTCAAGAAGCGCGGAGAAACGGGCGTAAAGGCTCAATTTCGGTCACCGGAATGCGAGGAATGCGCCGCCTCTAGCAGCTAGAACCGGTCGGGCAAATGCACCGGGCCGACCAATTCCTCGTGGCGGGCGATGGCGAAGGGGTCGGTCATGCCGGCAATGTAATCGGCGATGCCGCGCAGCCGCGCTGTCTCGCCGCCGCCCTTCGCCCAGCCTGCCGGCAGCAGGTTCGGATCGTCGCGATAGGCGGCGGCGAGGTTCGCAATGACCCGTTGCGCCTCCTCGCGGACGGGGATGAGCACCGGGCTATTGTAAAGCCGGTCATAGAGAAGGCGCTTCAACTGCCGTTCCTCGGCGGCAAGACCGTCCGAAAAGCCGGCCAGCGCTCTGCCGCAGGCGCGGACGTCCTCGATCGTCGCCACACCGGCTTCGCGCACTCGCCCCTCGCTTTCCCGCAGCACGTCCCCGACCATGGTGCCGATACCGTCGCGGACCAGCGCCTTGACCTTGCGCGCCGGATCGAGCCCTGGATGCCTTTGCTCGATCGCCAGCCACAGCCGACGGATCAGCGGCAGGTCGAGCAATTCCTCAAGCCGCAAGATGCCGGCACGCAGGCCGTCGTCGACATCGTGATTGTCATAGGCAATGTCGTCGGCGATGGCCGCGATTTGCGCTTCCAGCCCCGGCCAGCTGCCAAGCTCGAGGGGAAAAGCAGCGTCGGCTTCTGCCATCGCCCAGCCCGGCTCGGCTACCGGCCCATTATGCTTGGCAAGCCCTTCCAGCGTCTCCCAGCTCAGGTTGAGGCCGTCGAACGCGGGATAGGGATTCTCAAGGCAAGTGACGAGCCGCAGGCTGTGGCCGTTGTGGTCGAAACCGCCAGCATCGGCCAGTGCCCCGGACAGGGCATCTTCGCCGGCGTGACCGAAGGGCGGGTGGCCGAGATCGTGGGCCAGGCACAACGCTTCGGTTAGGTCCTCGTTGAGGCCGAGCGCGCGCGCCATCGTCCGGCCGATCTGCGCGACCTCGATCGAATGTGTGAGCCGGACGCGGAAATGGTCGCCGTCGGGCGCGACGAACACCTGAGTTTTGTGACGGAGGCGGCGGAAAGCGACTGAATGGACGATCCGGTCGCGGTCGCGCTGGAAAATGTCGCGGGGCCCTCTGGGGCCGCCGTCGGCTTCCTGATTGGCCCTGCCGCGCGATCTGCTGGGCTGCGCGGCGAGGTCCTTCAGGAGCGTCATCAGGTCTTGAGTTTCTCGATTCGGATCTGCGCCGGATTGCGGGTCCACCTAAAGCTGTCCACCCCGGCCTTATCAAGCTTCTTGACGAAAGCCTGGGC
>JBKPSK010000018.1:0-4669 GCA_046734995.1 Pseudomonadota bacterium
CAGATCATGATGCTGCGGCGGCTGCAGCAGGCCGGGCACAAGCCGATCGTACTGATGGGCGGTGGCACCACCAAGGTTGGCGATCCCTCCGGCAAGGACGAGAGCCGGCAGCTTTTGAGCCACGAGCAGATCCAGGCGAACATCGCCGGTATCCGCAAGGTATTCGAACGCTTTCTCGTCTTCGGAGACGGTCCGACCGATGCCGTCATGCTCGATAATGACGAATGGCTGTCGGGGCTGCAGTATGTCGAATTCCTGCGCGAGGTGGGTAAGCATTTCACCATCAACCGCATGCTGACCTTCGACAGCGTCCGCCTGCGGCTCGACCGCGAGCAGCCGCTGACGTTCCTGGAATTCAATTACATGATCCTCCAGGCCTATGATTTCCTGGAGCTTTCCCGCCGCGCCCAATGCCGGCTGCAGATGGGCGGGTCGGACCAATGGGGCAATATCGTCAACGGCATCGAGCTCGCCCGGAGGGTCGACGGCACCGAGGTATTCGGCCTGACGACGCCGCTGATTACCACCGCCGACGGCGCCAAGATGGGCAAGACGGCGCAGGGCGCGGTCTGGCTCGATGCCGAGCAGTTGAGCCCGTACGATTACTGGCAGTTCTGGCGTAACACGGACGACGGGGACGTCGAGCGGTTCCTCAAGCTGTTTACGGACTTACCTCTCGGCGAGATCGAAGCGATGGTCAGCGTCGGCGGTTCAGCGATCAATGACGCCAAGGTGGCGCTGGCGACGGCAGCAACGGCGATGCTGCATGGCGAGGATGGGGCGCGGGCGGCAGAGGCGACGGCGCGGGCGACCTTTGCCGGCGGTGGGGTCGGTGCAGAGCTTCCAACCTTGGCGACCGACGACGACGATTTGCCCATCGTGTCGATCCTGATCGGCCTCGGCTTCGTCGACTCCAAGGCGGAGGCGCGGCGCAAGATCGGCGAAGGCGCGGTGCGGGTGAACGGCGAGGTCGTCCAGGATCCGATGGCGGTCGTTCCCACCGCCCCAGAACCGGTGAAGATCAGCCTCGGCAAGAAGAAGCACGGGTTGCTTACCCGCTCCTGAGCAGCCCTACCGCCGCATCGCGCTCGAACAGATAGAGGCACATCCGAGCGGCCTGGCCGCGCGGGGCATCGAGGCCGCCATCGCGATCAAGCAAAAGTTGCGCATCGCTCTGGGCGAGCGGCGCCAGGTCGGCGACCTGCTCCGGGCTGGCGAGGCGGAAGCCAGCCTCGCCCGACTGGCGGGTGCCGAGGATTTCGCCGGGGCCGCGCAGGCGCAAATCCTCCTCGGCGATCCGGAAACCATCGTTGGTCTCGCGCATCAGTGCCAGGCGTGCCCTGCCCGCCTCGCTTAAAGCCAAGCCGCGCAATAGCAGGCAGACGCTCTTTCCCTCGCCACGCCCGACGCGACCGCGCAGCTGATGGAGCTGGGCAAGGCCGAAGCGTTCCGCGCCCTCGACGATCATCAGGGTCGCGTTGGGCACGTCGACACCGACTTCGATCACGGTCGTCGCCACCAGCACCGCGAGGCTGCCGGACGCGAATGACGCCATGACGTCATCCTTCTCCGGTCCCTTCATCCGGCCGTGGACCAGCCCGATCTTGTCAGCGCCGAAGCGTTGGCGGAGGACGGCGGCGCGGGCTTCGGCGGCGGCGGCGTCGGACTTCTCGCTTTCCTCGACCAGAGGACAGACCCAATAGGCCTGGCCACCGCCGGCGACGTGGCGGGCGAGGCCGTCAACCACCTCTGACAGGCGTTGGTCGCTGATCACCCGGGTTTCGATGGGGGTGCGGCCCGGCGGCATCTCATCAATGCGGCTGACGTCCATCTCGCCATATTGGGTGAGCGTCAAGGTACGCGGGATCGGTGTCGCCGTCATCACCAGCAGATGCGGCGGCCTCTCGGCCTTGGAGGAAAGCAGCAGCCGTTGCGACACGCCGAAACGGTGCTGCTCGTCGATCACGGCGAGGCCGAGGTTTCGGTAGGCGACCTTCTCCTGGAAGATGGCGTGGGTGCCGACCAGGATGTCGATCGAGCCGTCGGCAAGGCCCATCAGGACCGATTCGCGCGCCTTGCCCTTCTCGCGGCCGGTGAGGATGGTGACGCGCACGCCAAGGCTATCGAGCTGGCCGAGCAACGTCGCATGGTGCTGGCGGGCAAGGATTTCCGTCGGCGCCAGCAGCGCCGCCTGGGCGCCGGCTTCGACCGCCGCAAGCATCGCCAGCAACGCTACCAGGGTCTTGCCCGAGCCGACATCGCCCTGGAGGAGCCTCAGCATTGGCGCCGACTGCGCCATGTCGCCGTGGATTTCCTGGACAACGCGCCGCTGCGCGCCGGTCAGGCTGTAGGGAAGGCGGAGCTTGTCCGTCAGTCGCCCGTCACCCTGCAGCGGCGCAGTCTTACGCCGCCGGCTATGCTGGCGAAGCACCAGCAAAGCCAGTTGGTTGGCAAAAATCTCATCGTAAGCCAAGCGGTTGTGTGCAGAACCTGACAATGGATCTGAATGCGCTTCGGCGAGCGAAGCGCGCCAATTGCGCCAGCCCTGCCGTGCCAGCAGCGACGGCTCGATCCATTCCGCGAGCTCGGGCGCTCGTTCGACCGCCGCCAGTGCCAGCTCGCGCATCCGGCGATTCGCGATCCCCTCGGTCAGTGGATAGACCGGCTCGCGCAACGGCAAATCGGCGGCCTTGCCGGCGGCGAGGACCTCAGGATGGACGATCTGCCATTCCTCGCCGTAGGCATCGAGCCTGCCCGAGACGATTCTCATCTCGCCGATCGGCAATTGCTTCTTCGCCCAGCCGGGATTGTTGAAATAGACCAAGGTGATGGTGTTGCTGTCAGAGTCGCTGGCAAAGATGCGCATCGGTCCGCGCCCGCCCTGGCGGCTCTCGAACGGAGTCAGGTCGAGAACGACATTGCGGCCAAGCAAAGCCGCGCTGGCCGCCGGCGCCCGAACCCGCTCGATGGTCCCGGTCGGCAAGTGGAAGGCGAGATCGCTGGCCCGAGTGATGTCGAGCCGTTTCAAAGCCTTGGCCAGCTGCGGCCCGACGCCGGGCAGTGCCTCGACCTCCGCAAACAGGGGATTGAGCGCTTCGGGCCGCATCGCCGCTACGCCAGCGCCTCGGCCGAAAAAGGAAAGGGCTTGGCGCGGATCCACTGAGACAGCACCCATTTGCGGCCACGGGTCGGCGGCAAGGCGCAATGCGAAGTCAAATAATCGGGCGATCCGTCGGTCAGGACATTGGCAAAGAAGATGGCATCCCCCGGCGCGCCGCGAAACTTGATGTCGAGATCGGGAAAGACGGTTTCCGCGCCATCGAAGTCGTCGTTCAGATAGGTGACCACCGTCGCCACCCGCTGGCCGAGCTGCTGCAGCTCCGGCTGGAATTGGGCAACGCTCGGCTCGATGAAGTCGGCATGCTGGCGGTATTCCTGCCCGGGCTCGTAGCTGATTGCGTTAGGGGGCTCGTGGCAGGAGATGGGCACCCCGAGCAGCCGAGCAGCCCTTTCCTGCAAAACACCGAGCACCACGTCCCGCTCCTGCGGGCCAAAGGCGCAGGTCCTTGCGGTGCGAACGGCTTCGCCGCCTGCGTCATTGGCCAGGGCGGCCTCGAGCCGGTCCTTGGCCCTGTCGATCAGCCATTCGGAAAAACCGGGAGGAGCGAATCCGCGTGCAGCTGCGACTCTGGCGCGTGGCGACAGGCGCTCGGGGTTCGGAGGCGCCAGCATCGTCTCCAGCGGCGCCTGCGCCACCAGTTGCAGTTGGCGGTCCGATCCCTCCTCGCCCGCTTTCGCCGCTGTCTCCAGCAGGCGCAACGCTTCCTCCCAGCTTTGCGGCCGGCCCCAGCCATAAGCGGCGCGCGCGGCCTGCCTGGTGAGCGGTTCATCCATGACAATCGACTAGCGCGGATTGGGGGCAATGCCTACATGGCGGCCATGCCCCCGATGGACGACGAACTGAAGGCGCTGCAGTGGCGCGCGTGGCATCGCGGCACGCGCGAGGCCGACCTGATGATCGGGGGGTTTTTTGATGCTCACCACCAACAGTGGAGTTCGCTGGAGAAGGCCTGGTTTTCCGGCCTGCTCGCCGAGCAGGACGTCGACATCATGGCCTGGGCGATTGGAACGGTCGAGCCGCCGTCACGCTTCGACGGGCCGATGATGGCGGCGATGCAGCAGCTCGACTATCTGAAGGCGCCGAAGTGAGCGACGTCCTAAAGCGTATCCTCAAGGCCACCGAGCCGCTGACCCTTAGCGGCGTGCCGACCGGCTTCCTGCCCTGGCTGGCGGGCGATTTGGCACGCGCCGCACATGGCGCCGACAAGAGCGGGCGTGCGGTAATCATCGCAGCCGACGAAGCGGCGATGCGGGCATTGGCCGACACTGTCCCCATCTTCGCGCCCGATGTCGAAGTCCTGACGCTGCCGGCCTGGGACTGCCTGCCCTATGACCGCAGCTCGCCCGCGCTGCGTGTCATGGCGGAGCGGATGGCGACGATGCATGCCCTGCAGGCGCCGGGCAAGAAGCCGCAATTGCTGATCGCCACCGCCAATGCCGCCACCCAGCGGCTGGTGACGCCGTTTCGGGTGCGGCAGCTGACGAGGCACCTGGCGGAAGGCGAGCACATCGAGCGCGACGTGCTGGCGGCACTGCTGACGGCCAACGG
>JBKPSK010000019.1:0-13304 GCA_046734995.1 Pseudomonadota bacterium
AATGGCGGTCGAGATTGCGCAGGGACTCGTCGGCAGGAAGCAAGTCGAGGTTGTCGATGCGCGTTTTGCGAATGAGCTTGGACGGGTCGGCGTCCTTCAGGATGCTGGCGCGCGCCAGCCTGCCGGTCGGTTCTTCGCCGAACATGTAGCTGGCGGCGGCCTGGGCATCCAAATCCCACAGCAGGGTGCGGCGTTTTGAAATGGTGGCGCTCGCCCAGGCGAGGTTGACTGCCAAGGTGGTTTTTCCAACGCCGCCCTTGGCATTGTAGACAGCGACGATCACTTCGCCGCCTTGCGAAGCGCCAGACGGACGAGGGCGTCTAGAGTCGCGTCGGCGCCGAGCTCCTCATTGGCGGCGGCGACGGCGGCGCTGGCTTCGGCCGGCTTGAAGCCGAGATTGGCGAGCGCCGACATGGCATCGGCAGCGGGTCCGCCGCGGGGCAATGGCGATCCGGCGGCGCCGGCGAGCCCGGGCGCGCCCAACTTGCCCTGCAGCTCATTGGCAATGCGGGCGGCGAGCTTCGGGCCGACGCCATTGGCGCGGGCGATCATTGCCTTGTCGCCGGCCGAGACGGCGCGGGCGAGATCGTCGGGTGTGAAGATTGAGAGGATGGCCAAGGCGACGCGGCCGCCGACTCCCTGGACGCTGGTCAATATGCGGAAAGTCTCGCGCTCGCCCGCGTTAGCGAACCCGAACAGGGTCCAGCCGTCCTCGCGGACCTGCAGTTCGGTCAGGAGCAGCACGTCGCCGCCGACCGGGCCGAGGGCGTCGAGGGTGCGGGCGCTGGCCAGCACCTGGTAGCCGACCCCGCCGACATCGATCACCGCGCCGTCGGCGCTGGTTTCGGCGAGGGTTCCGGTGAGTCTGGCAATCACTTGATGGGAACCCCCAACCGTTCGGGCTGAGCTAGTCGAAGCCCTGCCTTTTCTTCAACCTCCTTAAAGGGAAAATCAGCCCTCCGACAGGCTCAGGGCGAACGGAGTAGGGTGGCTCGGCTCGAAGCGACGTGGTGGGCGTGGGTGATGGCGACGGCGAGGGCGTCGGCGGCGTCGGAGCCCGTAATGGCGGCGCCGGGCAGCAGGCGCTGGATCATGGCGTGGACCTGCGATTTTTCGGCGGCGCCCGTGCCGACTACAGCCTTCTTGACCAGGCGTGCCGCATATTCGCCGACGGAAAGGCCCGCGCGGGCGGCGGTGGCGAGGACGACGCCGCGGGCCTGGCCGAGCTTCAGGGTCGATTGCGGGTTCTTGTTGACGAATACCTCCTCGACCGCGGCCGTGTCGGGCTGGTGCTCGTCGATCAGTGCTTCGAGCTGGCGGGCGAGGTCGGCGAGGCGGTCGGGCAGCGGCGACTCAGTCTTCGTCTTCAATTGGCCGTTGGCGAGATGGGAGAGGCGGTTGCCCTCTGCGCGGATCATGCCCCAGCCGGTCGTGCCGAGCCCGGGGTCGAGGCCGAGGATGAGGCTCAGGCGAGCCGCTCCAGTTCGTCGTCGGGGACGAGGAAATTGCCGGAGACGGTCTGGACGTCGTCGTCCTCTTCCAGCGCATCGATCAATTTCATCAGGCTGGCCGCGTCGTCGCCGCGGACTTCGACCTCATTGGCGGGCTTCCAGGCGAGCTTGGCCGATTCCGGCTCGCCCAATGCGGATTCGAGGGCGCGGGCGACTTGGTGAAGCGAATCCTGGGTGGTCCAGATCTCGTGGCCGTCCTCGTCGCTTTCGACATCGTCGGCGCCGGCTTCGATCGCCGCTTCGAGCACTGTGTCGGTGTCGCCGGCGGCCGCGGGATATTCGATCAGGCCCATGCGCTCGAAGCCGTGGCTGACGGAGCCCGAAGCGCCCAGATTGCCGCCATTCTTGGAGAAGATCGTGCGGACGTTGGTGGCGGTGCGGTTACGGTTGTCGCTGAGCGCCTCGACGATCAGGCTGACGCCGCCGGGACCGAAGCCCTCATAGCGGATCTCCTCATAATCCTCGCCGCCCCCCTTCTCGGCCTTGTCGATCGCGCGCTGGATATTGTCCTTGGGCATGGACTGGGCCTTGGCGGCCAGTACCGCGGCGCGCAGGCGCGGGTTCATGTCGGGATCTGGCAAGCCCGACTTGGCCGCGACGGTGATTTCGCGACTAAGCTTGGAGAACATCGCCGAGCGCTTTTTATCCTGCGCGCCCTTGCGGTGCATGATGTTCTTGAATTTGGAATGACCCGCCATGACCCCGTTCCTTACGCGAGTCCCAGCGCCACGCGATAGGTTTCGAGCAGAGCGTCCATCTCCTGTCGGGTATGGGTCTCCAGCTTTCGCAGGGCCACGACGCGTCGCATCGTCTTGGTATCGTAGCCATTGGCCTTGGCCTCGGCATAGACGTCGCGGATGTCGTCGGCGATGCCCTTCTTCTCCTCCTCCAGCCGCTCGATCCGCTCAATGAAAAGCCGCAGCTGGTCTGCCGCGACGGTGCCGTCCGCCATCTTGTCACTCCGATTCTTGCATGATTTGGCGCGGCATTTAGGCGAGGGCGGCGCGGCCCTCAAGCCGGTTGAACCGTCACAGGGAGAGTCTATTGCAGCGGCGGTGACCCGTATGATCAAGCCCCGCGCCCGCAAGGTGCGCATCCTCGCCACGTTGGGGCCGGCAAGCAGCAGCCCGGAGATGATCCGCCGGCTGAGCGAAGCCGGTGCCGACGCCTTCCGAATCAACATGAGCCACGGCGAGCAGCATGAAAAAGCGGCGCTGGTGGCTGCGATCCGGGCGCTGGAGGAGGAACAGGGGCGGCCGTCGACCATATTGTTCGACCTGCAGGGCCCCAAGCTCAGGGTGGGCAATTTCGAAGGCGGGTCGGCGGTTCTGGCGCCGGGGTCGTCTTTCTGGCTGGACAATGACCCGACGGCGGGCAGCGCCGAGCGCGTCGAGCTTCCACATGCCGAACTGTTCGAGGCGGTCAATGCCGGCGATCGGCTGCTGATCGACGATGGCAAGGTACGGCTGCGGGTCGCTTCGGTCGATGCCGGCAGGATCGAGACGATCGTTGAGGTTGGCGGCAAGGTGTCTGACCACAAGGGCGTCAACGTCCCCGACGTGCTGGTGCCGATCCCGGCGCTGACGGAAAAGGACAAGAGCGACCTCGCCTTCGCTCTCGACCAGGGCGCGGACTGGATCGCTTTGTCGTTCGTCCAGCGGCCCGAGGACGTGGCAGAGGCGCGAGAGCTGATCGGCGACCGCGCGGCCTTGCTCGCCAAGATCGAGAAGCCGGCGGCGATCGATCGGCTGGATGCGATCCTGCAGCTTGCGGACGCGGTGATGGTGGCGCGCGGCGATCTTGGCGTCGAGCTGCCGCCCGAAGGCGTGCCGCCGTTGCAGAACCGGATCGTCGCGGCCGCGCGGCAATTGGGAAAGCCAGTTGTGGTCGCGACGCAGATGCTGGAATCGATGATCCATTCGCCGACTCCGACCCGGGCCGAGGTCAGCGACGTGGCGACTGCCATCTATGATGGCGCTGATGCGGTGATGCTGTCGGCGGAAAGCGCGGCCGGCGACTATCCCTGCGAGGCAGTCCAGATGATGGACCGCATCGCCATCAGTGCCGAAAGCGACCCCATCTATCCGGCGCGGATCCACTTCACTTCGACGCCGGCCGAGCCGACCACCGCCGATGCTCTTTCGACCTCGGCCAAGCACATCGCCCAGATCGTCGGAGCCAAGGCGATGGTTTGCTACACCAGCTCGGGCTCGACGGCGCGGCGGATCGCGCGCGAGCGGCCGACTGTGCCGATCCTGGTGATGACTGCGAGCCGGACGGTGGCTCGCCGATTGGGCCTGCAATGGGGCGTGCATGCGGTGGCGACGCGCGATGTTTCCAATTTCGAGGAAATGGTCGGCAAGGCCCGGCGCATGGCGCTTCGGCACCAGATCGCCGGCGCCGACGACCGGCTGGTGATCATGGCCGGTGTGCCGTTCGGCGTCTCGGGCTCGACCAACGTCATTCATGTCGTCCGACTCAAGGGTGACGAGCTCGAAAGCTATACCGGACCGACGGAAGGCTAGCCGGGCAGCAAAGCGGGGATCTCGGCGGACAGCTCGCGGGCGAGGAACCCGACCTTGCCGATTTTGCGCGACAAGGCGGCACCCGCTTCGCCATGCAGCCAGACGGCCCATAGCAAGGCGGTCAGCGGCTCGGCGCCGCGGGCCAGCAGACCGCCGAGAATTCCGGCCAATGTGTCTCCCGAGCCGGAAATGCCGAGTCCGGGGCCGCCACCCCCGTATTTCCACACCCTGCCGTCGAGCGTAACGATGTGGCTCTGCGGGCCCTTGACCAGGGTCAGAGCGCCATAGCGGGCGGCGCAGTCGAGGCCGCAAGCGACCGGGTCGGCGTCGACCTCCTCGGGCTCGCATTCGACGAGCGCCGCCATCTCGCGATTGTGTGGCAGCAGGATCGGGGTAGCCGCGTCGCGAGCCTCGCCATCATGCGGCGGCAAGGCGTAGAGCATGGCAGCGTCCAGCACGAGCCGGATGAGGTTGAGCTCGAGCAGGCGGCCGGCGAGGTCGGAGCAGAGCTTGCTCTGCTTCATGCCCGGCCCCACGACGACTGCGTCAAAGTCCGTCGAGCGCTCGGCGATGGTGCGGATCGCGGAACGCGCGAAGCCGCCGTCGCGAGTTTCGGCGAGACCCAGAACCAAAGCTTCAGGCACCGCCAGCGCAACGTGCGGCGCCATGCTCTCGACCGTCGCGATCGTGACCTTGCCGCAACCCGAGCGCATCGCCGCCGTCGCCGCGATCGCCGCCGATCCCGGCGTGTTGCGGCTGCCGCCGACGACCAGCAGGCGCCCGTGATCGTCCTTGGTTGCCTCGACGACCGGCGGCAGCGGATGTTTCTGCAGTTCAGCCCGGTTTAGGGCGGCTGGCCGGATGCTCATCTTGTGCCGATCATGGCGTCGGGCTCGGCGGTCTGCGGCTCACCCTCGTCGAGCGTTGCGCCGTGGTTCCATAGTACCAGCTTCGGCACGCAGAGTTCGTCGTCGCGGCGCTCAAAGTCGTAGGCGCAAATGCCGCAGTTGAGCACTTCCGCCTGCTTGTCGATCGAGAGGATCTGCTGCTCGTCGAGCTCTTCAAGGACGTAGCGCATGCACAGGACCACGACCTGGTGGCAAACGATGACGACGCGCCGGTCGGCGTAGAGCAGGTTGATGGTGTTGAGGACGCTGCGCAGGCGCAGGATGACGTCCGCCCAGCTCTCGCCGCCGGGCGGGCGGTGGTAGAATTTGCCCATCTTGGCGCGGTGGGCGGCCTCTTCGGGATATTTCTCGCGGATGCCGCGGGTCGTCAGGCCATCGAACACACCGAACTCGCGCTCGCGCAGCCGCTCGTCGATCATCGACTTGGCCTTGTCCCCGGCAAGCGCGCCAGCGTCGCAGATGGCTGTGGCAGTCTGGCGGGCGCGCAAATAAGGCGACGAGAGAATGACTTCGGGACGTTCCTGAGGCGGCAGGTCGGCGAACCAGCGGCCGGCGGCTACGGCCTGGCGCTCACCAAGCTCTGACAGAGGCACGTCGACGTCGCGTACGCCCAATTCAATAACGCTGTGACCGGCGGCATTGGCACGGTCGCGGGCGACATTGCCCTTACTCTGGCCATGGCGGACCAGCCATAGACGCTCCGGCCAGTTCTGCCGCATGCTTCGTTCCTTCCCGGCGTGTCAAAGCGCGGCAGCAATAAATGTTCAACAGTGTGGAGCGGGCGTGTTTCGAGCTAAGGTCCTGGGGTTCCGCAATCGGAAAGGCTCGATTTTGGTCTTCGCGCATTGATGGCTTCCATGAGCACCCATCCTGTCACGACGTTCGCCAGCTTTTTCCAGGCTGGCTTCGAATGTTCGTCCCATCGACGGCGGGACGGAGTTCGCCTCGACTTGATCAGGGCCACCTCTCACGACCGCCATGTGCTCCAGGACTATCGGCTGTGCCGGGAGCTTGGGTTTCAAACGCTTCGAGACGGCCTGCGCTGGCATTTGATCGAGAAATCCCCCGGCACATACGATTGGTCGAGTTGGCTGCCGGCGCTCGAGGCTGCCGAGGAGATCGGCGTGGAGGTTATCTGGGATCTGTTTCACTACGGCTCGCCCGATCACGTCGACCAGGCAGCTCCGGACTTTCCCGACCGTTTCACCGAGTTCGCGCTTGCGGCGATCGAGGTTCAGCGGTCGGTCAACGGACGGCCGCCGCTTGTCTGTCCCCTGAACGAAATCAACTTTCTGTCCTGGGCGGTGGACAACGGATATTTCCCTCGCATCGGCCCAAAACAGCGCGGCTGGTTTAAGCATCAGCTCGTCAGGACCGCGATCACCGCGGCGCGGGCGATCAAGCAAAGCTGGCCTAAGGCCACGATCGTGTGGGCCGAGCCCCTGATACACATCGCTCCGCACGACCGCCGCCGAGGCACGATCCGCGCCGCCCAGCAGAACCTTCAAGGGATGTATGAGGCCTATGACTGGATCATGGGCCTGGCCGAGCCCCAACTCGGCGGCGATCCGTCACTGGTGGATGTGATCGGCCTAAACTTCTACCCGCATAACCAGTGGTACTACAAAGGCCCGACCATCCCCATGGGCCACCATGAATATCGGCCGCTGGCGGACATGCTCATAGAAATGGCCGATCGCTATCGAAAGCCGATCTTCCTGTCCGAAACGGGCGCCGAAGGTTCGGGGCGGCCGGCCTGGCTACATTATGTTTGCGATGAGGTTCGGGCGGCACAAGGCAGGGGCGCCGAGATTCAGGGAATCTGCTTATATCCGATCACCGCCTATCCGGGCTGGGACAATAGCCGCCATTGCCAGGTTGGACTTCTTTCGACGATCGGCTCGGACGGCCAACGCGACGTTTACGAGCCGCTTTACGAGGAATTGCAGCGGCAAAGGGCGATCTTTGGCGTCGAGCAGACGCGGGCCACACAGGATATCCGCGAACGCGCGGCGGCGTGCGGCCGGAATTAATTTCCTCACGGTGTCGGGGATGCCGCTGAAGGCTCAGACGTTCGCTTCCCGCGATCCCGCCGCTTTCTGCGCCCATTCCGCCGCATATTTGCGAACTTCGGCAAGCTGGACTCGACCCCATCGATGTCCGTAGCCGTCGGGTTCGACATTCTCCGGTTGGTCGAGCAGTTTCTGCCACCGGCGCAGCTCTGCGATGTAGGCGTCGCAAGGTATGCGCTCGAGGCTGTCCTTGTCTTCGATGTCATAAATTCCGATCTTCGCCCACTTCTGCGTCCACCAATCGGGGACATCCACAAACGGGTAGAGACAGACTCCGTGCAGATCGACGCCGGAATTGAGCGCCTTTAAGGACTCTTCCATCGTCATTCGAAGCCATTGGGCACGGTTGTTCTGATAGCCGCTCGTTTCACCGATGATGATCGGTCGGTGGTAACGGTCCCACGCATATTGAAGCAGTTCGCTCAGCGGCTTCCTGCGCGGGTCCCGCGGACCCAGTATTTCCCGCCTCTTGTCGGCATCCAGCTGGACCTGGCTATAGTGGTAGACATTGACGCCGACGATATCGAGGATTTCAGGTGAGCCGCCGAGCTCCGGCGCGAGCCGGCCGCAAAGCATGTCCCACGCCTCTACGGCTTCGCGGTGCTCCTCGTCGCGCGCCTCATCCGCGAGGTCGGGCCGGTCGGCCGGCGGCACCGCGTGAACGATCGGATCGACGTGCACCATGCGCGCATCGGGTTCGACCTCGCGGATGGCCTTCACTCCGGCGATGTCCATTCGGGCCAAGGCCCGCTTGAGCTCGTCCTCCCGGCCCTTGGCGAACGGATACATCCATTCGAGGTCGCTAGCGGCCGCTGAAAAGAATGTGATCTCGTTGATTGGGGTGAAGAAGTACGGCCCCTCGGCAGTTGTGGTGACGAATTCGGCGGCGGCGCGGCAATAGTCCACGAACCGGTCGAGGCATTCTTTCGAAAATGGATCGCAGTCATCCGGTAGGCCGTAGTGACACAAGTCCCAGATCGGCGTGATCTTGCAATCGGTCGCGGCAATCTGTGCTGCCTTGACGCTGGACCAGTCGTAGCGGCCGCCGCCGAGGTCGACCTGGGGCCAGCGAATGGCTTCGCGAACAACGCCGATTCCAAGGTCCATCGCCGCAGCAAGGTCGCTTCTTAGATGGCGGTCGTGACCGGTGGCGGCCACGTAGTCCTTCCGCTCCCGATCCTTCCAGACGAACGTTGAGGATTCGAAGCCCGCCATGAAAAAAGTCGGGAAGATTGCGTCTTGGGATACGGACGCTTCGCCATGCATCGTCAGGTCCTTTCGGCCGCAGCCGCAAGCACAACCCTCGGAAGAGGCGGATGTTCAGGGCACGGGGCTAGGTGACCGGTGCGGCCTGCGGCTCGTCCGTAGGAGTCCCGACGTGCGGCCAGCCGTCCCGCCATTCGATGCGGTCGATCAGCAGGATCCGGCGGCTGTTGATCTCATCCTCCTGGCGCTGGCGCGGGCGGTTCGCGTCGATCGCATGGTAGACGATCCAGACCTGTCCGGCCTTGTCCGTCACGATCGAATTGTGCCCCGGCGCGAGCCAGCGCTCGCACTTGAACAGCATCAGGCTGTGCGGCACGCCGCGCGCCTCTTCGAGCGTTTCGAATGGTCCCATCGCGTCACGGGAACGAGCGACCATCACGCCATATTCCGCGTCCGGCCCGCAGCAATTGTCGCCCGAGTAAAAGAGATAATAGAACTCCTCATGGCGGATCACCCAAGCGGCCTCGACCAGCCTGGGGAAGGCGCCCTTTACGGGATTCGGCCAGACAAGGTCGATCGCCTCGCTTCCCGTGGCGAAGGACATACGATCTTCGGCCAGTTCCTGAACCTTGATCGGCTGGAATCCCGATCCCCAATAGAGCAGGCGCTTGCCCGTGTCCGGATCGTCGTACGCCATCGGGTCGATATATTCGAAGCCCATTCCGAGCAGCAGCGGCATGCCCATGTCGACAAAGGGTCCGGCAGGGGAGGTCGACGTGGCGATGGCAAGGCAATGCCCGCGCTCGGGTTCGTGGCAGACGTCCGGGGTTGCCGAATAATACATGAAATACGTCGAGCCATCGAAGATCACGCTTGGCGCCCAGAAGTCCTGAGTCGTGTTCGCCCAACCGGGTTTTATCGGCAGCGCGTCACCGAGATGCTGCCAGTGAACGAGGTCCGTCGATCGGGCGACCTGGATGTTGATCCAATGGCCATCGCGCAGCGTCTGAGTCGCGTAAGCATAATAATATCCGTCAGGCGCCAGGATGATGGCCGGGTCGGGAAAATCGGCGTCGAGGATGGGATTAGAATAGGTCGCTGTCGCCAGCGCGGGAACGGCAGGCGTTGCGGCGACGGCGATCTGGTTTGGGTCAGGGTGGGCAGAGTCGAGCGGTGTATGCATCGGGCGCACACATATGGACTGTGCGTCCGATATAAAAGCAACATCGTTGCGTGGCCACAGCTTCGCTAGCCTATTCCGCTGCGACCGCCAGCCGCGGTGCCTCCTTCTCCAGGAACTTGACGCGGCGGGCCGCGTCGAGGCGGCGGTACGTGCTGAGGGCCTGACCGACGATCTGGTCCATGTTGTAATAGCGATACGTCGCCAGCCGGCCGACGAAGGTCACGCCGGGGGTCGCGTCGGCCAGCGCCTCGTAGCGCTTATAGAGAGCTTGGTTCTCAGCCCGCGGCACCGGATAATAAGGATCGCCCTCAGCGCGTGGATATTCGAGCGTGATGCTGGTCTGACGGTGCTCCTGGCCGGTCAGATGCTTGAACTCGGTGATGCGCGTGTAGGGCACGTCCTCGCTTGGATAATTGACTGTACCAGTGGGCTGGAAACGCTCGGCATCGATCGTTGAATGCACGAAGCGCAGGCTGCGATAGGGCAATTTGCCGAAGCGCCAGTCGAAATATTCATCGATCGGGCCGGTGTAGATGGTGTGGGCGGCATCGATCTCGCTTTTGACGTCGCGATAGTCGGTGCCAAGCGCGATGGTGATCAAGGGGTTGTCCAGCATGCGCTTGAACATGGCGGTGTAGCCGTCCGCCGGCATCGCCTGATGCTTGTCCGTGAAATAGCGGTCGTCAGTGTTGGTCCGCGTCGGGATACGCGCCGTTACCGATTTGTCGAGCTCGCTCGGATCGAGCCCCCATTGCTTGCGCGTATAGCCACGGAAGAAGAGCTCATAGAGCTCGCGGCCGACGGCGTTGACGACGACATCCTCCGAGGTGCGGATATCTGCGACAGGCTCGGCGCGCGCGGCAAGGAATCGCGCTGCATCCTCGTCGGTCCTGAGGGCGGCACCGAACAGCTCGTTCAGGGTCGTGCGGTTGATCGGGATGGGGACAAGCCGATCGCGCACCGTTGCGAGCACCCTGTGCTCGTACGGCCGCCAGCCGGTGAATTGCGATAGATAATCAAAGACTTCGTCGCTGTTGGTATGGAAGATATGGGGGCCGTAGCGGTGGATAAGGATGCCGGCCGCGTCCTTCTCGTCAAAAGCGTTGCCGCCGACATGATCGCGCTTGTCGATCATCAGGACTCGGGCGCCATGCTGACTCGCCAGCCGCTCGGCGAGCACCGAACCGGCGAAGCCGCAGCCGACGATGAGATAGTCGTAGCGGCTCATCATGCCACTGCCCCGGCCAACGCGGCCGTCTGGCTATTGGCGTCGACGACTGAATGGATGAGGCCGGCCATGCGGCGCTGGGTGATGTTCCAGCTCATCGTCGACAATGCCTGGTCGACCTCGGCCAGCCAGTCGCCCTTGCTCTCTGCGAGCTTCAGAGCCTGTTCGCAGCCGGCGATGAACTCAGCCGAAGTCGAGGCGATCTTCACGCCCTGCAGCCGGCCGTAATGGCGGACGACGTCGCGGATCGGGGTCGAGACGACGGGCTTGCCGGCGGCGAGATATTCGGGCGTCTTGGTCGGCGAGATGAACCTGGTCGCATCGTTGATGGCGAAAGGCATCAAGGCGACGTCCCAGCCGGACAGCACGTCCGGCAGCTGATCGTAGGTCACCGGTCCCGGGTAGAGGATATTCTCGCGCTTCGGCAGCTCATCCGGCGCAATCTTCACGACGGGCCCGACCATGATGAAGCGCCAGTCGGGCCGCGCATCGGCGACGGCGGCAAGCAAATCGATGTCGAAGCGCTCGTCGATCACGCCGTAGAAGCCGAGAGTCGGCCGGTCGTTGGCCGGCGGGCTGCGGCGCGCCTTCGCGAAATGGGCGATGTCGACCGACGAGGGGAAGGGGTGGACGCTGGGATGGCGCGAGCGCTTCGTTTCGTAGAGCGAATAGCCGCCTGTGAAGACGAGATCGGCGCGCTCGAACAGCTCAGCCTCGAGCTCGAGCAGGCGCGGCGGCGCGAAGCGGAAGTTTGCCAGCTCGTCCATGCAGTCATAGACGGTGCAGTCGGCCTGCAGATGCCGCGAGAAGGGCAGCATCATCGGCGTGTAGTACCAAGCGATTTCGGGCCGGTCGGTACCGAGATATTCGTCGAGCAGCGCGCACAGGGCCGCGTCGATCGTTTCTTCGGGCATACCCTCGACCAGATGCGGGGTGGCGACGGTCAAATTGGGCGCCACCGGGCGGGCCTCGACGCGCGGGGCGGCTGGTGCCGGCTCGAACACCGGCTCCTCCCAGACGTGCACGTTATGCGACGAGGCGAAGCGGCTCATCAGGTGCTGCGGACGCTGGAAGACGAAATCCCATCGCAAGTGCGAAAAGCAGACCAATAGCGGCCAGCCGGCAGGCGGCACGGTTTCGGCCAAATCGTGGGAAAACGTTACGCCAACATCCTTCAACATTCCCGGTCCTTTTCCGTAGGTTGAACCCCAGATGTACAACCGCCCGCGCCAAGGGGTTGTTCCGCACCTGCTAACCTTTGTTAAAGAGAATCATTTCGTGACCGAATTTGACCCGGCAAGCGGCACGTGGAAGAGCGTTCCGGACAGGGATAGAGGCCCATGGCGACGACGATCGACGAACTGGAAAGGCGCCGTGCTGCAGCGCGGAAAGGCGGGGGCACCAAGCGTATTGCAGCGCAGCACGCGAAGGGCCGGCTGACGGCCCGCGAGCGGCTGACCGTGCTGCTCGATGCCGGTAGCTTCGAAGAATATGACATGTACGTCGAGCATAATTGCGTCGACTTCGGCATGGAGACGCAGAAAATCCCCGGCGACGGCGTCGTTACCGGATCGGGGACGATCAACGGACGGCTGGTGTTCGTCTTCGCCCAGGATTTTACCGTGTTCGGGGGCAGCTTGAGCGAGCGCCACGCGCAGAAGATCTGCAAGATCATGGACATGGCGATGAAGGTCGGGGCGCCGGTGATCGGGCTGAACGACAGCGGCGGTGCCCGCATCCAGGAGGGCGTCGCCTCGCTCGGCGGCTATGCCGAGGTCTTCCAGCGCAACGTCCTCGCCTCGGGCGTCATCCCCCAGGTCAGCCTGATCATGGGGCCCTGCGCCGGCGGCGCGGTCTATTCACCGGCGATGACCGACTTCATCTTCATGGTGAAAGACTCAAGCTACATGTTCGTCACCGGGCCGGATGTGGTGAAAACGGTGACCAATGAGGTTGTCACCCAGGAGGAGCTGGGCGGGGCCGTTACACACACGACCAAATCGGGCGTCGCCGACGTCGCATTCGAGAATGATATCGACGCTTTGCTGGCGACCCGCGAGTTCGTCGACTTCCTGCCCTTGAGCAATCGCCATCCAGTGCCCGAGCGGCCGACCGACGACCCGTGGGACCGGCTGGAGGACAGCCTCGACAGCCTGATCCCGCCGAGCGCCAACCAGCCTTATGACATGCACGAGCTGATCCGGAAGGTTGCCGACGAGGGCGACTTCTTCGAGATCCAACCGGGTCATGCCGCCAATATCATCACCGGCTTCTGCCGGATCGAGGGGCGGACAGTCGGCGTCGTCGCCAACCAGCCGATGGTGCTGGCGGGCGTGCTCGACATCAATTCGGCGCGCAAAGGTGCGCGCTTCGTCCGCTTCTGCGATGCCTTCGACATTCCCATCCTCACGTTCGTCGACGTGCCCGGGTTCCTGCCAGGGACCGCCCAGGAATTCGGGGGCATCATCAAGCATGGCGCGAAACTGCTGTTCGCTTATGCCGAGGCGACGGTGCCGAAGATCACGGTCATCACGCGAAAAGCCTATGGCGGCGCTTATGACGTCATGGCGTCGAAGCATCTGCGCGGCGATTTGAACTATGCCTGGCCGACCGCCGAGATCGCGGTGATGGGCGCCAAGGGCGCGGTCGAGATCATCTTCCGCGGCAAGAC
>JBKPSK010000020.1:0-4348 GCA_046734995.1 Pseudomonadota bacterium
AGAACGTCGTTCATCACCTGCTCGCGGGTCAGGCCGCGCGCTTTCATCGTGTCCGGGATCTGGCTTTCAACGAGCGCCGTCCAGACATAGCCTGGCGAAATGCAATTGATGGTGACGCCATCGCGCGCCGCTTCCAGCGCCACGGTCTTGGTGAAGCCGGCGACGCCATGCTTGGCGGCGACGTAGGCTGACTTGTTGGGAGAAGCGACGAGGCTGTGCGCCGACGCCGTGTTGATGATCCGGCCCCAGCCTTTTGACCGCATCGCCGGGAGCGCCATGCGGGTCGTATGGAACACCGCCGACAAGTTGATCGCCAGGATCGCGTCCCATTTCGCGGGTGGGAACTGTTCGACCGGGGCGACATGTTGGATGCCGGCATTATTGACCAAAATGTCGGGCGCTCCGAGTTCGTCGGCACAATGCGCCATCATGCGCTCGATGGCTGACGTGTTGCCGAGGTCGGCGCCATCGTGCCGTGCGCCAATTGCTTCCTTCAGCCGCTCGATCTCGGCAGCCTCGCCGAAACCGTTCAGCATGACCTTGGCTCCCGCTTCGGCCAAGGCGCGGGCGATGGCGAGGCCAATGCCCGACGTCGAGCCAGTGACGAGGGCGACTTTGCCATTCAAATTCATGAAGTTTCACCGTCATTGCGAGCGCAGCGAAGCAATCCAGCGCCGCGCATGTCTGGATCGCCTCGCCGCTACGCTGCTCGCAATGACCAGCGCAACTGTTACGGCTGCAAAGCATTCTAGGATCAATCGAGGGAGATTCTAAATGGTGCGGCTCGGCGGTGAACCCGAAAGCAGCAATTTCGAGGACAGGACCGGCCAGAGCGGCTACGGCTTCGGGGGCGGTGGCGGCGGCCTCGGCCTGCTGCTGAGCCTCGTCGGCAGCCGCTTCGGGATCGTCGGCATCCTTGTCCTGCTGCTCGGCTATTGCGCGCTGACATCGCTCGGCGGACTGGGCGGCGGCGGGGGCGGCGGCGAGACGGGTACGTCGCAGCTCGACGCCAATACGAAAGACTTTCTCGTGCGGGTGCTCGGCTCGACCGAGCAGACCTGGGGGGAGATTTTCCAGAAATCGGGCGCCCAGTACCAGCCGACGACCCTGGTCGCTTATTCCGACTACAACCAGTCGGGCTGCGGCGCCGCCCAGGCGGCGATGGGGCCGTTCTACTGCCCGACCGACAAGAAAATTTACATCGACCCCAAGTTCTTCGATGAGCTGTCGCAGCGCTTTGGCGCGCCGGGCGACTTCGCCATGGCCTACGTCATCGCCCATGAGGTCGGCCACCACATCCAGGACCTCGAAGGAACGCTCGACAAGGCCCAGGAGGCGCAGCAGAGCGTCGGCACCACGCAAGGCAATCAGATTCAGGTCGGCATCGAGCTTCAGGCCGACTGCTATGCCGGCGTCTGGGCGGCCAATGCCCGCGATGCTCAGGGTTCGATCCTCGAGGCGGGCGACGTCGAGGAAGGCATGCGCGCGGCCGAAGCCATCGGGGACGACACGCTGCAGCGCCAGGCGCAGGGCACGATCGTCCCCGACAGCTTTACCCACGGTACCTCGGCACAGCGGGTAGAGGCGCTCCGGCGCGGCATGACCAGCGGCAATCCTGCCGCTTGCAACCAGGCTCGCTAGGAGTTTGGCGGAAAGCTGAGTTCGATCCCTTACCGGCGGGATTCTTGTCCGATCTTGTCGCGGTCCGCCGGAATCTCGAGCAGCGCTCGCAAACCTTCGGCGAACTGGACGACCTCGGCTTCGCCTCCGAGGGCCGAGGTGATGTCACGGTTCAGGAGGTCGAGATTGCGGCGGAAGCTCTCCAGCGCAGAGCGGCCTGCTTCGGTCAAGGACACGATCCAGGCACGTCCGTCGACGGGGCACTGTGCGCGGATTGCATAGCCTGCCTTCATCAGCCGACCGATCATTCCAGTCACCGCCGATTCATTGAGCCGCAGCTGTTCGGCCAATCGCCGCTGCGTCGATCCTCTCTCGAGGTCGATCACGAACATCGCGGCTGCCTGAGCCGCAGTCACGCCCGCCACGTCCTGAGAGTCGCGATCGGCGCGTGTCTTCAAATGGTGCGCTGCCATTTGCAGCAGGTGGTAGAGTCGCTCGCGTCCAGCTGGGTCCATGCTGTCTCTCCTAACTCGTGTTGACAGCATCGCACAATCGTCGATACTTGCGATGTGAAGTAAACGGAGAGCGAGCCATGGGTGCCGTCGATGTCTGGGCCCAGCAGCCTAACGACCGATTCATGCAGGAGCCATGGCTCGCCACCTTGCTGCGCTGGACCGGGAAGGCGGCGCCCCTGCATGTGGTGACCACGGCACAGACGCTGGCCGCCATGGACGAAGGCGGCGTTGACATCGCCTTCCTGTCGGCCTGGTGCAGTCCGCGCGGCTGGCTCATCACCAATGATGACGTCGCGGCGGCTGTCGCCCAGGCGCCGACGCGGTTGCGGGGCCTGATTACGGTGGACTTGAGCGATCCCATGGGCGCAGTCCGCACGATCAGGGACTATGCCGCCAACCCCGCATTCGTGGGTGTGCGGGTGGTGCCTTGGCTTTGGAACCTGCCGCCAAACGATCGACTCTATTATCCGGTATACGTCAGCTGCATTGAAGCGGGACTGCCGCTATGCACGCAGATCGGGCACACCGGGCCGCTTTGCCGCTCGGAACCTGGCCGCCTGATTCCGTATCTGGAAGACGTGCTGCTCGACTTCCCCGAGCTCGTCGTCGTAGGCGGCCACGTCGGCTTTCCGTGGATGGACGAAACGCTGTCGGTGGCACGTAAATTTCCCAACTTCTACGTGGATACTTCCGCCTACACACTTGCCCGGCTGCCGCAGCAGCTCGTCGCCTTCATGCGCGGTCACGGGGCCGGACGGGTGATGTTCGGAACCAATTGGCCAATGATTTCGCCGCGCGACTGTCTGGCCGCGCTTAACGATCTCGGCCTTGCCGATCATGCCCGGGAGCTTTTTCTCGAGGGCGCCGCGCGCGAGGTGTTCAGGTTGCCGCGGGACGCCCGGATAGTGCCTATACGGCAGCCGGCTCAAAACTAAGCTCGATCTGGTTGCCTGAAGGATCGCGGATATAGAAGGATAGGCTGTCGCCTTCGGCGCCGATCCGGTCGCCTTCCTCCTCGATGTCGATATGATGGGCGGCAAGGTGGGCGCGGACTGCATCCGGATCGGCTGGGCCGAGCGCCAAGGCAATATGATCGACGTTGCGGCCGCCGGCGACTTCGGGCTTGGCCCAGGCGCCCTCCGACGTCGAGATGTCGACCAGGTCGATGAGGTTCGCCCCGGCGCGCAGCTGGCGCATGCCATATTGCGGCAAATCATTGTCGAGGCTGCAGCCGATGACCTTTGTGTAGAAGGCCGTGGCCCGGGCCATGTCGTCGACCAAGAGCACGACATGGTCGATGCCTTTGAGGGGAGGCGGGGCAGTCACAGCTTCACCAGCATCTTGCCGGTGTTCTTGCCGGTGAACAGGCCGAGGAAAGCCTCGGGCATTCGCTCCAGCCCGTCGATCACCGTATCGCGCTCCCGCACTTTACCCTCGGCGATCCAGCCGGCCATGTCGCGGTGGAACTCGCTCATGCGGCTCATGTAATCGGTGTAGATGAAACCCTGGACGCGGATGCGCATGGCGATCACCCGCATGATGAACCTGAAGCACATCGGCTCGGCGGCATTATAGCCCTCGATCATGCCGCAGATGGCGAAGCGCGAGTCCTTGCGGGCGAGGGCGAAGGCGGCGTCCAGATGTTCGCCGCCGACATTGTCGAAATAGACGTCGATGCCTTGCGGTGCGGCGGCCGCCAGTCCCTTGAGGATCGGCTGGGCCTTGTAATCGACGACCGCGTCCGCCCCGAGCGATTGGACGAATGCGCATTTGTCGGCGCCGCCGGCCGAGCCGATGACGCTCATGCCCTTGGCCTTGGCGATCTGCACTACCGCCGAGCCGACCGCGCCCGCCGCGGCCGAGACGAAGACCACGTCGCCGGCCTTGGCCGAGGCCGCCTCGAGCAGCCCGAAATAGGCCGTGCCGCCGGTCAGCCCCATATTGCCAAGGAACGCCTCCGGTGGAACGCCTATGTCCGGCAGCCTCGTCAGCACCTGCGCGGGCAGCACCGCCTCGTCGCGCCAGCCGGCCATATGCAGCACCTTGTCGCCGGCTGCGAAGCCCTCGGCCTGGCTCTCGACCACCTCGCCGACCGCACCGCCCTCCATCGGTGCGTCGAGCGCGAACGGCGGGACGTAGCTTTTCACGTCGTTCATACGCCCGCGCATATAGGGGTCGACCGACAGCCACAGGTTGCGGACTCGGACCATGCC
>JBKPSK010000021.1:0-2747 GCA_046734995.1 Pseudomonadota bacterium
GACCCTGACCACCCCGGCTGGTACAGCTGGGGCGATTTCCCGCGGAGCTCGTTCGCCGCGGCGACCGGTCGGCTGCTGTTCCGTCCCGCCGGACCAAGGCGAGGCGAAGTGCGCATGTTCCCGACCGAGGCGCATATGAACTTGGGCGGGTCGATCCACGGCGGCGCGGTCATGAGCTTCATCGACATGGCGATGTTCGCCGGCGGCCGCTGCGCCGGCATGGCCGAGGGCCATTATGTGACACTCGACCTCACCACGCATTTCCTCGCGCGCGGCAAGGCGGGCAGTCCCCTGGATGCCCAGGTCGAACTGGTCCGCCAGACGCGCGGCCACGTGTTCGTCCAAGGCGTCTGTGTCCAGGACGGCGAGCCCTGCTACAGTTTTACCGGCACCTTGAAGCGGGTCGCGACGCGCAATGGGCCCAGTCGGTAAGGCCTATGCCGCGCTGGTCGCGGCCGGAGAGCTGAGACCCGATCCCGATCAGAAGCACGCGGTCCAGGCGCTCGATCGGCTGGCGGGCGAGCTTGCCAACGGTGGGCCAGGGCTTCTTGACCGATTGTTCGGCCGGAAGAAGATCCACGAATGCGGCGTCTATCTGTGGGGCGGGGTTGGGCGAGGCAAGTCGATGCTGATGGATTTGGCGTTCGACCAAATTCCCGTCGAGCCGAAGCGACGCGTGCATTTCCATGCCTTCATGCTCGATATCGACCAAAGGTTGCGAAGGGCGCGTGCGAGCGAAGAGGGTGATCCGATTCCGCCGGTCGCGCGATCGGTGGCCGAGGAAGCGCGGCTGCTCTGCTTCGATGAAATGCACGTCACCAACGCCGCCGACGCCATGATCATGTCGCGGCTGTTCACGGCCCTGATCGACGAAGGCGTGGCGGTGGTGACGACGTCGAACCGGCCGCCGAAGGATCTCTACAAGGACGGGCTCAATCGCGAATTGTTCCTGCCGTTCATCGACCTCGTCGAGACGAAGATGGAGGTAATTTCAGTCAACGGCCCGACCGATTACCGGCTCGACCGCCTGGCGGGCGTGACAACCTGGCATGTGCCCAACGGGCCGGAGGCGACGGCGGCCTTGAGTCGAGCCTTTTTCCAACTAACCGATTATCCAGTCGAGGACCGCGCCAAGGTGCCGTCCGAGGAGCTGGATGTCGGCGGCGGCCGCACGTTGCATGTCCCGAAGAGCCTCAAGGGTGTCGCCGTCTTCTCCTTCAAGCGGCTGTGCGGCGAGCCGAGAGGCGCGGCCGATTACCTGGCCATCGCCCGGCGCTTTCATACCATTATCATCGTCGGCATTCCCGTCATGGGCCCGTCGAGGCGCAACGAAGCGGCGCGCTTCGTCACGCTGATCGATGCTCTCTACGAACATAAGGTGAAATTGCTGGCCGCGGCCGATGCCGAGCCGGGCGGGCTATATCCGCAAGGCGACGGTAGCTTCGAGTTTCAGCGGACGATCAGCCGGCTCGAGGAGATGCGCAGCGCCGGCTATCTTGCCGAAGGCCATGGCGCGGCCTAGCCTTTTTTCAATCGATCCAAGAGGACATCCGATGCGTGCCATTGCCTTAGCCTTGCTCGCCAGCCTTTCGGCGGCCGCCTTGGCGGCGCCCAATCCGGTCACCTTGCCGACCAAGCTGGATCCGGTTTGGCAGGCGAAGGCCCGCAGCCTGTACGAACGGATTGTCGAAACGCCGAGCGTGGTCAGGCGCGGCCTGGTGCCGCGCGTCGCCGAGGCCATCGCGGCCGACCTGGAAGCCGGCGGCTTTCCGGCCAAGGACATCAGGATCGTCCCCTACGAAGGCTTGCCGGGCGACAAGACGGCCGCCTTGATCTTTCGCTGGCGGGCCGAGAAGCCGACCAGCAAGGCGATGATGATCATCGGCCACATGGACGTGGTCGAGGCCAAGCGCGCCGACTGGGAGCGCGACCCGTTCGAGCTCATCGAGGAAGGCGGCTATTTCTACGGCCGCGGTACAGCCGACATGAAGAGCGGCCTGACCGCGACGACGATGGCGATCTTGAAGCTCAAGGCGGCGGGGTTCAAGCCCAGGCGCGACGTCATCCTGTTCTTCACCGGCGATGAAGAAACGATGCAGAATGGCGCGCTCAAGGGGTCGACTGAGTGGCGCAGCGAACTCGATCCGGAATTCGTCCTGAATGCCGATGGATACACCGGTTTGTTCGACCGGAGCGGGCGGCTCCTGGGCTTTGGACTTGGCGCGGCGGAGAAGGTCTACCAGAGCTATTTCTTCACCGTTCGCAACCCCGGCGGGCACAGCAGCCGGCCGCGGCCGGACAATGCCATTTACGACCTCGCCGACGCGCTCAAAAAGCTCCAGGCCCATCGTTTCACGCCGCAGCTCAACCCGACCACCCGCGCCTATTTCACCGAGCGCCAGAAGCAGGAAACCGGGCCGCTCGGGGATGCCATGCGCCGCTGGCTCGCGAACGAGCAGGATGGCGCGGCAGCCGACATCATCGAGGCCAGCGAAACCGAGGTCGGGCTGACGCGGACGCGATGCGTTGCGACGATGCTCCAGGCGGGACATGCCGATAACGCCTTGCCGCAATCGGCTACCGCGACCGTCAATTGCCGGATGATGCCTGGTACCCAGCCGCCAACCATCCAGGCCGAGTTGCAGCGGCTCGTCGGACCCAACGTCGAGGTCAAGCCCGATCCGGCCTTCATCGGCAAGCCGACGCCAGTGCTGCCGCTTCGCGACGACGTCACCAAGGCGTATACC
>JBKPSK010000022.1:0-19310 GCA_046734995.1 Pseudomonadota bacterium
ACCTAAAGCTGTCCACCCCGGCCTTATCAAGCTTCTTGACGAAAGCCTGGGCCTCGTCGGTACTGGCGAACGGCCCGACCAGCAGCCGGAAATAATCCTTGCCGTCGGTCACATAGCCGCGGCGCGACTTGAGCAACTTGCCTGCCTTGGCGGCGAGCTTCCTAAATTCCATGCCAAGCCGGTCCTGGTTGGCGCCGCCCGCGAGTTGTACCCAGTTGGCGCCCGCGACGCCCGATTTCGCCGACTCCTTCTTGCCCTTCTTCTCGGCCGCTAGCTTCTCGGCCTTTCTCTTCTCTTCGGCCGCTTTCTTCGCGGTTTCGACCTTCGGCTTGGAGACGACGGCTTTCGGCTTCGATGATTCGATCTTCGGTTTCGAAACGGGCGGCTCGGTGAACGCCGGCTCAGGCGGCGCCTCTTGGGGCTGCGCCTGCGCGACCTGCTCGATCGGCTCACTGCTGACGGCGGCCGCGTCCGTCTCACTCAGAAGCCTGGCGATGTCATCAAGTCTGCCGCCCGGTCGAGGCTCCGGTTCGGAATCAGCCGAATCCGGCTTCTTCGCAGCGTTGCTCTGGGTCTTTGGCCGGCGGGTCGAGGCATAGCGGGAAGGATCGAGCGACGGCCTGACCATGGCGATATAGGTCGATGGCTGGGGCGCCTCCTGAACCGCCCGGCGCGGCGCGTCGGCGACCTTGATCGGCTTTTTCGCTTCTTGGCGCGGCTTATTCTGGCCGGAAGAGGCGGTGCGCGGCTGGGAAACGTTGCTGATCGAGACCACCGGCGAAATCGGCACCGGCTCGGCCTGGACGTATCGTTGGGCAGCATCCTTGGGGAAGATGCCCAGATGAACTGCGGCCGCTTTTTCATCGGGGCGCAGCACCGGCAACATCTTGAAGAACGGTTCGAAGCGCAGGCCGGCGCCGGGCATGGTGGAATCGATGGTGCGGCGGGCGCCGTCGCGATCGCCGGCAAGGGCCAGGATGAAGGCATTGACCCGCACCGCCTCAGGGTCATGGCGAACCAGCAGCGGCTCGATAGTGTCGCCCGCGCCCTTTATGTCGCGCGAGATCGCAAGGCTCAGCGCCAGCCGGCGGCGCGCCTCATTGGCTTCGCTGCTGCTGAGTGCCGAGCGGTAGTCCGATTGCGCTTTGGCCTGCTCGCCCATCAGGTCGAAGGCAAGCCCTCGGTCGACGGCAATCTGCATCTGCGTGGCGCCATATTGCTGGGCGCGGCCGAAATAGGTTAGCGCGCTTTGCGGATCGCCCATCGCTACTGCCGCCGCGCCAAGTCCGGCTTGCGGCTGCCAGCTACGCGGGCTGGCCTCTTCGGCGCGGCCGAAGAAACCGACCGCCGCCTGGGCATCGCCGGTGGCGAGCGCCGCCCGCCCGGCGGCGACCAAAGCGGTGAAATTCTTCGGATTGAGGGCGATCAGCCGGACATTGCGCGCCAGCGCGGCCTCGGGCGTCTCGAGGGTGCCGGGCAGCGGAGTCGCCGGTGGCGGTGGCGCGGCGCCGATATATTGCGCCGCCGCCGGAAATGCCGGCAGCGCGATGGCGGACATGATGAGCGCCGCGCGGCCGGCGCGGCAGGGTAAGCTCTTGAGCATGAAAATGAACATGCCCGCACCCAGCTTGCTCAATGCTGACAGAAAAGCCCCAAGCGGCGAGCCGTGTCCCCGCAACGATGAACTGCCCTGAGCCGGCGGAAACCCGATTACTGGTTGTTCTGCCGGTTGAGGAAACGCGGGATGTCGAGCGGCTCCCGGCGGAAGCTCGGCATTGGCTCATCGCCATCGCCTTGCGCCTGGGCAGCGCCGCGCGCGATGTTCGACATGCGCTCGAACAAGGTACCGCTGTCGCGCGCGGCCTTCGGCCCCTCGTCCGGGCCGCCCGGCGTCACGGGAGCCTCGACATCCATGTCATCGTCCGCAGGCGGCTCGATCGGCGCCGACCCGACCGGCTGGGTCAGGATGTCGTCGCTGTCGAGCAGCAGCTCTTCCGTCTCGTCGTCGGTTCCGAGCTCGAGCGGCTCTTCCTGCTCAGCCGCGGCTTCGGGCGCGCGGGCCGCCGGCGTCACGGCCAGCGTCGGCAATGCCGTGTTGCGGCCCGGGAAGCTGAACACCTTGCCCGGCTGCGCTTGACTGCTGGCTTCCGCCTCGATGCCGGTAGCGACCACCGATACTCGGATCTTGCCGCCCAAATCATCATTGAAGGCCGAGCCCCAGATGATGTTCGCATCGGGGTCAACCAGCTCCTTGATATGGCTCGCAGCCTCGTCGACCTCCATCAGGCGCATGTCCTCGCCGCCAGTGATCGAGATGATGACGCCCTTGGCGCCCTTCATGCTGACGCCGTCGAGCAGCGGGTTCGAAATAGCCTTCTCGGCGGCCTCGATGGCGCGATTCTCGCCGGCGGCCTCGCCCGTGCCCATCATCGCCTTGCCCATTTCGCCCATCACTGAGCGGACGTCGGCGAAGTCGAGGTTGATGAGGCCCGGCATGACCATCAGATCGGTGATGCCGCGAACGCCTTGCTGCAACACCTCATCGGCCATTTCGAACGCTTCCTTAAACGTCGTCTCCGAATTGGCGAGCCGGAACAGATTCTGGTTCGGGATGACGATCAGCGTATCGACATGCTGCTGCAGCTCGCTGATGCCGGCGTCGGCAGAGCGCGAGCGCCGCGCGCCTTCGAAGGCGAAGGGCTTGGTGACGACGCCGACGGTGAGGATGCCTTTGTCGCGCGCGGCCTTGGCGATGACCGGCGCGGCGCCGGTGCCGGTGCCGCCGCCCATGCCGGCGGCGATGAAGCACATGTGGGCGCCGTCGAGCGCCCGCTCGATCTCCTCGAGCGTCTCTTCCGCCGCGGCGCGCCCGATCTCGGGCCGCGAACCCGCACCGAGCCCTTGGGTGATCTTGAGGCCAAGCTGGATCCGCCTGTCCGCCGACGAAGTATTGAGGGCCTGGGCGTCGGTGTTGGCGACGATGAAATCGACACCTTGCACGTCCCGGCGGATCATGTTGGCGATGGCGTTGCCGCCGGCGCCGCCGACCCCGATGACGCTGATCCTCGGTCGAAGTTCGTCGACCTCCGGCCGGACAAAATCGATGCTCATGGGCCCAACCCCTCCCCCGCACTTAAGTGCATTGAACTTCCAGCATGAATCTTTGAATCATTGCGAGTCGCATGCCAAGCGAAAAAGTTAACCGTGATGAAAAAAACAGTGGATCGTGGCCCCGGCGACTCACCATGATTCAAAATGGCACAAGTCCGTTTTCGGGCCGGCGCGGTTAACCTTGACGCCGGTCGAATTCGACTTGGTGGATCTGCGGCAGGGCAAATGCCCACCAGCCCGCACCGATCGCCGCGATCGCCGCCGTCAGATGGAAGGCGCTCAGATAGCCGGCGCGGTCGACGATGACGCCGGTGATAATCGGCCCGAAAATGCCCGACAGATTGCCGATCGCATTCTGGGCGCCGATCCAGGTTCCTGCCGCGCGCGGACCCGAAAACATCTGGGCGATGGCATAGAGGTTAAGCGACAGCGACGCCGACGCGGCTCCGGCCAGGCAAAGCCACATCGCCAGTGCCGCGCGTCCGTCCGCCTGGCTGATGCCCCAGATGGCAAGGGCGGCGAGCAGCTGGCTGGCGACCATCATCCAGCGGCGGATGAAGGCCTCGGACCGGCCGGACTGCGTCCAGCGGTCGGACCAATGGCCATAGCCGAGCGCGCAGACCGCCTGAACCGCATAACCCAATGAGGCGAGCCAGGTCATCTCGACGATCGACAGGCCGCGCGACTGGACCAGGTAAAGCGGCAGCCAGGCGAGCAGGAAATAGAAGCAGTAATTGCCGGCGGCATGGACGATGCCCATCGACCACAATGGCCATTTCGACAGGACCGCGCGGATCGGCACGCGCTGGTCCGAGGCTTCATGCGCCGGCACGGTCAGCGTCCGCGCGACGCGCTGCCACGGCGCCATCCAAAGCAATGTCGCCAGGCCGAAGAGGATGAACATTGCCCGCCAGCCCCAGCCGGCGACAATATAGCCGCCGATCAGTGTCCCCGCCGCGGGCCCGAGCGCGATCCCGGCGGCGACCGCGGCATTGGCGATTCCGCGCCGGTCCGGCGGGACGTGCCGGGCAATGACCTTCGAAGTGCCCGGAAAGGCGATGCTCTCGCCGACGCCGAGCATGACGCGCAGGACGAGCAGCGAGGTGAAGCCGCCAGCGAAACCCATCAACAGGGTGCTCGCCGCCCATAACAGGATGCCGCCGGCGATCATCCTGTAGACGGAAAAACGGTCGCACAGCCAGCCGACAAGCAGCTGCACCGGGGCATACACCCAGAAGAAGGCAGAGACAGCGATGCCGAAATTGGTGGCGGAAAGGCCGAGCTCGCCCTTCATCACCGGCGCCGCCACCGCGATCGCCCCGCGGTCGACGTAGTTGAGGAAGCCCGCCGCGCCGAGGAGCAGAATCAATGTGTTGCCCGCAGTGCGAGCCTTCACCGCCGCCGTCGCCATCCTGCCCCCTGCTTGGACTAAAATCCGCCCTTCATTGCCGCAACCAGCCGCCCGATGAACCCGTGTTGCGGCTTCCTGTCGACCACCGCGCCGAGCGCCAGGTCGCGCAAGTCCCCACGTCCTCCGGCGCCGAGCATTGCCAGCCCGACCAGGGTCGTGAAGGCCGGGCCGCTGTGGGCATCGGGCAGGCCGGTGATCGTCTTCGGGCGTCCTACCCGCACCGCGCGGCCCAGCACGCCCTGCATGTAATCGGCGATGTTCTTCAGTTCCGCTCCGCCGCCGGTCAGCACCACCTGCCGCCCCACCGGGCCGGTGAAGCCCAGCGTCTTCAAGGCATTGTCGATCTGGCTGGTCAGCTCCTCGACCCGCTGGCGGATGACGGTCATCAGCTGCGCGCGGGTGATGCGCATCGGTTCGGCGCCGCTTTCCGCGCCCATCTGGTTGGCCTCGATCATCTCGTGATTGTCGCGCGGGCTCGTCATCGCCGAGCCGTAAAAACATTTCAGCCGCTCGGCGTCGCGGCGCTGGACGCCGAAAGCGCAGGCAATGTCGTCGCTGATGTCGCGCGCGCCCAGGGGGATCGAACGAAGGCCGACCAGCATGCCGCCGGCATGGAGCGAGACATTGGTCACTTCTGCCCCAAGCTCGACCAAAGCGACACCAAGCTCGCGCTCCTCGGCGGTCAGGCACGCCACGGCGGCCGCGACCGGCGAGGCGACGATGGCCCGCACGCCGAGGTGGGCCGAGCGAATGACGTAATCGAGATTGCGCAGCGGCGCCGCCTCGGCGGCAATGACATGGATGTCGACGCCGAGGCGCTTCGCGTGGAGGCCGATCGGCTGCTTGACGCCCTCGACGCCATCAATCGTGTACAGCGCCGGATGGGCATGGAGCACGACGCGATCACCGCGGTCGATTGCCGAGCGGCCATGGCGCAGCAGCTCGGTGAGATCAGATTGCTCGACCTGGTGGCCGCCGAGCTCAACCTCGACATTGGCGATGTCGCTGGTCAGGCCGCCGGCGCCGAAGCTGGCCCAGACGTCGTCGATGGTGACCCCCGACATGCGCTCGGCGCTCTCGACCGCCTCGCGGACGGCTACCTCGGTGGCATCGACGTCGGCGACATAGCCGCGCTTGACCCCGCGGCTCTCGCGCTGGCCTGAGCCGAGCACGCGCAGCCGCCCATCCTCGTCGGGCGCGACGATCAGGGCGCTGACCTTCGATGAGCCGATGTCGAGGGCGGTGATCAGGGGCTGCGAAGCGGAATCGGCCATTATGGTCTGGCTGCTAGCCTTCGCTCGGCGGTTCGGGGAGGATCGGCTCGCCGGGCCCGCGCGGCAGACGGACGATCATCTTGCCGGGGATCCTGAGATCGACGCGGACGATTCCCCGGCCCAGGAGGCCCGCCGATTTGTCGAGCCTGGCAAACTTTGCAAGCGCCGCCTTCGCCGCGGCCGTGCCTTCGGGCAGCGCGACCGTCTCGCCGGTCTGGAAATTCAGGTCCCAGCGGCGCTTGCCCACCCAGCTCGCCGATTCCAGCTGCGGGCGCAGCGTCGGCACGTCGGCCAGCAGCGCCTCGAGGTTGCGGCTCTGGGCATTGGCGCCCGGCCCGATCAGCAAAGGCAGGTCCGGCATAGCGCTGATGGGCACGCGGTCGAGGACAATGCCTTCGGCATCGATCAGTGACAGTTTCTGCTCGTCCTGCCACAAGGCCGCCGGCTGGCGCTCGACGATGTCGATGACGAGCGTATCCGGCAACCGCCGCGAAACGCGCGCGTCCTTGACCCAGCCGTAATGCAGCAGCCGCCCGCGAATAGCGGCCACGTCCACGAGGGGCATGGCCATGCTCTTCTGGTCGAGCGCGATCTGGAACACCGGGCGGCTATCCATGCGGTGGATGCCGGAAACGTCGACGCTGCGTACCCTGAAGCCCGCTTCGCCGACCGCCTCGCCGGCGGCGGTGGCGACTTTCGCCGGCACCTCGAGCGCGACCAAAGCCAGAGCGACGGCACCTGCAGCGAACAAACCGAACATCCAGCGCGCCAGCCGGTTGGCGCTGTCCTGCTTCACCGGCAGCCGGTCGACGATCTTCTTCGGGACCGAGACACCGCGCGAACCTTTGCGCCTCGCCACGCCTGAGCCGCGTCGGACATGTGCCGCGCTCACGCCGCAATGCCCTCCAGCGCTTCGGCAATCAGCCGCTCGACCAGCTCGCCATAGTCGATACCGCGCTGGCGCGCCTGCTCAGGCACCAGGCTCAATGGAGTCATGCCGGGCTGCGTGTTGACCTCGAGCAAGTAGATGCCTGCCTCGCCCTGCTCGTCGTCCCAGCGGAAGTCGGCGCGCGAGGCGCCCTTGCAGCCCAGCAGCCGGTGGGCCCGTGCCGCCATGTCCATCATCGCCGCCGCGATATTGCCGGGAATTTGCGCGGGGCAGACATGCTCGGTCAGGCCGTCTGTATATTTGCTGTCGTAATCGTAGAAGCCGACCTTCGGCTTCAGTTCGGTGACGCACAACGCCTCCCCATTCAGAACCGCGACGGTGAGCTCATGGCCCTTGATGAAGGGCTCGGCGAGCAGATGGTCGAAATGCAGCCAGGGGCCCTCGACTTCGCGGCCGATGGGATTGCCATAGTTGCTTTCCCCGGTGACGATGGCGACGCCGACCGACGAGCCTTCGTTGACTGGCTTCAGCACATAGGGCCGCGCCATTGGGTCGCCCGAATGGAGGCTCTTACTCTCTACGACTTCGCCCGCTGGCATGCGGATGCCGGCGGGGACAAGGACCATCTTGGTCAGTTCCTTGTCGATGGCGATGACCGAGGTTTCGAGACCGCTGTGGGTGTAGGGAATCTGCATCAGGTCGAGCATGCCTTGGACCGTGCCATCCTCGCCAGGCGTGCCGTGCAGCGCGTTGAAGATCACATCTGGGCGGATGCCGGCCAGGACCTGCGCGACGTTGCGATCCATATCGACCGGCGTGACATTGCTCCAGCCGCGTGCCTGAAGCGCCTCGACCACGCCGTTGCCGCTCATCAGCGACACCTCGCGCTCGGCCGACCACCCACCCATCAGCACGACGACGTTGAGCTCCTTGTTCACTCGGCCACTCCGACGCGCTGGATTTCCCATTCCAGCATGATGTTGGTCTTGTTCATCACCCGACGGCGGACTTCCTCGCCGAGCGCCTCAATGTCGCTAGAGGTCGCGCTTCCGGTGTTCAAAAGGAAATTGCAGTGCTTTTCCGAAACTTGCGCGCCACCCAGCATCATGCCGCGGCAGCCCGCCGCATCGATCAGCGCCCAAGCCTTGTGGCCCGGCGGATTCTTGAAGGTCGAGCCGCCGGTGCGGCTGCGGAGCGGCTGCGATTCCTCGCGAGCGCGGGCGATGGCATCCATCTCCGCTCCGATGGCGTCCGGCTTGCCTGGCGCACCGCGGAAGACCGCGGAAACTACCACTGCGCCTTCCGGCAGATCGGAATGGCGATAGGTGTAGCCGAGGCGCTCCGCTGGCCATTCTTCGATTGTCCCCTCACGCAGGGCGACGCGACATGACACGAGGATGTCCTGCACTTCTCGCCCATAAGCGCCGCCGTTCATGCGGACGAAACCGCCGACCGTACCAGGAATGCCGCGCAGGAACTCGAGGCCGGCAATGCCGGCGTCGCGCGCGGTGGAGGAGACGAGGATACCGCTCGCTCCGCCGCCACATTTTATTGTGACCTCGTCCAGTCGCTCGATCTTTGAAAATGCCTTGCCGAGCCGAACGACCACGCCCGGCACGCCGCCATCCCGAACGATCATGTTGGAACCGAGGCCGAGCGCCATGACCGGCACGTCCGAATCCAGCTGCGTGAGGAAGGTTACCAGGTCCGCTTCGTCCGCCGGCTCGAACAGCCATTCCGCCTTGCCGCCCGATTTGAACCAGACAAGCGGTGCGAGGGGAGCGTTCTCCTTGAGCTTTCCTTTCACTCCGTTCGGCCCCGGACTGATTCCGGGGTTGTCGAAGTCCTGTCCTTCCTTCACAACGGCGATAGGCAAAGACAGCCCTTCGACAGGCTCGGGGCGAACGGTTGTTTTTGTCTTTCCACTCACGTCTTCCTCGCCCGCGCTTTAGCGATACCATCCGCCAGGCCCGCCGCCCATTTCGTAATATCGCCTGCGCCCAGGCAGAGGATGATGTCCCCCTTTGCGGCAATATCGCGCAGGCTCGCTGCGAGTTCCTTGGGGCTGTCGACCTGCTTCACCATGCGGTGGCCGTGGGCGCGCAGGCCCTCCGCCAGCGCCGCGGAATCTACGCCTTCGATCGGCTCCTCGCCGGCCGGATAGACCGGCGCCACCATGACGATGTCGGCATCGTTGAAGGCGGCCTGGAAGTCGTCCATCAGGGCCTGCAACCGCGTGTAGCGGTGGGGCTGGACAACTGCGATCACTCGGCCTTCCGCCGACTCCCTCGCCGCCGACAAAACCGCGCGAATCTCGACCGGATGGTGGGCGTAATCGTCAATGACGATTGCACCACCCACCTCGCCGACGCGGGTGAAGCGGCGCTTGACGCCGTCGAACTTCTCGAAGCCGCGGGCGATGGCCGCATCGTCCATGCCAAGCTCCATGCCGACAGCAATGGCGGCGAGCGCGTTCAGCACATTATGCCGGCCGGGCATTGGCAGGCGGATGCCCTCGATGGTCCGCCGTGAACCGTCGCGCTGCAATGCGACCGCGTCGAAGCGCGAACCGCCGTCGGCGACCTCGACATTGTCGGCACGCAGATCGGCGAGTGCGGAGAAGCCATAGGTGACGATCCGCCGGTCGCGGATGCGGCCGATCAGGCTCTGCACTTCAGGGTGGTCGACGCACATGACGGCAAGGCCATAGAAAGGCACATTCTCGATGAACTCGACGAAGGCGTCCTTCGCCTTGTCGAACGTGCCGTAATGCTCGAGATGCTCGGGATCGATGTTGGTGACGATGGCGATCGTCCCGTCAAGGCGCAGGAAGCTGCCGTCGCTCTCGTCGGCCTCGACCACCATCCAGTCGGATTTGCCGAGCCGCGCATTGGACCCATAGCGATTGATGATGCCCCCGTTGATCACCGTCGGGTCGATCCCGCCGGCGTCGAGCAGGCAGGCGATCATCGATGTCGTCGTCGTCTTGCCATGCGTGCCGGCAACGGCGATCGTCTTTTGCATGCGCATCAGCTCGGCGAGCATCTCGGCGCGGCGCACGCGCGGCAGCCGGCGCTCGACCGCGGCTTCGACTTCGGGATTCCCGTCCTTGATGGCCGTCGAGCAGACGACGACTGCGGCATCGCCAAGGTTGTCGGCGCTGTGGCCGATGGCGACGGGAATGCCGGCCTTGCGAAGCTTCTCGACGACGTAGCTGTCGGTCAGGTCCGAACCCTGCACCCTGTAGCCCAATTGGTGCATGACCTCGGCGATGCCCGACATGCCGATCCCGCCGATGCCGACGAAGTGGATCACCCCGAGGTCGGTGCCCAAGGCTTTCATCATGCCGGGACGCCAATCGCTGGAGCCTCCGCGCGGGTCCTTTCGGCCAGCCCGACCGGGATCGGCGACAGCCCGCCGGCGATCCGCTCGACGAGGTCGGCGAGGTCGCTCGCCGCATTGGGCCGTCCGACAGACAAGGCGCGGGCGGCCGCATTAGCGAGGGCCTGCGGGTCCTCGGCCAGCGCCTCGATCTGACGGGCTAGGGTGTCAGCCGTGAATTCTCTCTGCGGGATCATCCGCGCACCGCCGGCCTTGGCCATCTCGCGGGCATTGGCGGTCTGGTGGTCGTCGGTGGCGCCGGGCAAAGGGATGAGGATTGCCGGTCGGCCGGCGGCGGTCAGTTCGGCGATGGTCGAGGCGCCGGCCCGGCCGATGACCAGGTGCGCATCGGCGATCTTGTCGGGCATGTCGGCGATGTAGGTCGACAGTTCGGCAGGAATGCCGAGCTCGGCATAGCGGCTGCGGACCTGCTCGATATCATCGGGCCGGCACTGCTGGACGACCTGCAGCCGATGGCGAAGCGCTGGTGCCAGCGCGCCGAGCCCTTCCGGCACGACCTGGCCGAGCACCGAGGCCCCCTGGCTGCCGCCGGTGACGAGGATCTTGAGCGGCGCATAATCGTCGAACGGCGGCAACGGCGCTTCGCCCAGCCGCGCGACGGATTCGCGGACCGGATTGCCGACCAGCACGGTCTTGCCGCGATGCCGCGGCTTCAGCCGGTCGACCTGGTCGTAAGCCGTCGCGATCGCCGCCGCATCGCCGGCCAGCAGCCGGTTGACCCGCCCGAGCACCGCATTCTGCTCGTGCAGGATGGTCGGGATCCGCATCGAGCTGGCCGCGAGCAAGGCCGGGAAGGCGGGATAGCCACCGAAGCCGACCACCGCGTCCGGCCGGAACTGGCGGTAGAGCTTTTTCGCCTCCCGCCGCCCGGCGAGAACGGAGAAGCCGGCCTTCAGCCAGGCGATCGGCCCGCCGCCGATCCGCCCCGCTGGCAGGACATGGATCGGCACGTCCTCGAACAGGCCAGGGATGCGCGCCCCGCGCTCGTCGGTGACGAGGCCGACGCCATGGCCGCGCTTCTTGAGCTCGGCGGCGAGCGCATGGGCCGGGACCATATGTCCGCCGGTGCCGCCGGCCGCCAGAATGACGTTCATGAAAGCGCGCGCTCTCCAGTCCATTTCACGACATAGGGCGAGCGGGTCAGATAGGGATTTCTGCGGGTGAAGGCGAGCAGCAATCCCATGCCGATCGAGAGCGCCAGCATCGAGCTGCCACCATAGGAAATGAACGGCAGGGTCATGCCCTTGGACGGGGCGATCTGGACGTTGACCGCCATGTTGATCAGCGCCTGCAAGCCGAATTGGATGACGAGGCCGGCCGCGGCCAGGATCGCGAACGGCGATTCCTCGTCGAGCAACTTGACCAGCACCCGACCGACGATGGCCAAATACAGGCAGGCGATGGCGAGGCAGGCGATCAGGCCGAACTCCTCGCCGATCACCGAGAAGATGTAGTCGGTATGCGGCTCGGGCAGGCCGAACTTGCGCGTGCCGCCGCCCGGCCCCATGCCGAACAGCCCGCCGGCGGTCAGCGTCCGCATCGCATTGTCGGTCTGGAATGTATCGCCCTGGCCGAACAGGAAGCCGTCGATGCGCGCCGTCGCCACGTCATAGGTGAAATAAGCGACGACGACCCCGACCACCGCCGCTGCGCCCAGCGCCAGCAGCAGCTTCATTCGCATCCCCGCCAGCGCCAGCATCGCCATCCAGACGCTGGCGAAGATGATGGTCGATCCGAAGTCCGGCTGGCGCATCAGGAGGAACGCCACGATCCCGGTCAGGACCGCCGACACGGAGAAGACGGGCAGGCTCTTGTCGCCGTGCTTGAGGCTGAGCAGCCAAGCCAGCGCCACGACGAAGAACGGCTTCAAAAACTCCGACGGCTGCAGCTGGCCGACGCCGATGTTGATCCAGCGCACCGCGCCGTTCTTCTCCTCGCCGAAGACCGGAACCACGGCCAACAGCACCAGGAACATCACCGCCCCGGCGATCGACCAGCGCCGCAGGCGCGCGCGCGGCATCATCGAAATGCCGACCATCACCGGCAGCGAGGCGGCAATCCACACCAGCTGGCGGTAGAAATAATGCAGCTCGTTGAAGCGGACGTTGCCGCCCGAATAGCGCTGGCCGGCGGCGGGCGAAGCGGCGGCGACGGCGATCAGGCCGATGCCGATCAGCACGGCGATCAGCAGCAGCAGCACCCGGTCGATCTCCCAGAACCAGCGGCCGAGCGGCGAGCGGTCGGAGCGGCCGTAGCGGCTCGGGTCGAGCAGCTCGGCCTTGGCCTTGATCGATCTCGATAGTCCTGCCGCCGTCATAGCCCCTCCACCAGCTCGCGGAACCGGTCCCCGCGCGCCTCGAAGTCGCGAAATTGGTCGAACGAGGCGCTTGCAGGCGAGAGTAGAACAACCTCGCCGGCTTGTGAATCCGCCGCGGCGCGTTTTGTCGCATTTTCAAGCGTTTCGCATTCCTCGACAGCGACTCCCGCCGCGCGCAGCAGCCGAGCGAACATCGGCCCCGCCTCGCCGATGGTATAGGCCTTGACGACATGGCCGAGCTGCGCGGCGGTATCGCCGAGGCTGTCCGACTTCGCCTGCCCGCCGAGGATCCAACGAACCTTCGGATAAGCCGCCAGCGCCGGCGCCGCCGCTTCGGCATTGGTCGCCTTGCTGTCGTTGACGAAGGTGACGCCATCCTTCTCGCGGATACGCTCCATGCGATGGGGAAGGCCGGGGAAGGTGCGGAGCCCTCGCTCAATCACGTCCTCGTCCAGGCCAAGCGCTTCGCACGTTTCCGTCGCGGCGATCGCATTCTGCGCATTGTGAGGCCCTTGGAGTGCAGGCCAATCTGATTGATCGACGGAATCGCTCCTGCCGAGCACAGGAATATTCCAGTCGGACATCATTTCGAACAGCCGCTGCTTTGATGCCGCATATGCTTCAAAGCTCTCGTACCGGTCGAGGTGATCGGGGGTGATGTTGAGCAGCACGGCGATGTCGCAGTCGAGGCTCTGCGTCAGGTCGATCTGGTAGCTCGACAGCTCAAGCACATAGACCCCGCCTTCTGGCAGAGGGTCCTGGGCAAGGATCGGCAGGCCGATATTGCCGCCCATAGCGCTGGGTACGCCCGCAGTCTTGAGGATGTGGTGGACGAGCGCGGTGGTCGTGGACTTGCCGTTGGTGCCGGTGATGCCGACCACCTTGTGCGGCGGCAGCTCGGGCCGGGCGCGGGCAAACAACTCGATGTCGCCGATGGTTTCCACGCCGGCCCCGCAGGCGCGTTGGGCGATCGGATGCCTGTTCAGCGGCAGCCCTGGCGTGACGACAAGGGAGTCGAATTGGCTGAGGTCGACTTCGTTGAGGTTGGCAATTTCTGTTCCCCGGCGGAGGCCGGGGCCCAGGGCAGCGGGAACCGCTGCTTCGCATCGGCCTGGATCCCGGCCTTCGCCGGGAAGCAGCCGATCATCCCACGCGGTCACCTTGGCCCCGCTCGCCAGCAGCGCCTCGACCGTGGCGACGCCCGACCGCGCCAGCCCGTAGACCGCGTAATGCTTGCCGGCGAAGGCTCTGGCCGTGATCACCTGAGCTTGAGCGTGCTGAGCCCGGCAAGCGCCAGCACGAAGCTGATGATCCAAAACCGGATGACGACCGTTGGCTCGCTCCAGCCCATATGCTCGAAATGATGGTGGATCGGCGCCATGCGAAAGACGCGTTTTCCCGTGCGCTTGTAGAAGAAGACCTGGATGACGACAGACGCCGCCTCCAGCACGAACAGCCCGCCGACGATCACCAGCACGAACTCATGGTGGGTCGCCACCGCCACCGCGCCGAGCGCCCCGCCCAGCGCCAGGCTGCCGGTGTCGCCCATGAAGACCGCCGCCGGCGGCGCGTTGAACCAGAGGAAGGCAAGTCCGGCGCCGATGATCGCCAGCAGCAGCACGGTCAGATCGCCCGCTCCGTCGATATGCGGGATGCCGAGATATTCGGCGAACTTCACGTTGCCGACGAGGTAGGAGATGAGCAGGAAGGCCATGGCGGCGATGATCACCGGCATGGTGGCAAGCCCGTCGAGCCCGTCAGTCAGGTTCACGGCATTGCCAAATGAGACGATGACGAAGGCGCCGAAGGCGATATAGGCCCAGCCCAGATCGGCGACCGGCCCCTGGATGAAGGGCAGGAACAAATGGGTGCCGCCGTTCCGCACCATCAGCCAGGTGGCGAAGCCGGCAATGGCGAATTCCAGGAACAGCCGCATGCGGCCGCTTAGCCCGGCATGGTGGGCCTTCTTCACCTTGTCGTAATCGTCGAGGAAGCCGATCAGGCCGAAGCCGCCGGTAACCAGCAGGCATGCCCAGACATAGGGGTTGGCGAGATCCATCCACAACAGCACCGAAATCGCAACGGAAATAAGGATCAGCAGCCCGCCCATGGTCGGCGTCCCGCGCTTGGCGAGGTGGCTCTGCGGGCCGTCGGCGCGGATCGGCTGGCCCTTGCCCTGCTTGGCGCGCAGCCAGCGGATGAACGCCGGGCCGAGCAGCAGGCCGATCAACAACGCGGTGGCGCTCGCCGCGCCGGCGCGGAAGCTGATGTAGCGGATGAGGTTGAGGAGGCCGGGAAACCCGAGCTGCTCGGCGATCAGGTAGAGCATTTCGCCGAGTCCCCTGTCACTCTTTCCACCAGCCGCGCAAGCCCGACGCTGTTCGACGCCTTCACCAATATGACATCGCCCGGTCGCAGGATTGACCGCAGCAAGTCACTGGCCTCGTCGGTCGTCGCGACGCGGTCCGTCGGCACCTGCCCGCCCAATGCATTGTGCAGTGGCGCCATGTCTTCGCCGAGCAAAATCAGCCGGTCGACCCTTGCGCCGCGCACATGCTCGGCGAGGCCGGCGTGCAATTGGTCGGCATGCTCGCCCAGCTCGCGCATCGGCCCGAGCACGGCGATCCGGCGCGTCGCTTCCTCCGACCCAAGGCTTTTCAGCGTCGCCGCCATGCTTGCCGGATTGGCATTGTAGCTTTCATCGATCAGCAAGGCCTCGCCGCCATCAAGCTGAATCGAATGGCGCTCGCCGCGGCCCTTCAGACCGCTCATGTCGGCCAGCGCCAGCCCGGCCGCGGCGAGGTCGGTGCCGACCGTCTCGACCGCCGCCAGCACGGCAAGGCTATTGGTCACCCAATGCTCGCCTCGCTGCGACAACGTATAGGTCAGCTCGCTTTTCAGCAGTCGCGCGGTGATGAGATAGCCGCCATCGTCCGATCGGACAGCATGCAGCGCGGTAACATCGGCGTCCTGGCTGAGCCCAAAGGTGACGACCCGGTCGGCCTTGTCTCGGGCGGCCCGCACAAGCCGGTCGCGCTGGCGGCTGTCTTCGGGGATGATGGCGGTGCCGCCTTCCTCGAGCCCTTGGAAAATCTCGCCCTTGGCGTCGGCGATGGCCTCGATCGAGCCCAAATTCTCGATATGCGCCGAGGCGACCGCCGTGACGATAGCGACGTGCGGCCGCACCAGCCTGGCCAGTGCCGCAATCTCGCCGGGATTGTTCATGCCCATTTCCAGCACGGCAAAAGCGGCACCGCGCGGCATGCGCGCGAGGCTAAGCGGCACGCCGGTATGGTTGTTGTAGCTTTTGACCGATTTATGGACTGGTCCCCCGCGGCCGCGCTCGAGCGCGGCGGCAAGTGCCTCCTTGGTGCTGGTCTTGCCGACCGAGCCGGTGACGCCAAGGACGGTGCCGCCCATCCTCTCCCGCGCGGCCACCGCGAGCGCGGTCAGGGCCGCCGCGACGTCCTCGACCAGCACGTGCGGGCCGTCGACGCGCCGCGACACGACTGCCCCCGCCGCGCCAGCCGCGAACGCCTTGGCCACAAAGCTGTGGCCATCATGGACCGTGCCCGGCATGGCGACGAACAGGTCCCCCGGTCCGACCTCGCGGCTGTCGAAGGTGACGCCCGCGACGTCGAACGCCGCGCTCGCATTACCGCCCGTTGCGGCCTCAATCTCCGCGCTGGTCCAGAGCCGCCTCACGCCGCGCACTCCCGGGCTACTTCGGCATCATCGAACGGAAAGACTTGGCTTCCGATGATCTGGCCGGTCTCATGGCCCTTGCCGGCAAGCAGGATGATGTCGTCCGGGCCGGAGAGGCGGATGGCCTCGGCGATGGCCTCGCGGCGGCCGGAAATCTCGGTCGCGCCGGTCGCCCCTCGCATGACCTCGGCGCGGATCGCTGCCGGATCCTCACCGCGCGGATTGTCGTCGGTGACGATCACCAAATCGGAAAGCCTGGCAGCCACTTCGCCCATCGGCGCTCTCTTGCCCTTGTCGCGATCGCCGCCGGCACCGAATACTGTAATCAGCTTGCCCTTCACATGTGGCCGCAATGCCTCGATCGCTGCCTCCAGCGCGTCGGGCGTATGGGCATAGTCGACGTAGACCGGCGCGCCTCCACGGCTGATTACCGCCCGTTCCAGCCGCCCGCGTACCGGCGCCACCCGGCCCATCGCCGACAGGGTCGTGGCCCACTTGCCGCCGGTCGCCAGCACCAGCCCTGCGGCGACAAGCACGTTCGCCGCCTGATAGGCGCCGATCAGCGGCAGGCTGAGCTTATGTTCCTTCCCCTCGAAGCGGATGACCAGGGACTGACCGAGCGGGGTCGGCGCGCGGCTGACCAGCGCGATCGTCTCCGCCTCTGGGCCAACGGTGATCAGTTTCAGGCCGCGCCGCTGCACATGGCCGATGACTTCCTGCGACTTCGGATCGCCGGTCCAGACTACTGCGGTGCCGTCCGCGTCGACCACCTCGTCGAACAGCCGCATCTTGGCCGCGAAATAGCCGTCCATGTCGGGATGGTAATCGAGATGGTCGCGGGAGAAGTTCGTGAACGCCGCCGCAGCCACCGGCATGCCTTCGGCCCGATACTGGTCGAGGCCGTGGCTCGAAGCCTCAAAAGCGACATGGCTGATGCCCATTCGCTTGAGGCCCGCGATATTGTTGAGGAAGGTTACGATGTCGGGCGTCGTCAGGCCGGTCTTCACCTGCTCGTCGGCGGTAGTGACACCCAAAGTGCCGATCGATGCGGAGCGGTGGCCGGCCATGCGCCACATCTGGCGGGTCATCTCAACGGTCGAGGTCTTGCCGTTGGTGCCGGTGACGGCGACGATCACCTCCGGAAAGGGCGCGAAATATTTCGCCGCCAGCCGGGCGAACAGCGCCCGCGGCTCCGAGTCGGCGAGGTGCGGCACGCCCTCAACCTTCGCTTCTGGACGCGCCACTACGGCGACCGCACCGTTGGCAATGGCGTCGGGAATGAAATCCTCGCCATTGAAGCGGCTGCCGCGAAATGCGCCGAAGACATTACCGCGCACCACCTTGCGATGGTCGATGGCAAAGCCCGTCACCTGGGAATCGCTAATGACGCCCGCCAGGTCACCCAGGAGCATGTGATCAATGCTCCTCGTGGACGAAGGGTAGGACCTCGGCCATGTTCGGCTCGCGGCGCTTGTCGGGCCGGATCCCGAGCATCGGGGCGATTCGGCTGATCGTCCGCGACACGACCGGCGCAACGTTCCAGCCGGCGGTATGAAATCCGTAGGTATTGGCGGTCGCCTTGGGATCGTCGAGCATCACGACCATCACATAGCGCGGCTCGTCCATCGGGAACACACCCGCGAAGCTGGTGACAACCGCGGCCGACGAATAATGGCCGCCGATCAGCTTCTCGGCGGTGCCGGTCTTGCCGCCGACGCGGTAGCCCGGCGCATCGGCCTTCTTGCCGGTGCCTTCCATGACCACCAGCCGCAACAGCGCGCGCATCTTGTAGCTGGTATCCTCGCTGAACACGCGGTGACCCTTGCCGACGGCATGGCTGCGATCGACCTTGAGGATGGTCGCCGGGCGATAGATGCCGCCGTTGAACAAGGTGGCGTAGCCGGTGGCGAGGTGCAGCGGCGTCACTGCCACCGCATGGCCAAAGCCGACCGTCATGGTCTCGAACGGGCCCCAGCGGTTTCCCGGGGTCAGCGTGCGGCCCTTCTCCTTCAATTCGATGGCAACGGGATTGAGGAAGCCCATTTTCTTCAGGAACGACTTCTGCCGGTCGCGGCCCAATTGGTCGGCGATCTGCGCCGTGCCGATGTTGGAGCTTTCCTTCATGATCTCGGCGACCGAGCATGCCCGCCCAAAGGGGTGAGTGTCGTGGACGGTCTGGCCGTAGGCGTGCAGCTCGTCCGGGCAAGGATACATCTGGCCGAACGACTTGATGACGCCGGAGTCCATCGCCATCGCCACCGTGAACGGCTTGAAGGTCGAACCAAGCTCATACACGCCAAGCGTCGCCCGGTTGAAGCGCGCTTCCGGCGAGGCCATCCCCGCGACATTGGGATTAAGCTGCGGCAGCGAAGTCATCGCCAGCACCTCGCCGGTGTGGATGTCCATGACGACTCCGGCGGCGCCGATCGCCGAGAATTCGGTCATCGCCAGATTGAGCTCATTTTCCAGCGCCTGCTGGACACGGCTGGAGATCGAGAGCGTTAGCGGCTCGCCGCGCAGCCCCGGGTCGGCCAGCCGTTGATCGAAGGCGCGCTCGGCGCCGGCCGTGCCGTGACCGTCGATGTCGGTATAGCCGATGACATGAGCGGCAAGGCTGGTCTGGGGATAGAGCCGGTCGGGCTCTCGGTCGATGGCAAGACCGGGCTCGCCAAGGGCGTTCACCGCCTGCACGAGCCCAGGCGGTGCGCGGCGGCGAAGGTAATGGAACGGCTTGTCCGACCGCAGCATGGCGAAATAGGCTGCCTCGTCGTTTTCGGGCATCAGCCGCGCCAGGCTGCGCGCCAGATCCAGCTTGCTGCCGATCACCTTCGACGGGTGGATCGAGATGGTCCAGGCGTCGATCGTCCGCGCCAGCGGGTGGCCTTCGCGGTCGACGATATCGCCGCGCTCGGGAACGAGGGCGGTGACGCCCTCCTTGCGCCCGGCATGGTCGCCGAACGCCGCCAGCCATAATATCCGGAGGGCGATAAGCGCGATGATGCCGAAATAGACGATCATCGCGAACATCAGCCGCTGATGCATCACCGCCAGGACCTGGCGCCGTTGTCCGACGAGACGAAGCCGCTCGGGCCGTGCGACGAGAGCGGGCGTGGGGGCGTTCATCGGGCGGAAGGAGAGTCCTTGGATTTGGCGGGAAGCGCCATCGAAGCGCCGCCCTTGGCTGACGTCGCGGCTGCCGGC